>NZ_OLKJ01000024.1:0-242944 GCF_900291005.1 Pseudomonas sp. Kh14
CTTTTGTCAGATCGTTCTTTAAAAATTCGGATATGTGATAGATATAGACTGAACACCAGTTTCACTGCTGGTGGATCAGGCTAAGGTAAAATTTGTGAGTTCTGCTCGAAAGAGCAACGTACGAATTTTCGGCGAATGTCGTCTTCACAGTATAACCAGATTGCTTGGGGTTATATGGTCAAGTGAAGAAGCGCATACGGTGGATGCCTTGGCAGTCAGAGGCGATGAAAGACGTGGTAGCCTGCGATAAGCTTTGGGGAGTCGGCAAACAGACTGTGATCCAGAGATCTCTGAATGGGGGAACCCAGCCAGCATAAGCTGGTTATCTTGTACTGAATACATAGGTGCAAGAGGCGAACCAGGGGAACTGAAACATCTAAGTACCCTGAGGAAAAGAAATCAACCGAGATTCCCTTAGTAGTGGCGAGCGAACGGGGACCAGCCCTTAAGTTGATTTGAGATTAGTGGAACGCTCTGGAAAGTGCGGCCATAGTGGGTGATAGCCCCGTACACGAAAATCTCTTGTCAATGAAATCGAGTAGGACGGAGCACGAGAAACTTTGTCTGAATATGGGGGGACCATCCTCCAAGGCTAAATACTACTGACTGACCGATAGTGAACCAGTACCGTGAGGGAAAGGCGAAAAGAACCCCGGAGAGGGGAGTGAAATAGAACCTGAAACCGTATGCGTACAAGCAGTGGGAGCCTACTTTGTTAGGTGACTGCGTACCTTTTGTATAATGGGTCAGCGACTTATATTCAGTGGCGAGCTTAACCGAATAGGGGAGGCGTAGCGAAAGCGAGTCTTAATAGGGCGTTTAGTCGCTGGGTATAGACCCGAAACCGGGCGATCTATCCATGGGCAGGTTGAAGGTTAGGTAACACTGACTGGAGGACCGAACCGACTACCGTTGAAAAGTTAGCGGATGACCTGTGGATCGGAGTGAAAGGCTAATCAAGCTCGGAGATAGCTGGTTCTCCTCGAAAGCTATTTAGGTAGCGCCTCATGTATCACTGTAGGGGGTAGAGCACTGTTTCGGCTAGGGGGTCATCCCGACTTACCAAACCGATGCAAACTCCGAATACCTACAAGTGCCGAGCATGGGAGACACACGGCGGGTGCTAACGTCCGTCGTGAAAAGGGAAACAACCCAGACCGTCAGCTAAGGTCCCAAAGTCATGGTTAAGTGGGAAACGATGTGGGAAGGCTTAGACAGCTAGGAGGTTGGCTTAGAAGCAGCCACCCTTTAAAGAAAGCGTAATAGCTCACTAGTCGAGTCGGCCTGCGCGGAAGATGTAACGGGGCTCAAACCATGCACCGAAGCTACGGGTATCATCTTATGATGATGCGGTAGAGGAGCGTTCTGTAAGCCTGTGAAGGTGAGTTGAGAAGCTTGCTGGAGGTATCAGAAGTGCGAATGCTGACATGAGTAACGACAATGCGAGTGAAAAACTCGCACGCCGAAAGACCAAGGTTTCCTGCGCAACGTTAATCGACGCAGGGTTAGTCGGTCCCTAAGGCGAGGCTGAAAAGCGTAGTCGATGGAAAACAGGTTAATATTCCTGTACTTCCAGTTATTGCGATGGAGGGACGGAGAAGGTTAGGCCAGCCTGGCGTTGGTTGTCCAGGTTTAAGGTGGTAGGCTGAAATCTTAGGCAAATCCGGGATTTCAAGGCCGAGAGCTGATGACGAGTTGCCTTCAGGCGACGAAGTGGTTGATACCATGCTTCCAAGAAAAGCTCCTAAGCTTCAGATAACTGGGAACCGTACCCCAAACCGACACAGGTGGTTAGGTAGAGAATACCAAGGCGCTTGAGAGAACTCGGGTGAAGGAACTAGGCAAAATGGCACCGTAACTTCGGGAGAAGGTGCGCCGGCGAGGGTGAAGGACTTGCTCCGTAAGCCCATGCCGGTCGAAGATACCAGGCCGCTGCGACTGTTTATTAAAAACACAGCACTCTGCAAACACGAAAGTGGACGTATAGGGTGTGACGCCTGCCCGGTGCCGGAAGGTTAATTGATGGGGTTAGCGCAAGCGAAGCTCTTGATCGAAGCCCCGGTAAACGGCGGCCGTAACTATAACGGTCCTAAGGTAGCGAAATTCCTTGTCGGGTAAGTTCCGACCTGCACGAATGGCGTAACGATGGCGGCGCTGTCTCCACCCGAGACTCAGTGAAATTGAAATCGCTGTGAAGATGCAGTGTATCCGCGGCTAGACGGAAAGACCCCGTGAACCTTTACTATAGCTTTGCACTGGACTTTGAATTTGCTTGTGTAGGATAGGTGGGAGGCTTTGAAGTGGGGACGCCAGTTCTCATGGAGCCATCCTTGAAATACCACCCTGGCAACTTTGAGGTTCTAACTCAGGTCCGTCATCCGGATCGAGGACAGTGTATGGTGGGTAGTTTGACTGGGGCGGTCTCCTCCCAAAGAGTAACGGAGGAGTACGAAGGTGCGCTCAGACCGGTCGGAAATCGGTCGTAGAGTATAAAGGCAAAAGCGCGCTTGACTGCGAGACAAACACGTCGAGCAGGTACGAAAGTAGGTCTTAGTGATCCGGTGGTTCTGTATGGAAGGGCCATCGCTCAACGGATAAAAGGTACTCCGGGGATAACAGGCTGATACCGCCCAAGAGTTCATATCGACGGCGGTGTTTGGCACCTCGATGTCGGCTCATCACATCCTGGGGCTGAAGCCGGTCCCAAGGGTATGGCTGTTCGCCATTTAAAGTGGTACGCGAGCTGGGTTTAGAACGTCGTGAGACAGTTCGGTCCCTATCTGCCGTGGACGTTTGAGATTTGAGAGGGGCTGCTCCTAGTACGAGAGGACCGGAGTGGACGAACCTCTGGTGTTCCGGTTGTCACGCCAGTGGCATTGCCGGGTAGCTATGTTCGGAAGAGATAACCGCTGAAAGCATCTAAGCGGGAAACTTGCCTCAAGATGAGATCTCACTGGGATCTTGAATCCCCTAAAGGGCCGTCGAAGACTACGACGTTGATAGGTTGGGTGTGTAAGCGCTGTGAGGCGTTGAGCTAACCAATACTAATTGCCCGTGAGGCTTGACCATATAACACCCAAGCAATNGTGTGTAAGCGCTGTGAGGCGTTGAGCTAACCAATACTAATTGCCCGTGAGGCTTGACCATATAACACCCAAGCAATCTGCTACGCAGATTGTGGTGGTGAAGACGAAAGACCCGAAAATTCGTAAGACCACAAATATCGCATATCCGGATTCGCTGGGCTGTCCATCTGGACATTCTGGCAACAGAATTTCTTGACGACCATAGAGCATTGGAACCACCTGATCCCATCCCGAACTCAGTAGTGAAACGATGCATCGCCGATGGTAGTGTGGGGTTTCCCCATGTGAGAGTAGGTCATCGTCAAGATTCATTTCGCAAAACCCCTATCTGCGCATGCAGGTAGGGGTTTTGTCTTTGTGGGCAAAAAACTGGACCTGCTCGAGAGCGGAGATGGCACCGGCTTCGCCGGTGTTCGCGGGTAAACCCGCTCCTACAGCGGCCTGTGTCCACCCCCCGATGTGTGTCCACCACCGATCTGTGTAGGAGCGGGTTTACCCGCGAATACGGTGGCGGCGGCAACGGTGAACGGCGGGTGGAAATTGGCCCGCAGGCGCGGCCCATTCGCGGGTAAACCCGCTCCTACAAATCATGAAATGTGCGTCATTTATACCTGACGAATGACAGCGTAATGCTACGCTCGCGGAAATACTCAGCACGGATACTTACCATGGAAATGAACTGGCATCAGGCCCTGCAAGAGAGCCTAAGCTGGCTGGCAATCGCCTCGTTCATCACCCTTGTCAGCTTCACTGCAGCCGCAACTCTGGCCGTGCGTTTTACACGCTGGGGCAGCCAGTTCTGGCAGCTTGCCGGGCCCTATTTCAGTTTCAGGCGCAGTTGGCGGCCGTTGCTGGTGTTTGCCCTGCTGCTGGTCCTGACGCTGTTTTCGGTTCGCCTGAACGTGCTGTTTTCGTTTTGGTACAACGGCTTCTACAGCGCCTTGCAGGGCCTTGACCAGGCGGCGTTCTGGTACCTGCTCGGCGTCTTCGCGGTGCTGGCCACCATCCATGTGCTGCGCTCGCTGTTCACCTTCTATGTCAGCCAGGCATTCAGTATCAAGTGGCGGGTCTGGCTGACCGAGCGCCTGACCCACGACTGGATGCAGGGCGATGCCTATTACCGTGGCCAGTTCCTTGCCGAGCCAGTGGACAACCCTGACCAGCGTATCGAACTGGACGTTAACGCTTTCGTCACCAACTCAGTCAGTCTTGCCTTGGGCGCAGTCAGTGCGCTGGTTTCACTGGTGGCGTTCACCGGCATCCTCTGGGGGCTGTCAGCACCGTTGACGGTGGCCGGCGTGGAGATCCCTCGGGCGATGGTATTTGCCGTTTACCTGTATGTCATCATCGCCACCTGGGTCGCCTTCCGCCTCGGGCGCCCACTGATCCGGCTTAACTTCCTCAACGAGAAACTCACCGCCAACTTCCGTTACGCGTTGATGCGCCTGCGTGAGAACGCCGAGAACATTGCCTTCTACCAAGGTGCGCAAGTCGAGCGGGGCACGTTGCTCGGCCGTTTTGCTGCCTTGATCGTGAATGTCTGGGCATTGGTGTACCGGAACCTGAAGTTCAGTGGTTTCAACTTGGGTGTCAGTCAGGTTGCCGTTGTGTTTCCGTTCATTCTTCAGGCGCCGCGCTTCTTCAGTGGGGCGATCAAGCTGGGCGACGTCATGCAAACTTCCCAGGCCTTTGGGCAGGTGCAGGATTCTCTGTCGTTCTTCCGTGAGTCGTACGATGCGTTCGCGCAGTACCGCGCGACCCTTGATCGTCTCACCGGCTTTCTCGATGCCAACCAGCAGGCAAGTGCGTTGCCGCGCGTCACCACCGAAGACCAGGCGCATGCGCTGCAGATCGCGGGGTTGCAGGTGCTACGCCCGGACGGACATGCCCTTATCGCCGACCTGGACCTGAGCTTGCACGCCGGTCAGGCGTTGTTGATCAAAGGGCCATCGGGCAGTGGTAAAACCACGCTGCTGCGTGCCCTGGCGGGCCTTTGGCCGTATGCCGAAGGCAAGGTCAGGCGGCCAACGGGCCATCAGGCACTGTTCTTGTCGCAACGGCCGTACCTGCCGCTGGGTGACTTGCGTACCGTCATTGCCTACCCGGCAGCCAGCAACCCCAAGGATGAACTGCTCATGCAGCAGGCATTGCGCCAGGTCAACCTGGCCCATCTCGCCGAGCGTCTGGACGTCAGCTGTGACTGGTCACACATCCTCTCGGTGGGCGAGCAGCAGCGCCTGGCGTTCGCCCGGGTGCTGTTCAACAGGCCACAGGTGGTGTTCCTCGACGAGTCCACCTCGGCGATGGATGAAGGGCTCGAGCATGCCCTGTATGCGTTGTTGCGTTCGGAGATGCCGAGTGCATTGCTGGTCAGTGTCGGCCACCGTAGCACGCTGGCGGCGTTCCATACCCACCGGCTTGAGGTGGATGGGCATGGCGGTTGGTCGTTGCTGGAGCAGGAGGCTGCGCTGGCTTAGTTCGGCTTGTGGGTGAGATCGCCATCCGGCATCGCGATTAGCTTGGCCCCTTCACTGCGTGCATTGGCGACATCCTTACTCGAACGCTTTCACCGGCAGGCGGCGCTCCCTGTCCAGACGTTCGGCCTCTGCGGCGGGGCGTCCGGGTTACAGGATGGAACTGTTCAACCTGCGTACGCCGCAGCCGTGAACCGCCAGGCTAGCCAGGTTCAGCGCAGCAGCGTCAGTCCTGCAAGGGTGGTGACGGCAAAGCCCGCACCAACCAGGAAGGTTGCCTGGTACCCTGCACGCTCCCACAGCAATCCGGCAACCACGCTGGCTATCAGCAGCGCCGCACCGGTCAGCAGGTTGAACAGGCCGAAGGCGGTACCGCGCAAGTTGGCGGGGGCGCTGTCGGCGATCATGGCAGAGAAGATGCCCTGGCTGAAGCCCAGGTGCAGGCCCCAGGCCGTTACTCCAAAGGCAAGCCCGACCCATCCTGGCAAAAGGGCCAGCAGCAGGTCGGCAGTGATCAGCAGGCCTAGCCCGGCCATCAGCACGCCACGGCGCCCCACTCGGTCCGACAACACGCCGGCAGGGTAGGCCGACAGTGAGTAGGCCATCGCCATCAATACCAGTACCGCCGGCGCCCATAGCGGTGTCAGGCCTATGTTCTGAGCCCGCAGCAGCAAGAACGCCTCGCTGAAACGGGCGAGGGTGAACAACGTGGCCAGACCGATCAGGCGCCAATAGACCGGCCCGAGGCGCCGCAGCTCGTGCAGTGCCAACGGTGAGCGCACCGGACGCCCCATCGCTGGGGCCGCAGGTTCGTGAACGAAGGCAATCAGGATATACACCGCCACGAACGCCGGGATAACAGCTACCCAGAACACGGTCTGGAAATGGCTCGCTGTCAACCACATCAATACGATCGCCAGCAATGGCCCGAGGATAGCGCCTACGGTATCGAGCGCCTGACGCAGGCCGAACGCCGCGCCGCGCAGCTCGACCGGCGTAACATCGGCCACCAGCGCATCGCGTGGGGCCCCCCGAATACCCTTGCCGACGCGGTCGACGAAGCGTGCCGCAGTCAGCCACTCAAGTCCGGGAGCCATGGGAAATACCGGCTTCATCAGCGCACTGAGGCCGTAGCCGAGGACTGTCAGCAGCTTGCGTTTACCCAGTCGGTCGCTGAGGGCACCAGAGAACACCTTGGTGAACGATGCGGTCGACTCGGCGATTCCTTCGATAAGCCCCACCGCTATCACCGAAGCGCCGAGCACACTGACCATGTACAGGGGCAGTAGGGCGTGGATCATCTCCGAGGAAATGTCCATCAACATCGACACGAAGCCCAGCGCCCAGATACTGCGGGGCATCTTCGGCAGGCTTTTGGCAGTGTTCGCGCAGCTGTTGTCATCGCCACGCATCTGGTCTCTCCGCAGCGTTGTACGTCGAAACTGTAGATGCCTGCACACAGGATGCAAACTGGATAGGTGGATAGCAGCAACAGCCTGTGGAGATGACGAAACTTTCCATAAATGCAGGGGTGGTTATTCCGTCAGAGAGTGTCTTCGCCCGTTTCGCGGGTAAACCCGCTCCTACAGGCGACCGCGAAGGCTTATCAAATTTAGGGGGCAGTCCGGCGTGGCTCACAAGCTTCGCTGTGGCAAAGATCACGGTTCAGCAAAGTTCAGTAACAAACATGTAAACTTCGTAAATAAGATTTACTCGCATTTGCGATTCTCTATATTTACCACCCCTGTTGGCCGCCAAACTGAGTGCGGGGCTGGTGGGCGAGGGCTCCCGGTTTCCGACAGGGATGTGCCTTTTCGCTCATGAATCGCAGGAGATGTACCCATGCAGTGCAGAACTTCACCCAACAGCCTGGCCCTGGCGTTCGTTGCGCTGGCGTCGCCGTCCATGCTGGCGACCGCAGCAGAGTCCGAGGAGCGGCGTGCGGGTGAGGTCCTGGAAGTGCCCGTCGCCGACAACGCTCTGGTGATCCAGGACACCCTGATCACCGCCGAGCGCGAGGCGCGACAGGCCCTGGGCACGTCGATCATCACGGCCGAAGACATCAAGCGCCACCCGCCGGCCAATGACCTGTCCGACATCATCCGCCGCGAGCCCGGGGTTAACCTGACAGGCAACAGTGCCAGTGGGGCACGCGGAAACAACCGGCAGATCGACCTGCGCGGCATGGGCCCGGAAAACACCTTGATCCTCATCGACGGCAAGCCATCCAGCGCGCGCAACGCCGTGCGCTATGGCTGGAACGGTGACCGTGATACTCGGGGTGAAACCAACTGGGTGCCGGCCGAAGCGGTCGAGCGCATCGAGATCTTGCGTGGCCCGGCCGCCGCACGCTATGGCTCCGGCGCCATGGGCGGGGTGGTCAACATCATCACCAAGCGTCCTTCCGACGAGTTGAAAGGCAGCGTCAGCCTGTACACGCAGCTGCCGGAAGACAGCGCAGAGGGCGCCAGCCGCCGAGCCAACTTCAACCTCGGTGGCGGCCTGACCGATAACCTGGGTTTCCGCCTGTACGGCGGCCTGGCAAAGACTGACGCCGACGATCTCGACATCAACGCCGGGCATGCCACCAGCGCCCTGGTAGCGGGGCGGGAAGGCGTTCGCAACAAGGACATCAACGGCCTGCTGAGCTGGAAACTGAACGACGAGCACCGCTTGGAAGCCAGTGCCGGCTACAGCCGTCAGGGCAACATTTTTGCCGGCGACACCATGAACAGCAACGGCGGCGGAGACGTTGACTTCGTCTCCAGCCTCTACGGCCACGAAACCAACGTGATGCAGCGCAGTACTTATGACCTGACCCACCTCGGTGATTTCACCTGGGGTACCAGCAAGACCACGCTGGCCTATGAATACGTACGCAACTGGCGGCTTAACGAGGGCTTGGCTGGCCGCACCGAAGGTGCCCCAAGCAACGAAGGTGGGGCTATGTCACGTTTGCGCAACACACGCCTGAGCAGTGAGGTGAACCTGCCGTTCGCCATGGGCAGCACAGACCATGTGCTTACCTTGGGCGGCGAGTACCTGTACGAAACCCTCAACGACCAAGGTTCGTTGCGCCCGCAAAGCTCCGACCCCACCAACAATGACGGCCTTGTCGGCTTCGATCGCAGCAGCTCGAAGATGACCGCACGCAGCTATGCGCTGTTTGTCGAAGACAACATCATCGTTGGCGACACCACCCTTACGCCGGGCCTGCGTTTCGACCACCACGAAACCTTCGGTGACAACTTCAGCCCCAGCCTGAACCTGTCGCACAAGCTCACCGAAGCGCTGTCGGTAAAAGGCGGCATCGCCCGTGCCTACAAGGTTCCGAACCTGTACCAGTCCAACCCCAACTACCTGCTGTACAGCCGCGGTAATGGCTGCAGCGTGCAACAGACCAACAATGGCGGCTGCTACCTGCAGGGCAACGCCGACCTCAAGCCCGAGATCAGCGTCAACAAGGAAATCGGCCTGCTGTACGACCGGGGTACCTGGCGCACCAGTGCCACCTACTTCCGCAACGACTACAAGAACAAGATCATCGGTGATACCGATGTGCTTTACACCATTGGTACCGGCAGCCGCGTGACTCAGTGGGACAACGCCGGAAAGGCGCGGGTGGAAGGTGTCGAAGGCAACTTCTTCATCGAGTTGGCCCCGACCCTGGACTGGAACACCAACCTGACCTGGATGCTCGACAACGATGATCGCGAAACGGGCGAGCCGCTGTCGGTGATCCCGGAATACACCGTCAACACCAGCCTCGACTGGCGCGCCACCGAGCAGCTGTCATTCCAGGTAGCGGGTACTTACTTCGGCAAGCAAAAATCGCCGACCTACAACTACCGCACCCAGCAGGACTACGACAAGATCGCCCAGCAGGACGTCGAGGCCTATGGCCTGGTGGACGTGAGCGCCGGGTACAGTTTCAATGCCAACTACGACGTGCGGGTAGGCGTGAACAACGTCTTCGACAAGCAGATCCTGCGCGGCGGCAACGCCAGCAGCTCGGGGGCAAACACGTATAACCAGCCGGGCAGGGCTGTGTTTGCTGCGCTGAATATCAACTTCTGATCCAAAGTGCCGCGATGCGGCCCAATCGCGGGTCAATCGGGTCGCGCATGGCCGACGACATTGTTGCAGCCAAACGTCTCGCAGCGTGCTAAACCATGCACCCCAGCCCGCTGCGAGAAATGCCTGGTGAAAGCCATCCGCCTGACCCTGATCTGCCATGCCCTGACCCAGGCCCAGAAGAACGGGCGCCTGCACCATACGGATGATGGCATCCTGCCGCTAGCCCGTCAGTCAGACGCCGACCGTTCAGGCGTGCAACTGCTGAGTGCGCCAGAGCGGCGGGCTTGCGAGACGGCAGCGTGGTTAACGGGGGCAGTACAGATCGAGCCAGGTTTGGCCGATTGCGACCTTGGGCGCTGGCAAGGTGTGTCGTTGAAGCAGCTACAAGCCGAGCAACCGCAGGCGTTGGCTGAATGGCTGCAGGATCCGGCCAGTGCCGTGCATGGTGGCGAGTCGTTCGCTGCGCTATGCCAGCGCCTGGCCGCCTGGCTGGCGGCCTTCGACAGGCCGGGTGACTGGCTGGCGGTGACCCACCCGATGGTCATACGCGCCATGCTGGTGCAGGTGCTTGGGTGTCCGATGAGTGCCGGGCAGCGAATCGACGTGCTGCCGCTGTCACGTCTGCAACTGAGTTTTACCGGGCAGTGGCGGTTGCGCCTGTGCTAAGGCTCAGAACGCCAGCTTGTAACCGATCAGCAGCAGCATCGTTGCCAGGCAAGGGCGCAGCACGCGGTCGGAGATCCGCCCAGTGAGGTGGCTACCCAGGTAGATGCCTGGCAGCGAGCCCAGCAGCAGGTAGCCCAGCAGCGACCAATCCATGTTGCCCATGCCCGCGTGGCCCAGGCCTGCTACCAAGGTCAGTGGCACGGCGTGGGCAATTTCAGTACCGACCAGGCGACGGGTGACCAGAAACGGGTACAGCAGGAACAGCGCCACCGTACCCAGGGCGCCAGCACCGATGGAGGTGAGGGTGACCATTATTCCAAGCACCACGCCGGTCAGCACTGTGAGGATGTTCAGGCTGCGGTCGCTGAGGTGATAGTGATCACCGGCATGGCGGCTGGCGAAGGCCTGCAGGCGCGATTTGAACAGGATGGCCAGCGCGGTCAGGATCAGCACCACCGCCAGGCCTTGCTTGATGATGGCGTTGAGCGCCGAGGTATCGGCGTGCAGGGTGCTGAGGAACCACAGGGTCAGCGCCGCTGCGGGCACGCTGCCCAGGCTGAGCAGGCCGGTGATCTTCCAGTCGATGTTCTTGTTGCGCGCATGCACCCAGACGCCACTGGCCTTGGTGATCGCTGCATACAGCAGGTCGGTGCCGACAGCGGTCGCCGGGTGGATGCCAAACCACAAAAGGATCGGGGTCATCAGCGAGCCGCCACCGACGCCGGTCATACCGACGATGAAGCCCACGACCAGGCCAGCAATGGTGAAACCGAAAGAACCTACATCCATACGCTACTCGACTGCCCAACTTTGCCCGTTATCGGATGCCAGTCAGCATATAGATTTTTTTATAGCCAAATAGACTTGTTCGTTATTAGGTTATAACCAGGCTTGCCTTGGCAGGCGCAGCGGATCAACGATCGGTCATCACTACCATGACATGGGCATCACCACCGTCATCGCTTTCCGACAGGTAGATGTGCCCCACCTGGCTGTCGAAATACGCAGTCTCCTGCGGCCCGATGCTGACCGCTTCTCCGGTCTCGAACTCGATGCGCACGCGCCCGCTCAGCACCAGCGCGAACTCTTGCCCGGGGTGGCGGATAAAATCGTCGAACTGGCCGCGTTCCCGGGCAATGATGCGGGCATAGGCCGGTGTCATGCGTCGTGCGGGGAAATCCCCGGCAATCGGATAATAGTCGTAGGTGCCGGTCGAATAACCCGCCGCTGCGGGCAGTGAGTCGACCACCACGGTCACCGGCACCGGGGCGCTGACCGTGCCGCTGGCGCGGAACAGCTGGGCAATATCGACATTCAGCGCCCGCGCAGCAGCGGCCAGTTTTTCATAGCTGACCGACACCTGCGCCAGTTCCATCTTCGACAACGTGGACAGCGGCACGCCACTGGCTTCGGACAATTGCTTGAGGGTCATCTGGCGCGCCTTGCGCACCTGGCGCAGGCGCTGGCCCACTACTGCACGGTCAAGCTGGGGTAGAGCTGAAGGCATTCAGGGATCTCGGCATGCGGCGTTGGTCGGGCATCTTACCTTGGACCCTTGCGTATTTCTAAATTCTCATATATTAGAATTCTCATAAATGATAATTAGCCTGGCAGGAGCGTGCATGACCCCGACCTACGACACCCTGATCATCGGTGCTGGCATCGCCGGCGCCTCGCTGGGCTACCGCCTGGCCGGCCAGCAGCGTGTGCTGCTGGTCGAGCGTGAATCGCAGCCTGGCTACCATTCCACCGGGCGTTCGGCGGCCATGTTCATGGAGGCTTACGGCACCCCACAGATCCAGGCACTGACCCGCGCCAGCCGGGCCTTCTACGAATCGCCACCGCAGGGCTTCTGCGAGCACCCGCTGCTGGAGCCGCGAGGCTGTCTGTATGTGGCCAGCCTGGAGCAGCGGGAACTGCTTGAGCAAACTTACGCGCAGAACCTGGCCAATGGCACAGAAGTCAGCCTGCTTGACCGGGATGCAGCCTTGGCACTGATACCCAGCCTGCGTGGCGAAACCCTGGCCGGCGCCGTGCTTGAGCCAGGTGCAATGGACCTTGACGTACATGCCTTGCACCAAGGCTTCTTGCGTGGTTATCGCACCGCCGGCGGTGAACTGCGCTGCAACGCCGAGCTGATCCAGGCCTGGTACCTGGACGACGTGTGGCAGGTGGAGTTGGCTGATGGCAGCCGCCTGCAGGCCCGATGTCTGGTCAATGCTGCAGGTGCCTGGGCGGACCGTGTGGCCGAGCAGTGCGGGGTGGCGCGCATCGGTTTGCAACCGTGCCGTCGTAGCGCCTTCACCTTCCCTGGTCCGGCAGAGCAGGACTTTACTCGTTGGCCTGCGGTGATTGGCGTCGATGAAAGCTTCTACTTCAAGCCTGATGCCGGCCAACTGTTGGGGTCGCCAGCCAATGCCGACCCGGTTGAGCCACAGGATGCCGCGCCCGAGGAGTTCGACGTGGCCTTGGGTATTTACAACATTGAAGCCATGACCACCTTGGCGATCCGCCGCCCTAGCCACACCTGGGCCGGGCTGCGTTCGTTCGTTGCCGACGGCGACCTGGTGATCGGCTTCGATGCGCATGCACCCGCGTTTTTCTGGCTGGCGGCCCAGGGTGGCTATGGCATCCAGTCGGCAGCGGGCGCCTCGCGCCTGGCCGCCGACGTGTTACTGGGCCAGCCGTTGTGTGCCAGCCTTGTCAGCCAGGGCGTGGCGCCCGAGCGCCTGTCCCCGGCCCGTTTCCAGCAACCCTGAAAGGAGCATCCCATGAGCAATGACATTGAGCGTTTCCCCAGCAGCTTGCCGTTCCCGTTTTCCCGCGCGGTGAAGGCCGGTGGCTTTCTGTTCCTCTCCGGGCAGGTGCCGATGAGCGCCGGTGGCGAAGTGGTGCGCGGTGATATCCAGGCCCAGACCCGTGCTGCCTGCGAGCGTATCGCCGAAAGCCTGGCGGCCTGTGGCGCGCGCTTCGATCAGGTGGTGAAGGTCACGGTCTGGCTGTCGGACATGCGCCATTTCGCCGGCTTCAACGAGGTGTACAAGGCGTTCTTCGGCGCGGCGCTACCGGTGCGTTCCACCGTGGCCTCGGCGTTGGCCCTGGGCGTGGATGTGGAGATCGAAGTGCAGGCGTTCGTCGGCGACGCCTGACAGGGCAAAGAGCCCGTGTAGAGGCGACCTTGTGTCGCGATGGGCTGCAAGGCCGCCCCTACGACATGTATGCGACGGCGATGACAAAACAACAATAAATCCAGAGGTTCACATGCAAGAGCAGCTGAAGATTGCCGGCGCATTTGTCGGCGTGATCGTGGGGGCGGGGTTCGCTTCAGGGCGGGAACTGTTGTTGTTCTTTGTCGATTTCGGCGTGTGGGGCTTGGCTGGCGCGTTGGTCAGCGCCGCCCTGTTCACCTTCCTCGGCATGGCGTTGGCGGGGCTGGGCAATCGCCAGCAGGCCACCTCGCACAAGGATGTGATCCTGGCCATCTGCGGCCGTCACCTGGGCATGTTCGTCGACTGGTTGATCACCTTTTTCATGTTCGCCGTCACCGTGGTCATGCTGGCCGGTGGTGGTGCATTGCTGGAGCAGCAGTTTGGCATCCCGGCCCTGACCGGCAGCGTGCTGGTGACGCTGGTGGTGGTCGGTATCGTGTGCCTGGACGTGCGCAAGATGATTCTTGCAATTGGCGCCATCACCCCCTTGCTGATCCTGGTGGCTTCGGCGATAGCGCTGTATGCCGTGATCACCCGCGAGCAGAGCTTTGCTGCGCTCGATCAGGTGGCCAGCCAGCAACAGGCCGGCACCCGCCATTGGCTGCTGGGGGCGTTCTTGTATGTGTCGTATAACATCGTCGCGGGTGCGCCGATCCTGGCTATTCTGGGCGGTTCGGCCAAGGGCGAGAAAACCGCGGTGTGGGGAGGCCTGCTCGGTGGTGCAGCGCTAGGCGGCCTGATGCTGGTGATGAGTACCGGGCTGCTGTCGCGCCTGGACAGTGTGGCCGACCAGCCGATGCCGATGCTGTCGATTGCCAACGAAGTGTCACCACTGCTGGGGCTGGTGATGTGCCTGATCATCTTCGGCATGATCGTCAACACCGCGGTGGGCACGCTGTTTTCCTTCCTCTCGCGGCTGTTGCCGGCGGGCACGACGAAGTTTCGCTGGGGCTCGGTGGTGACCGGGGTGGTGGCGTTCGGCTGTAGCCTGGTGGGGTTCATCAGCCTGGTGGGTGAGGTGTACCCGTTCTTCGGTTACCTGGGCTTTGTGCTGATGACGGCGGTATTGCTGGCCTGGGTACGGCGGGGCAGGGCTGCGAAGGCGGTGGCTGCATAAGGGACTGGTACAGGCGACAACAGGCATAGGCCGTCGCCGCCTGAACCCGGCGTTTAAATCCTGAAGCTGCCCACCAACTGCTTCAAACGTCCAGCCTGCTGGGCCAGCTGGTCGCAATGGCGCAGGGTCTCGTTGAGGTTCTCCACCCCTTGCTGGTTCAGGGCGTTGATCTGGGTGATGTCCAGGTTGAGGCTCTCGACCACGGCAGTCTGTTCTTCGGTCGCTGTCGCCACCGACTGGTTCATGCCATCGATTTCGCCAATGCGCTGGGTCACGCTGGCCAGGCGTTCGCCGGCCTGGTTGGCCACCTGCACGGTCTGTTCGCTGGAAACCTGGCTGGTGTTCATGGTGTGCACCGCTTCGCGCGAGCCCACCTGCAGGCTGGTGATCATGCGGTGGATTTCTTCCGCCGACTCCTGGGTACGGTGCGCCAGGTTGCGCACCTCGTCGGCCACCACGGCAAAGCCACGGCCAGCTTCACCGGCACGGGCCGCTTCGATGGCGGCGTTCAGTGCCAGCAGGTTGGTCTGCTGGGAAATGCCCTTGATCACGTCGAGGATCTTGCCGATTTCGTCGGTGCTGGCGTTGAGCGTTTCGATCTGCGCGCACGACTCGCTGATCCGTTGCGACAGGGCAGTCATGGCGTTGATGGCTTCTTCAACCACTTCACGGCCACCGTGCGCCTGTTCACTGGCACCGCTGGCATGTTGCGAAGCATCTGCGGCGTTGCGGGCGATTTCCTGGGTGGCGGCGCCCAGTTCGTTGATGGCCGCAGCGACGCTGTTGGTGCGCATGCTCTGTTCTTCAGACCCGATGATCGACGCATTGGACGCGCTGACCACTTTTTCCGAAAGGTCATGCACCAGGCGGGTGGCCGAGGACACTTCGCTGATCGAGGCATGGATACGTTCGACAAAGCGGTTGAACGAGGTAGCCAGTTCGCCGAACTCGTCCTTGTTCTGCACGGCCAGGCGGCGGGTAAGGTCACCTTCACCCTCGGCAATGTCGCGCATGGCGCGGCCCATGGTGGTCAGCGGGCTCATCAGCACCGGAATCAGCAGGCCGAGCAGGCCGGCGATGGCGGCCACGGCAATCAGCACGGCAATGATCGCCGAGGTGCGGAACTGGCTGAGCGCGGCATAGGCCTTGTCCCTGTCGATCGACAGCCCGATGTACCACTGTGCCGAAGGCAGGCCGGCCACCGGGGCGAACGAGATGATGCGATCCTGGCCGTCGAGGGTGACATCCTGCATGCCGGCGGCAACCCGCAGGTTGCTGCCTGGGTAGATGTCCTTGAGGTTCTTCATCACCTGGTCTTTGTTCGGGCTGACGATCACCTGGCCATTGGCGTCGGCCAGGAAGGCGTGACCGATGCCGCCGAAGTCGACCGAGTTGATGATCTCGACGAGGGTGTCGAGGGTCACGTCACCGCCGACCACACCGATCAGTTCGCCATTGCGCTTGCTCTTCACCGGCGTGGCGATGGTCACCATCAGTCCACCGACTGCCCCTTGGTACGGGGCGGTCAGCACGGTCTGCCCGGCGCTGGCGGCGGCGCCATACCAAGGGCGCTGGCGCGGGTCGTAACCGGCGGGCATCTGGGCATCCGGGCGCTGGGTGAATTCGCCGTTGGCCTGGCCCAGGTAGGTGAACAGGAAATTACGCGTGTAGGACGGCTGCTCGATCAGCCCTGCCAAGGTGTCGCCGGCGCCTTGCTGGCCGATGTCCTGGGCCAGGTTCTCCAGCACCAGAATGCGCCCGCTCATCCAGTTCTGCACACTGCTGGCGGTCAGTGCACCGGACTGCTGCACCGAGGCTTCGATATTCTGGCGGATGGTATTGCGTTGCAGGTAGTCGTTGTAGAGCGTGAACAGGGCAAATGCCAGGACCACGACGCCGCAGGCGCTGAGCAGGATCTTGTGGCGAAATTTCAGGTTCATGTTTCGAGACCTTGAGCCAATGAGGGGAGGGCGCAGCGCGCTCATGACGCGATGCGGGGCCTATCGACCGAGATATCGGCTTGAGGGGTAAAAGATTGAAGTGCTTAGAGAAAATTCTTACAGGCGTTTCGACGGACGGCAGTCACGGGTCAGCCAGCTGCTCGATCAGCAGGCGTGCGGCCTGCTGCAGCGGCTGTTGTTTGCGCCACAGGATATGCACGGGCAGTTGCAATTCGTTGCGTGTATTGCGGAATTCCAGGCGCACCAGACGCCCGCTGGCCAGCAGCGGCGCGACCCGCGTCAACGGCAGATCGCCCCAGCCCAAGCCAGCTTCCACCATTTGCAAAGCCAGATCGAAGCTGTCGGTGGACCAGTGTGTGGCGCCGATCAGCGGGCGAGGGTCAGCCAGTGGCAGGTCGCGGCTGCGCACCAGAATCTGACGCACCCGGGTCAGGTCCTCGAGGTCGTGGATACGCCCCTCACGCAAGGCCGGGTGGGCCGGCGACAGGGTGGCCACCAGCGACTCCATGCCAATGTGCTGGAAGCCGCGGCGGGCATCGACCTGCAGGCCGGCAAAGGCTACGCAGAGGTCGGCACGGCCACTGTCCAGCAAGTGCAGGGCTTCTTCCTGCGGGGCGCTGAGCAGGGCAATGTCCAGCAAGGGGTGGCGCTTACCTAGGTTGGCGATGGCCGCCAGCAGCGGGCGGTGATCGATGTCGGGTACCACGGCCAGGGTCAGGCTGCTCTCCAGCCCTTGGGACAACTCCAGGGCATGAACCTGCAGCAGCCCCAGTTGTTCGGCAATCAGCCTGGCGTGTGGCTTCAGGGCCAAGGCCTGTGCGGTTGGGCGAACTTCACGCGGGCCGCGTTCGAACAGGCTGTAGCCAAGTTCTGCTTCAAGGTTGCCAATGGCCATGCTCACGGCTGAAGGCACCCGCTTGAGGGCGCGCGCTGCGGAAGAAAACGAACCGTGGTCGAGCACGGCCAGAAACAGCTGGATGTTGTCGCTGGAAAAATTCATGGCAGCCTCCTGTCAGTTGATCTGACAGCTGCTGACTTTTGCTGTCAAGTGCGTTGAAGCATGATCGCCCCCGTCGCTTTTTGTCTTTGGAGGAAACCTGGGTGCAGGGATTGAAACGCAAGCTGGTCTACGTGACTTTCTATGAACTGATCGGGCTGTGCATGTCGACCCTCGGGCTGGCCTACCTGTCAGATACGCAGGCGTCGCATACCGGGCCGCTGGCGGTGATGATCACCACCATCGCCATGCTCTGGAACCTGATCTACAACACCCTGTTCGAGTACTGGGAGAGCCGCCAGGCCAAGCGGGGACGCAGCGTGGCGCGGCGGGTGGTGCATGCCATCGGCTTCCAGTTGACCTTGGTGGTTTACTTGATTCCGCTGATTGCCTGGTGGCTGGACATGACATTGCTGGAGGCGCTGCTGGTGGATATGGCATTCATTATCCTGGTGCCGTGCTACACCTTTGCCTACAACTGGGCGTTTGATCGCGTGTTTGGCCTGCCACGTTCTGCCTTGGCCACCGCTTGATACAGCCTGGCGCAGCGAAGGAGCCGGCACAGGCCGCCATTAAGGTGGTAGGCGAATGATCAAAGGCGCCTGCTGCTGCTCGACCTGCTGCTCCACCGGCCGCGGCACACTGGCCAGCAAGCTGTCCTCAACCTGCCCCGACAGGTAATAGACCCCCGCCATGGCCCCGCTCTGGCGGTTCTCCATCAACTCCTGCCACTCCTGGTTCAACGCCACGTTCAGGATCACCCGCAGTTGTTCGACCATCTGCGGGTGGTCACGGTCATGGGTCATCATCCCGTAACCGGCTGCAGCAATCGAAATCATCGCCCCTGCCACCTTGCCCACTGCCGATGCCACGGCACTGGCGATACCGCGTGGGGCCAGGGTGGCGCCAAGCTTTTCGCTGGCCTGGGTGGCCACCGAGTTGAGCCCGACATCGGTCCTGCCAGGGCCTTTGCTGGCCTGTTGATGCAAGTGCTGGCGCATGGCTTGCCAGGCCGGCTGCTGGTCCAGTGACTTGGCCCGCAGCAGCTGATACAGGCTGGCATTGCGCGCATCCGGTGGCCCCAGGGCGATGGCGGGGATACGGTTGAGACGCTGGCTGAACTGCTCGGGCGGCGCGTTGTAACGGCTGATGATGGCCGGCAGTTGCTGGCCGAGCAGTTGCAGGTACAGTTCGCAGGCGCGGTCGCGGATGCCTTCGGGGTTGATCTGCTCGGCTACCGGCTCGATCACCCGCGCGTGATACTGCTCCTGCAGGTACAGGGCCAGGCGTTTTTCTGCCGGTTCCCGACCCTCGCCACTGTCGAGCTTGTACCAGGCCACCTTGAGGGTCAGCCACTGCTGGGTCCAGTAACCCGTGAACCAGGGGATGAAGTCGCTTTCGGTGCGTTGCTGCACCTGCTCCTTCCACACCCGCATGGAGCGCCGGGCATAGTCGTTGGCTGAGCCGGCGGCACCGGTCGAAGCTTCTATCAGTTCCTGGTCGATGCGTTGCCAGGCCGCGGGAGTGAGTATTGTGGGCGGCGGCGGGGCAGGGGGGCGCTTGCTGGCACAACCGCCGAGGGCCAGCAGAAGGCAGAGCAACAGGAGGGCTCGAGAACTCACGCGACCGCCTCCCTGGTAGAGGCTGGGGTGGTTCTCGAAGTATAGGGTGGGGTTATTGGGGCTGCTGTGCAGCCCATCGCCCGCGTCAGCACAGATGCAAATGGTTGCTTGAGCGCGTGCTACGGGGGAGCGATCGCGTCAGTCTGGACGGGTTATTCCAGGTCCAGCTTTTCTTCCAGACGGTCAAGGTGCCTGTGCATCAACCCCAGCGCCGCTTCGGCATCACCTTGCTCCACGGCATCGATGATTGCCGCATGCTCTTCCCACGCACAGTGATCGCAGCACGGCGATTCGTAGCGTGCGATGATCAGCGAGGTCATCGGCACCAGCCCATTGAGAAATCGCGCCAGTGGTGCATTGGCCGCCACCTGGGCCAGTTTCAGGTGGAACTCGCCGCCCAGGCGGATCGCTGCGCAGCGTTCGCCACTCTCATGGTGCTGGCGCTCGCGCTCCACCAGTTGCCGTAGCTGGCGTACCTGCGCCGGCCGGGCGCGTTGCGCGGCCAGAGTGATCAGCGTGGTTTCGGCCAGACGCCGGGCACTGAGCACCTGACGTGCCTGGTCTGGGTCGGGTGCAGCCAGATGTGCGGTGTGGCTGGGGCGCTGTACCACTACCTGCTGGTCGGACAGGCGCCCCAGCACGCGGCGGATCACCGTGCGGCTGACACCAAAGGCATGGCCCAGCGCCTGTTCGGGCAACAGACTGCCCGGCGGCAGGCGCTGTTCGAGAATGGCGTCGAACAGCCGCGGATAAATCTGCTCGGCCGACAGGCGGGTTTCGCCAGCCGCGAGCAGGGCAGGCAAGTGGGGGGCGGCGTTCATGGGCACTCTCCTGAGGTCATGGATGCGGATGTTCGTCCGGGATATTCAGCGCGATGCCCATGCGCAGCCCTTCGGCCACGATGTGCTGACGCATCTGGGCACTGGCCTGGGCGCTGCTGCGTTCGCGAATGGCGCGCACCACCGCTTCGTTCTCCTTCAGCCGCGCGGCCAGGTGCTCTGGCGAGTTGCGCAGCATGTCGGCGCTTTGCTTCAGGGCATTGCCGGTCTGCTGCACCACGCTCTGGAAAATCGGGTTGGTGGTCAGGGCGAACAGCGCCTCATGGAAGGCGATGTAGGCTTTGACCCCGGCCTCGCTGTCATTGGCCTCCAGCGCTTCGCGCATGTCCATCAGGGTCAGGCGCAACTGGCCGATGTCCTGGCTGTTGGCCGACTGCGCCACCAGGCCGACGATGAACGGTTCCAGTGTGTAGCGCAGTTCCAGCACGTCGGCCAAGCTGGCCGCAGTGCTGGTTTCCATGCCCGAAGCCTGGGCATCGGCATCCAGCACCAATACGCCCTTGCCGGGTAACGAGCGCACCAGGCCCAGTGTTTCCAGCACGGTTACCGCTTCGCGCAGGCTGGGGCGGCTGATGCCCAGTTGTTCGGCCAGTTCGCGCTGGCCTGGCAACATGTCGCCGGTGCGCCATTGGCCGCGGGCCAGGGCCTGGCGGAGTTTTTCCACCACTGAGTTGACGACGGTTGATGAGCTGATCACGGTTCGCTCCTGGAAGGGCCGGCGTCATGCCGGCCACGTTCGCTCAGAATTCCTGTTGATGGGCGTTGGGTTGCTTGCGTGGCGTGGGGGCAAAGCCAGGCTTGCCGTCGAGTACGTTCTGCGCACGCTCCAGGTCAATGTCCTTCTCCCAACGGGCAATGGCCACGGTGGCCACGCAGTTGCCGATCAGGTTGGTCAACGCCCGGCCGATACCCATGAACCAGTCCACCGCCAGCACCAGTACCAGGCCAACCACAGGGATCGCCGGTACCGCAGTCAGGGTGGCGGCAAGAATCACCAGTGCCGAGCCTGGGATGCCGTGAGCCCCCTTGGAAGTCACCAACGACACCAGCAGGATGGTCAGCAGGTCGGTCATTTCCAGTGGCGTGCCGGTGGCGTTGGCGATGAACACGATCGCCAGGGTGAGGTAGATGGAAAAACCATCGAGGTTGAACGAGTAGCCGGTAGGGATCACCAGACCAACCGTGGAACTGCCGATGCCCAGGTGCTCAAGCTTGCGCATGATCTGTGGCAGCACGGCGTCGGAAGAGGCGGTGCCCAGGACGATGGTCAGCTCTTCACGCAGGTACTTGATCAACGGCAGCAGTTTCAGGCCCGACAGGCGCATGACGGTGCCCAGCACGATCAGCACGAAGCCGGCACAGGTCAGGTAGAACAGCGCCACCAGCCCGCCCAGGTGCTGCAGCGACGCCAGGCCGTACTTGCTGGTGGTGAAGGCGATGGCACCGAACACGCCGATCGGCGCCAGGCGCACGATCATGCCCATGATGCGGAAGATCACATGGCTCAGTTCGTTGATCAGTCGCGAAATGCCGGCGGCCGAGTCACCTACCAGGTTCAGCGCGCTGCCGAACAGCACCGAGAACAGCAGCACCTGAAGAATGTTGTTGTCGGCGAAGGCACCGATCACCGAGGTGGGGATCAGGTCCATGAAGAACGCCGTGGCGCCATGGATGTGCTGGCCGCGCTCGGCCAAGCCGTTGGCATCGGCGGCGGACAGTTGATCCAGGTGAATATTGGCACCGCTGCCAATGCCACTGGTGAAGGCGAACACCAGGCCGATCACCAGCGCCAGGGTAGTCAGCACTTCGAAGTAGATCACTGACTTCAGGCCGATGCGCCCGACCTTTTTCAGGTCACCCGCACCCGAAATGCCGCTGACCACCACGCAGAACACGATCAGGCCGATGAGCATCTTGATCAGCTTGATGAAGCCGTCGCCAAGGGGTTTGAGTTGCAGGGAGAGGTCGGGGAAGCTCAGACCGCAGGCGATGCCGAGGGCAAGGCCGAGTACGACTTGCAGGAAAATCGAACGCGAGCACCATTTGAGCATGGGAGGAGTCTCTGATCGGTGTCCTTGCTTCGGTAGCCGCACGGGGCGAAAGAGCGCAGGACTTAATTATTGTGGTCTTACCGGTTTGTTCAGCGCGAGGCCATAAAAGCGCGAAAAATCCCTGATTGCAAGGATTTTTGGCCTTACCGGTCTGACCAGTTGTGGGGCAATCCGGCCTGCCATGCTCTAGTTCGGTGCGTGCCGTGAAAGGGGGCGCGTGAAATAGCTCAGGGCTTGGCCAGTGCCTGGTCCACCGCTGCAATCAGCTTGCCAAGATCTTTGGGCGGGGCGTTGTGGATGACACCGAACAAGTAGGCGCGCTGCTCCTCTTCGTCGTCCGGTTCAGCGAAGAAGTCCTTGGGCTTGACGCCCAGCACCTGGGCAAAAGCCATGATTGCATCAATGCTGGGGGTGTAGGTGCTGGTTTCGAAACGGCTGATGGTCTTGGGGTCGAAGCCGGTTCGTTCGGCCAGTTGTGCCTGGGTCAGGCCCGCCAGCTTACGGTAGCGGCGCAGGGCGATACCCAAAGCTGATCTCGTCATCGCTTAATTCCCATTTAGAATCAAGAACTTAACGATATCTATCAATGTGGCGCAACGCCATGATCGATCACCTTTGTTTTATTTATGTGATGAATTTCGTAGAATTCATGGCTTGACCGGTCAGTCATCGTCACCTTCCTTGTACCGTTCGGCCCCGTGCCGCAACGGCAGGAAGCGCTTTTGCCCATTGGAACGGATCCTCATGAATCGGTTCCGATGGCCGTCGATGAACTGGGTACCGGCTTGTCATCGAATGGAGTCTCATCGTGCGCCTCAACTTGCCGGTAACCCCGGTCGAGCAACGTTTCCCCCCCGATCAGCGGCTGATTTCTGCTACCGATACCGCCAGCCTGATCACCTACTGCAACCCAGAGTTTGCCGCCATCAGTGGCTACAGCGAGGCCGAACTGGTCGGCAGCCCGCACAACCTGGTGCGCCATCCGGACATGCCGCCGGCGGTGTACGAGTTGATGTGGCGCTACCTGAAGGCCGGCAAGAGCTGGATGGGTATCGTCAAGAACCGCTGCCGTAACGGCGACTACTACTGGGTCAATGCCTACGTCACGCCCATCCTCGAAGGTGGGCGGGTCGTGGGTTACGAGTCGGTGCGCGTATGCCCTACGCGCGAGCAAGTAGCCCGTGCCGAAGCCTTGTATGCGCGGCTGCGCAACGGCCAGGCGGCATTGTCGGCGCCGCGCCGGCTGAGCTTGCTGACGCAGGCCTTGGCCTTGCCACTGGCCGGTGGGCTGCTGGCGGTGGGGGTCAACCAGCTGTGGCCTGGCCTGGTGGGGCAGGGGCTGACCCTGGGGCTGTTCGTGGCCTGCGGCCTGTGGGCGCGCAATGCCCTCGGGCGGCAGCTGCAGCAGATTGTGCAGGGTGCCGAAGGTGCCTTCGCCGACCCGGTTGCAGCCTTGACCTACAGCGACCTGTCGGGTGCTGCCGGGCAGTTGCAACTGATGCTGATCAGCGAAGAGGCACGTCTGAAAACCGCATTGACGCGGCTAAGCGATCTGGCCGGGCAAATGGCCGTGGCCGCTCGCGATGCCGGGCAGTTGTCGCGCAGCACCGAGGCGGCATTGCTGGAGCAGCGTGCCGAAACCGACCTGAGCGCCACTGCAATGAACCAGATGGCCGCCTCCATTGGCGAAGTCGCCAACCACGTGCAGTTGACCGCCGCCGAGGCACACACGGCGCACCTGCTGGCCGAGCAAGGTAGCCAGGTGGCCGATGCCAGCGGCACGGCCATTCGTAACTTGGCCAGCACTGTGACGCAGATCAACCAGGCGGTCAGCCACCTGGCGGGTCAGACCGGCGCCATCGCCGAGGCAGCCGGGATGATCCGCGGCATTGCCGAGCAAACCAACCTGCTGGCCCTCAACGCTGCCATCGAGGCTGCCCGTGCGGGCGAGCAGGGCCGGGGCTTTGCCGTGGTCGCCGACGAGGTGCGGGCACTGGCCGACAAGACCCGCCAGTCCACCCTGCACATCCAGGCCATCATCGATGCCCTGCGCAGTGGCGCCGAGGAAGCCGTAGCGATCGCCAGCCGAGGCATCGACGGTGCCGAGCAAGGCGTTGCCCAGGTGCAGGAAGCCCGGCAGGCGCTGCATGGCATTCGTGACGCGGTACAGCGCATCAGCGACATGAGCCAGCAGATGGCCACCGCCTCGCAGCAGCAGTCGGCGGTGGCAGAAGATGTTTCGCGGCAGATCAACGGCGTAGCCGGTATTGCCCAGCACAGCGCCCATAGCGCCAACGCTGCCGCCTCGCGCGGCACCGAACTGGAACACGTGTGCGCCGGATTGCGCGCCCTGGTGGAGCGCTTCAACCGCTAAGGCAGGATGCTTTTATGGATGATAACTATCGCGCGGCCGTGGACGCGGCCGCAATTTTCTCGGAAACCGACCTGCGTGGGAACATCACCTACGTCAATCAGCAGTTCTGCAGCATCTCGGGCTACAGCCGTGAGGAACTGCTGGGGGCCAACCACCGCATACTCAATTCCGGGCTGCATGAACCGACGTTCTTTGTCGGCATGTGGCGGGCTTTGGTCGCCGGGCGGGTGTGGAAGGGCGAAATCTGCAACCGGTCCAAGGACGGTTCGTTGTACTGGGTCGACAGCACCATGGTGCCACTGGTCGATCCGCTGACAGGCCAGGTGCGCAAGTATGTGTCGATCCGCTTTGACGTCACGGAGAAGCGCCAGCTGCTGCATACCTTGCAGTGGCGGGTGGGCCACGATGTGCTCACCGGCCTGCCCAACCGCGCCTACCTGTCCGACCTTCTGAACCAGGCCCTGGCCTACTCGCGCCGCGAAGGCATCTCGCTGGCGGTGTGCATGCTCGACCTGGATGGTTTCAAGGCGGTCAACGACGGCTACGGGCATGCCGTAGGTGACCTGCTGCTGGTGGAAGTGGCGCAGCGCTTGAAGAGTATCCTGCGTGGTGGGGATGCCGTGGCCCGGCTGTCGGGCGACGAATTCGTGCTGACCCTGCGCGACGTCGACGATGAGCACCAGCTGCATGCAGCCCTGCAGCGGGTATTGCGTGCATTGGCGGCGCCTTGTGTGGTGCGTGAGCATACGCTGTCGCTCAGCGCCAGTATCGGCGTGACCCTGTACCCGCAGGATGACGAAGATGCCGACACCCTGGTGCGCCACGCCGACCAGGCCATGTATGTGGCCAAGCAGCGCGGGCGCAACCGTTACCACCTGTTCGACGTGTCGCAGGAACAGGAACTCAAGGCCACCCACCAGACCGTGGCGCGCGTGCGCCGGGCGCTGCGCAACGGTGAGCTGTGTCTTTACTACCAGCCCAAGGTCAACCTGCGCAGTGGCAAGGTGCTGGGCTTCGAGGGTTTATTGCGCTGGCAGCGGCCAGGCCGTGGCGTGGTGCCGCCTGGCGATTTCCTGCCCTGGGTAGAGCAGACCGACCTGATCGTCGAAATTGGCGAGTGGGTGATCGGGCAGGCGTTGAGCCAGTTGCAGGCCTGGCAGCGCCAAGGGCAGCCCTGGTCGCTGAGCGTGAATATCGCCGCGCGGCATTTGCAGCGCAGTGACTTTGCCGAGCGCCTGCAGCAGCTGCTGGCAGCGTACCCGGCGGTGGACCCGGCGCTGCTGGATCTGGAAATCGTCGAGTCGGTTGCCATCGACAACCTGCAGCATGTCAGCCGTTGCCTGGATGCTTGCCGTGCGCTGGGTGTGCGTTTCTCGCTGGACGATTTCGGCACCGGTTATTCGTCCTTGAGTTACCTGAAACGCTTGCCGACCCAGACGATCAAGATCGACCAGTCGTTCGTGCGTGACATCCTTCATGACCAGGACGATCTGGCGCTGACCGAGGCGGTGATCGGCCTGGCGCGGGCGTTTGGCCGCGAGGTGATTGCCGAGGGGCTGGAGAGTGTCGAGCACGGCCGGGTGCTGATGGGCCTGGGCTGCGAGCTGGCGCAGGGTTACTGCATCGCCCGGCCGATGCCCGCCAGTGACGTGCAAGCCTGGGCACAGGCCTACCGGCAGCCAGTGCAGTGGCGTGACCCTTGAAGGCCATCAGCGGGCCGTGGTCTTGACCTGCACGGGGGGTGCCACCTGCTTGTCGATCAGGGGTGGCTTCGAAGAGCTGCTGTGCGGCGCGCTTCAGGGCCGATCGAGTCATCGCTCACGCAACCGCTTGTACAGTGTGGTGCGGCTGATTCCCAGTCGGCGGGCCACCGCCGACAGGTTGCCATTGGCTTGCTCGACCAGGCTCTGCAGGTCCGTCTCTTCAGCCGCTATCGGCACCGGTATTTTCGACTCGGCCAGAAAACCCGCAGGAAGGTGCTCGACGCCGACCGGCCCGTTGGCCGCCAGGGCCAGCGCGACCTGTAGCACACTCACCAGTTCGCGCAGGTTGCCCGGCCAGGGGTGTTGATCGAACAGGTCGATAATGGCCGGGGGCAGCCGCGCAGGTTGCCCGGGCTCGCGGTAGCGGGCATGCACCTGCTCAATCAGCTGGCGCCGGTCACCGCGTTCGCGCAGGGGAGGCAGCACCAGCGTCAGGCCGGCGATGCGGTAGTACAGGTCCTGGCGAAAGCGCCCGGCGCGCACTTCTTCGGCCAGGTTGCGATTGCTCGCCGACACCACGCGGATATCCACCGGCACCGGTTCGCCACTGCCCAGCGGCTGGATGCTGCGCGACTGCAGTACGCGCAGCAGGCGGGCCTGGGTGGGCAGTGGCATGTCGCCAATTTCATCCAGAAACAGGATGCCGTGGTCGGCCTTGCGGATCAGCCCCGGGTTGCCCTTGTGGTGGGCGCCGGTGAACGCGCCTTTGTCATAACCGAACAGTTCCGACTCCACCAGTTCGGCCGGGATCGCCGCACAGTTTACGGCGACCAGCGGCTGCCTGGCGCGGCTGCTGGCCCGGTGCAGGGTGTCGACGAACACTTCTTTGCCTACGCCTGTTTCGCCCTCCACCAACACCGGGATGTCCTTTTCCAATAGCAGGCCGGCTTGTATCAAGGCTTTTTCCAGGCGCGGCTCGGCACTGCCGGCTTCGGGGCGGAGAGTGGTTTCGCGTGGGGGGTGCCACTGGCAGTGAAAGCGGTTGCGCCCGGTGGCCTGCAGGGCGAAGGGCTGTTGTCGGGGATGGCTGAGCAGCTGTTGCAGGGGTAACTGGAACAGTTGCTCGATGTTTTGCTGCAGCGGGTTTACGCCAAGCAGGCTATCGGCCCGGTGATTGGCGGCCAACACCTGTCCGCGTTCATCGAACACCAGCAAGCCGGCCCAAGGGCTGTCGAGGTTGTCGGAGGCGCTGTTGAAGATCAGTTGTGCATGCTGGTCAGCATGTTCGGCGAGGATCAGGCGATTCTCCAGGCTCTGGCCCATCATGCGCACCAGCCCAAGCGTCTGGCTGGCCGGCAGGTAGCCGTCGCTGGCTACGTCGAGCACCCCGACCAGCTGCCGTGCGGCGTCGAACAGGGGGGCGGCGGCGCTGGACATGTAGCGGTTCTGGCGTAGGAAGTGTTCGTCCTGGCCGACGTGAACCGCTTCGGCGCAAATCAGTGTGGTGCCCAGGGCGTTGGTGCCGACGCCACGTTCGTGCCAATGGGCGCCGGCGCTGAAACCATGGTGCTGGCGCGGTTCGATGAAACGCCGCGAGCCCCAGCTGTCGAGCAGGCAGCCACTGGCATCGGCCAGCATCACCAGGTAGCTGGCGTTACCCAAGAGGTGCGCATAGTGCGGTAGCACTTCCTCGCGGGTCAGGCGCAGCAGGTTTTGGCGCCGCTCCAGCAGGGCACTGAGCTCGGCGCGGGACAGGCAGTCAAAGTCTGGCGCATGCTGCGGCTGCAGGCCGTGGGCGCGGCAGCGGTCCCAGGACGCCTGGATCAGTTGGGCGTGGGTCGAAGTGGATGCGGCCATGGGCCTGTCCTGTGTGATTGTTGTCATGGGTCGACCGCCGTTCAGTGTTGTTCACGGCTGTTCATTGTCAAACTGGCCAGTGTCCAGTTGTGCAGCGATTGTGTTCACGTGCGAGCCCGCGATTTGCCAGCGCTGCCACCCGGGCCCCGAACCAGAGCATCGGGCAAGGATTGGCACGGAACTGGCTGTACTCGGCAGACAACAATCACAAAAAGGCCACGCCATGTCCCTGGTGCTGGAGCAGGTCAGCCGTAGCGTCGACAACCAGCCGTGGATCGTCGATGCATCACTGCGTTTCGAGCCCGGTTCGTTCAATGTGCTGCTGGGTCGCACCCTGGCCGGCAAGACCAGCCTGATGCGCCTGATGGCCGGGCTGGACCGTCCGGACCGGGGGCGGGTGCTGATGGATGGCCAGGACGTCACCGGTGTGCCGGTGCGTCAGCGCAATGTGTCGATGGTGTATCAGCAATTCATCAATTACCCGACCTTGAGCGTGTACGAAAACATCGCCTCGCCGCTGCGCCAGGCGCGCATGGCCGAGGACCAGATCCGACGGCGGGTGCAGGAAACTGCCGAGATGCTACGCATCGAAACCTACCTGCAACGCCTGCCACTGGAGCTCTCCGGTGGCCAGCAGCAACGCACGGCGATGGCCAGGGCACTGGTCAAGGATGCCTCGTTGATCCTCTTCGACGAGCCATTGGTCAACCTCGACTACAAGTTGCGCGAAGGCCTGCGCCAGGAGCTGCGCGAGCTGTTCGCGGCGCGCCATTGCATTGCTGTGTACGCCACCACCGAGCCCAACGAGGCGCTGGCACTGGGCGGCACCACCACGCTTGTGCACGAGGGCCGTATCGTGCAGAGCGGGCCCACCGCCGAGGTCTATCAGCGCCCCAGCAGCGTGCTGGCTGCCGAGCTGTTTTCCGAGCCGCCGATCAACCTGGTGTCTGGCCGTATCACGGGTAACGAGGTGAGCCTGGCCCAGACCGTGCACTTCGCCCGCAATGCCGACCTGGAGCCGCTGGCCGAGGGTGACTACCGTTTCGGCGTGCGCCCCAGTCATATCGCGCTGGTGCCGGCCCACGACGATGACCTGGAGCTTGCGGTGCTGGTGGAGTTGGCCGAGATCAGTGGGTCAGAAACATTTCTGCATGTACGCAACGAATACTGGCGCATGGTGCTGCACCTTCCCGGGGTGCACGAATACCAGGTGGACACGCCGATACGCGTGTTCATCCCCACGCACAAGCTGTTCGTTTTCGACAGCGCCGGGGTGTTGGTGCAGGCCCCGGGGCTGCGCCAGGCAAGGAGAGGGTGATGGCCGAAATCCGCCTGCGCCAGCTGGCGCACAGTTACAGCCGCCAGCCCACCAGCGAGGCAGACTATGCCCTGCACGCACTCGAGCATGTGTGGGAGCAGGGCGGTGCCTATGCGTTGCTCGGGCCGTCAGGCTGCGGCAAGTCGACCTTGCTCAATATCATTTCCGGGCTGCTGACGCCGTCTCATGGCGAGGTGCTGTTCGACGGCAAGCCGGTCAACCAGCTGTCCCCGCAGGCGCGCAATATCGCCCAGGTGTTTCAGTTCCCGGTGGTGTACGACACCATGACGGTGTTCGACAACCTGGCCTTCCCCTTGCGCAACCAGGGGCTCGATGAGGCCCGGGTGCATGCCCGGGTGGAAGAAATTGCCGAAGTGCTCGAACTGACTGCCGTGTTGCGCAAGAAGGCACGCAACCTCACCGCCGATGAAAAGCAGAAAGTCTCCATGGGGCGTGGCCTGGTGCGCGATGACGTGTCGGCGATCCTGTTCGACGAGCCGCTGACGGTGATCGACCCG
Source organism: Pseudomonas sp. Kh14 (assembly GCF_900291005.1). Lineage (NCBI taxonomy): Bacteria > Pseudomonadati > Pseudomonadota > Gammaproteobacteria > Pseudomonadales > Pseudomonadaceae > Pseudomonas > Pseudomonas sp. Kh14. The sequence goes on from NZ_OLKJ01000024.1 coordinate 29,870, forward strand.
CATCTGAAGTGGAAACTGCGGCGCAAGCTGAAGCAGATTCATGAGCAGTTCAATATCACCATGATCTACGTCACCCACGACCAGTTGGAGGCCTCCACCTTCGCCGACAAGATCGCGGTGATGCACGGCGGACGCATCGTCCAGTTCGGCACGCCGCGCGAGCTGTTCGAGCGACCGCGGCATACGTTCGTCGGTTATTTCATCGGTAGCCCGGGCATGAACTTGATCGACGTGCGTGCCGAGGCGGGCGCAGTGGTGTTCGGCGATGTCCAGCTGGTACTGCCCGATGGCCTGTGCGAGCGCCTGGCTGCATTGGCGGGCGGGCGGCTGCAGTTGGGCATTCGCCCGGAGTTCGTGCAGCTGTGGGACAGCCCGTTCGAGGGTGCCTACCCGGCACGGGTGCTGGACGTCGAAGACCTGGGTACCTATCGCATCGTCACCCTCGAGCTGGGCGGTGTCGCGCTCAAGGCGAGACTGGGCGAGGACCGCCCGTTGCCTGTGGACCAGGCCTGGGTCAGCCTGCCGGCGCAGTGGCTGATGCTGTACGTCGACGATGTGCTGCTGGAGACCGGGCCATGAACAACAAGGTGGCGAACAACAAGGCCTGGTGGCTGGTGCTGCCGGTGTTCCTGCTGGTCGCGTTCAGCGCGGTGGTGCCGATGATGACGGTGGTCAACTACTCGGTGCAGGACATCTTCGACCAGTCCAGCCGCTACTTCGTCGGTGCCGACTGGTACCGCCAGGTACTGCGCGACCCGGCGCTGCACGACGCATTGCTGCGCCAGTTCATTTACTCGGCCTGCGTCCTGCTGATCGAAATTCCGTTGGGTATAGGCATCGCCCTGGCCATGCCAACCAAAGGCCGTATGGCCTCGGTGTGCCTGATCGTAATGGCTATCCCGTTGCTGATCCCGTGGAACGTGGTCGGCACTATCTGGCAGATTTTTGGCCGTGCCGACATCGGCCTGCTCGGCGCTTCCATGGCCAAGCTCGGGGTCAGCTACAACTACGCCGGTGACCCGTTCGATGCCTGGCTCACCGTGCTGGTGATGGATGTGTGGCACTGGACTTCGTTGGTGGCTTTGCTGTGCTATTCGGGGCTGCGTGCGATCCCCGACGTTTACTACCAGGCCGCGCGCATCGATCGGGCCTCGGGCTGGGCGGTGTTTCGCCATATCCAGTTGCCCAAGCTCAAGAACGTGCTGGTGATCGCGTTGATGCTGCGCTTCATGGACAGTTTCATGATCTACACCGAGCCGTTCGTGCTGACCGGCGGCGGGCCAGGCAACGCGACCACGTTCCTCAGCCAGACCCTCACGCGTATGGCTGTCGGGCAGTTCGACCTGGGGCCGGCGGCAGCGTTTTCACTGGTGTACTTCCTGATCATCCTGCTGGTGTCATGGCTGTTCTACACAGCCATGACCCACGCCGACAAGGACTAGGCCATGAGCACACGCAAATCAATGGCCCTGCTGCTGTACTTCTTCTTCCTGCTGGTGCCGATCTACTGGTTGCTGAACATGTCGTTCAAGAGCAACGCCGAGATCCTTGGCGGCCTGACCCTGTGGCCGCAGGCGTTCACGCTCGACAACTACCGAGTGATCTTCACCGACGCCAGCTGGTACAGCGGCTACATCAACTCGCTGTACTACGTGTGCCTGAACACGCTGATTTCACTGCTCGTGGCGTTGCCCGCGGCCTATGCTTTCTCGCGCTACCGCTTTCTCGGCGACCGCCACCTGTTCTTCTGGCTGCTGACCAACCGCATGGCGCCACCGGCGGTGTTCCTGCTGCCGTTCTTCCAGTTGTACTCGTCGATCGGGCTGTTCGATACCCACATTGCCGTGGCGCTGGCCCATTGCCTGTTCAACGTACCGCTGGCGGTGTGGATCCTGGAGGGTTTCATGTCGGGCGTGCCAAGGGAAATCGACGAAACCGCCTACATCGACGGTTACAGTTTTCCGCGCTTCTTCGTGAAGATCTTCATACCGCTGATTGGCTCTGGCATCGGCGTCACGGCGTTTTTCTGTTTCATGTTCTCTTGGGTCGAACTGCTGCTGGCGCGCACCCTGACCTCGGTGAATGCCAAGCCGATTGCCGCGGTGATGACCCGCACAGTGTCGGCATCGGGCATCGACTGGGGTGTGCTGGCGGCGGCGGGAGTGCTGACCATCTTGCCGGGCATGCTGGTGATCTGGTTCGTGCGCAATCATGTGGCCAAGGGCTTCGCCCTGGGCCGGGTGTGAGGAGGGCAACGCATGGATTGGATGGCCTGGACCCTGCCGACAGCGCTGTTCTTCGCCGCTGTGGGCCTCTTGCTGCTGGGCATGACCCTGCTTGAACTGCGTCGCCCCTGCGTAGAGCGACGGGGCTTTTTGCCGCTGGTCACCAGCCGTGGTGACCGTTTGTTCATCGGCCTGCTGGCCAGCGCCTACCTGCACCTGCTGGTGGTCGGTGTCAGCGACTGGCCATTGTGGGTGGCCTCGCTGCTGTCGCTGGCGTGGCTGGCGGTGGTGTTGCGCTGGGGCTGAGCGAGCGGCCCTGTGGGATAACTGAAACGGGAGATCACAATGTTCGACAACAAACACAACAGGCGACATTTGACCCTGGCCGCGTTGCTGGTACTGGCCAGCGTGCAAGGCACAGCCTGGGCCGACCAGTACGAAGAGGCGGCAAAGAAATGGATCGGCAGCGAGTTCAAGCCTTCGACCCTTACCCCCGAACAGCAGTTGGCCGAATTGCAGTGGTTCATCAAGGCAGCCGAGCCGTTTCGCGGGATGAAGATCAACGTTGTGTCGGAAACCATCACCACCCATGAATACGAATCCAAGGTGCTGGCCAAGGCTTTCAGTGAGATCACCGGCATCCAGCTGACCCACGACCTGCTGCAGGAAGGCGACGTGGTGGAAAAACTGCAGACGCAGATGCAGTCGGACAAGAACATCTATGACGGCTGGGTCAACGACTCCGACCTGATCGGTACGCACTTTCGCTACGGCAAAGTGGAATCGATCACCGACCTGATGGCCAACGAGGGCAAAGCCTACACCTCGCCGACCCTCGACCTGAAGGACTTCATCGGTATTTCCTTCACCACCGCGCCCGACGGCAAGGTCTACCAACTGCCCGACCAGCAGTTCGCCAACCTGTACTGGTTCCGCGCCGACTGGTTCGAACGGCCTGAGTTGAAGGCCAGGTTCAAAGAGAAGTACGGCTATGAACTGGGGGTGCCAGTGAACTGGTCGGCGTACGAGGACATTGCCAAGTTCTTCACCGAAGACGTCAAGGAGATCGACGGCAAGCGCGTCTACGGGCACATGGACTATGGAAAGAAAGACCCGTCCCTGGGCTGGCGCTTCACCGATGCCTGGTTCTCGATGGCCGGCGGCGGCGACAAGGGCCTGCCCAATGGTTTGCCGGTCGATGAATGGGGCATTCGCGTGGAGGACTGCCATCCGGTGGGTTCCAGCGTGACCCGCGGCGGCGATACCAATGGGCCGGCCGCCGTCTATGCCACGCAGAAGTACGTGGACTGGATGCGTGCTTACGCGCCCAAGGAAGCGCAGGGCATGACATTCTCCGAAGCCGGCCCTGTGCCGGCGCAAGGCAACATTGCCCAGCAGATATTCTGGTACACCGCATTCACCGCCGACATGACGAAGCCCGGCTTGCCGGTTGTGAATGCCGACGGCACGCCGAAGTGGCGCATGGCGCCTTCACCGAAGGGGCCATACTGGGAAGAGGGTATGAAACTCGGCTACCAGGACACCGGCTCGTGGACCTTCTTCAAGTCCACCCCCGAGAAGCAACGCTTGGCGGCGTGGCTGTACGCCCAGTTCGTCACCTCAAAGACCGTATCGCTGAAAAAGACCATCGTCGGCCTGACGCCGATTCGTGAGTCGGACATCAACTCCCAGGCCATGACCGAGTTGGCGCCCAAGCTCGGTGGGCTGGTGGAGTTCTATCGCAGCCCTGCGCGGGTGCAGTGGACGCCGACCGGCACCAACGTGCCGGACTACCCGCGGTTGGCGCAATTGTGGTGGAGCCATATCGCCGAAGTCGCCAGTGGCGAAAAGACCCCGCAGGAAGCCCTGGATGGGCTGGCCCGCGACCAGGACCGCATGTTGGAGCGCCTGCAACGCTCCAACGCCCAGGCGACGTGTGCACCCAAGCTGAATCCGGAGAAGGATGCCCAGTACTGGTTCGACCAGCCGGGTGCGCCGAAAGCCAAGCTGGCCAACGAAAAGCCCATGGGCGAGACAGTCAGCTACAACGAACTGCTGAAGTCCTGGGAGGCGGCCAGGAAGTGATCGGCTGAACACCGTGGTGGTTTCACCGACCGCGGGGGCCGTGCAACCGCTCGCTCGCGAAGAGGCCATTAGTCACGGGCAAAAAAAACGGCACCTGTAAGGGTGCCGTTTTTGCATCACGCGGTATTACTTGTGCAGCTCTTCTGCCGCATACAGCGTGTTCTCCAGCAGGCACGCCCGGGTCATCGGCCCGACGCCGCCGGGCACTGGTGTGATCCAGCCGGCGCGTGGCAGGGCAGTCTCGTAGACCACGTCGCCGACCAGCTTGCCGTCTTCCTGGCGGTTGATGCCCACGTCGATGACGATGGCGCCTTCCTTGACCCACTCACCTTTGACCAGGCCCGGCTTGCCGGCAGCCACGACCACCAGGTCGGCACGCCCGACATGGCCGGCCAGGTCCTTGGTGAAGCGGTGGCAGACCGTCACGGTGCAGCCGGCCAGCAGCAGCTCCATGGCCATCGGGCGGCCAACGATGTTGGACGCGCCGACGATCACCGCGTTCATGCCGTACAGGTCCTGGCCGGTGCTTTCCAGCAGGGTCATGATGCCTTTCGGTGTGCACGGGCGCAGCAGTGGAATACGCTGGGCCAGGCGGCCGATGTTGTACGGATGGAAGCCGTCCACATCCTTGTCCGGGCGAATGCGCTCAAGCAGCAACGAGGCGTCCAGGTGCGCCGGCAGCGGCAGTTGCAGCAGGATGCCGTCGACGGCCGGGTCGTCATTGAGACGGTCGATCAGCTCGGTCAGGGCTTGTTGCGTGGTCTCGCTGGGCAGGTCGAAAGCCTGCGAAATGAAGCCGACCTCTTCGCAGTCCTTGCGCTTGTGCGAGACATAGACTTGGGAGGCGGGGTCGGTGCCGACCAGGATCACTGCCAGGCCCGGCGTACGCAGGCCTTGCTGGCGACGCTCCACGACACGTTGAGCGATCTGCTGGCGCAGGCTGGCGGCGATAGCCTTGCCATCGATTAGGTGTGCAGTCATAGACGCGTGATTAACCATCGAGAAGGAACAATAAAGAACGTGCATTCTCGCACGACATGGGCCAAGGGCAAAGGCGGGTGGTCGGGCAAATCCCCTAACCCCTTAAATAATTTAAATTTTTTCGAAAAAGGTGTTGACGACTTTCGGGGTCGACTATAAGATTCGCCGCACTTGTCGGGCACAGCCTAGCACTGGTTGGCTAAGTCGGGCAGAATGAGTGGTTTAACAGTTCCTTGTTAGCGTCTCGTTCGGTTAGGCTTCAAGCTTAAGCGCCCGTAGCTCAGCTGGATAGAGCATCCGCCTTCTAAGCGGATGGTCGCAGGTTCGAGTCCTGCCGGGTGCGCCATTAGGCAGCTTTGGCAAGCAAGTAGGCTGTAATGCAATATGGTGGGCGTAGCTCAGTTGGTAGAGCGCTGGATTGTGATTCCAGTTGTCGTGGGTTCGATTCCCATCGTCCACCCCATATTTTTCAAGGGCGCCTCGATAGCATCTGGCGCCTTTGTTTTAAGCGTTACGCGGACGTGGTGAAATTGGTAGACACACTGGATTTAGGTTCCAGCGGCGCAAGCTGTAAGAGTTCGAGTCTCTTCGTCCGCACCATGCTTCTGTAAGGTAGTACTGCAAGACCGCAATATGGTGGGCGTAGCTCAGTTGGTAGAGCGCTGGATTGTGATTCCAGTTGTCGTGGGTTCGATTCCCATCGTCCACCCCATATTCCTGAAAGGCGCCTTGATCGTGAGATCGGGCGCCTTTTTGTTTTGGGTCTGCGTAGCGGTGATGAGCCCCGCCCCAGTCAAAACACCTCCTGCCCCTTGTAATCCACTGGTGGCACCCCAATAAAAGCTGTTAGATTTCAGCCGGTTGAAACACCGGCCTGTTTGGCCGGCAAAGGACATCACGATGATTGCAAAAGAAGCCCGTCAGGCCCTGGCGCTGCAGCGCTTTGCCGACGCCAATCCGCAGTTGCTCGAGGAGATCCGCGAGCTGGATGCGCGTGAGCAGGCCCAGCAAATCGAGTGGGCGTTCGAGGATGCCGCCGAGGAGCAGGGTATTGAGCCTTGGGAGCTGGCGCTGCAATTGATTGCCGAGTCCCCGGAGCAGCTGCAGGCCATGCGTCTGGAAACGCACCGTGAAGTGGCCGAGGCGCTGGGGCTGGAATGGGAGGAGTACTGCCAGTTCAACGACATTGATCCTGAATAAAGGAAGCGAATGCGTTGCGGGTAGTTGTTTGACAAAGTATTTCGGCTGCAGGCCGCCCCCGGCGCCGCGCAGCCCCTGTTGGAAGCAGGCCTGGCGCTGTGCCGTGCGGGCCTTGAAAGTTAATCGACCGGCGTTGTTTTCAGTCGTCCCGTGTGGGGTGACTTCTGCTGCGTGACTCACTAGAATGTTTGCCCTTGATTCTGGAGTCGGGCTAACGCCGGCTAACGTCTGTGCAACGAGGAATATCCATGCAAGTTTCTGTTGAAAACACTTCCGCTCTCGAGCGCCGCATGACCATCGCCGTTCCGGCCGAGCGCGTCGAGAACGAAGTCAACAAGCGTCTGCAGCAGACTGCCAAGCGCGCCAAGATTGCGGGCTTCCGTCCTGGTAAAGTACCGATGACCGTGATCCGCCAGCGTTTCGAGGCGGACGCCCGTCAAGAGGCTTTCGGTGACCTGGTCCAGGCCTCTTTCTACGAAGCCATCGTCGAGCAAAAGCTGAACCCGGCTGGCGCCCCGGCTGTAGAGCCCAAGTCCTTCGAAAAGGGCAAGGATCTGGAGTTCGTTGCCATCTTCGAAGTGTTCCCTGAGTTCACTGTTGCGGGCCTCGAGTCGATCAAGGTCGAGCGCCTGAGCGCCGAAGTGGCTGACAGTGACCTGGACAACATGCTGGAAGTGCTGCGCAAGCAGAACACCCGCTTCGAGGCCGTTGAGCGCGCTGCGCAGAATGACGACCAAGTCAACATCGACTTCGTCGGCAAGGTCGACGGTGAAGCGTTTGCCGGTGGCTCGGCCAAGGGCACCCTGCTGGTGCTGGGTTCCGGCCGCATGATCCCAGGCTTCGAAGAGGGCCTGGTAGGCGCCAAGGCTGGCGAAGAGCGCGTTGTCAACGTGACCTTCCCAGAGGACTACCAGAACCTGGATCTGGCTGGCAAAGCCGCCGAGTTCACCATCACCGTCAACAGCGTTTCGGCACCTGTACTGCCAGAACTGAACGAAGAGTTCTTCGCCCAGTTCGGCATCAAGGAATCGACGCTGGAAGGCTTCCGCGCCGAAGTTCGCAAGAACATGGAGCGTGAGCTGCGTCAGGCGATCAAGACCAAGGTCAAGAACCAGGTCATGGACGGTCTGCTGGCTGCCAACCCGATCGAAGTTCCAAAGGCCCTGCTGGAAAACGAAGTCAACCGTCTGCGCGTGCAGGCTGTTCAGCAGTTTGGTGGCAACATCAAGCCTGAGCAGCTGCCAGTCGAGCTGTTCGAAGAGCAAGCCAAGCGCCGCGTCGTGCTGGGCCTGATCGTGGCCGAAGTGGTCAAGCAGTTCGAGCTGAAGCCGGACGACGCCAAGGTTCGCGAGATGATCGAAGAAATGGCTTCGGCTTACCAAGAGCCTGAGCAGGTCATCGCCTGGTACTACAAGAACGACCAGCAACTGAACGAAGTGCGTTCGGTTGTGCTGGAAGAACAAGTTGTAGATACTGTTCTGCAGAAAGCGACTGTGACCGACAAGTCGGTCTCGTACGAAGAAGCCGTTAAACCAGCCGAGGCTCCTGCCGCTGCTGAGTAACGGGCTTCTCTCGTAGGAAACCTCCACAAGCCAGCCTTCGAGCTGGCTTGTGCGTATTCAAGCCATGACTATTTGGGAGTGAGCGCAGGACATGTCCCGCAATTCTTATATTCAGCAGAGCTCTGACATCCAGGCCGCAGGCGGCCTGGTCCCGATGGTTATCGAGCAGTCCGCCCGTGGCGAACGCGCTTACGACATCTACTCGCGCCTGTTGAAGGAGCGTGTGATCTTCCTGGTTGGCCCGGTAGAGGACTACATGGCCAACCTCGTCGTTGCGCAACTGCTGTTCCTTGAGGCGGAAAACCCGGACAAGGATATCCATCTGTACATCAACTCGCCGGGCGGTTCCGTCACCGCCGGCATGTCGATCTACGACACCATGCAGTTCATCAAGCCGGACGTTTCGACCATCTGCATCGGCCAGGCCTGCAGCATGGGCGCCTTCCTGCTGGCGGCAGGTGCCAAGGGCAAGCGTCATTGCCTGCCTAACTCGCGCGTGATGATCCACCAGCCGCTGGGCGGCTTCCAGGGTCAGGCCACCGATATCGAGATCCACGCCCAGGAAATTCTCAATATCAAGGCCCGTCTGAACGAGCTGCTGGCCTATCACACCGGCCAGGACCTCGAGACCATCAAGCGTGACACCGAGCGTGACAACTTCATGAGCGCCTCGCGCGCAGCCGAGTACGGCCTGATCGACTCGGTCTACGACAAGCGGCAACTGGCCTCCTGAACCGGGGGGTCAGAGCAGGTGGGCGTCGAAAGCGCCTACCTGCGGACTTGAAAAAGCCCGCAATTGCCTTCATCTTGTGTTGCAAGCCTACCGGATTGGATCGATCGAATGACTGACACCCGTAACGGCGAGGACAGCGGCAAATTGCTTTATTGCTCCTTCTGCGGCAAAAGCCAGCACGAAGTGCGCAAACTGATTGCCGGGCCCTCGGTATTTATCTGCGACGAGTGCGTCGACCTGTGCAACGACATCATCCGAGAGGAGGTGCAGGAAGCCCAGGCCGAGAGCAGCGCGCACAAATTGCCTTCGCCGAAAGAAATCAGCGGCATCCTTGACCAGTACGTTATTGGTCAGGAGCGCGCAAAGAAGGTGCTGGCCGTAGCGGTGTACAACCACTACAAGCGCCTGAACCAGCGTGACAAGAAGGGTGACGAAGTCGAACTGGGCAAGAGCAACATCCTGCTTATCGGGCCGACCGGCTCGGGCAAGACCCTGCTCGCCGAAACCCTGGCACGCCTGTTGAACGTACCGTTCACCATTGCTGACGCCACCACCCTGACCGAAGCCGGTTATGTGGGTGAGGACGTCGAGAACATCATCCAGAAGCTGTTGCAGAAGTGCGACTACGACGTGGAAAAGGCCCAGATGGGCATTGTCTACATCGACGAAATTGACAAGATTTCGCGCAAGTCCGACAACCCGTCCATTACCCGTGATGTTTCCGGTGAGGGCGTGCAGCAGGCGCTGCTGAAACTGATCGAGGGCACCGTGGCCTCGGTTCCGCCGCAGGGCGGCCGCAAGCACCCGCAACAGGAATTCCTGCAGGTTGATACCCGCAACATCCTGTTCATCTGCGGTGGTGCGTTCTCGGGCCTGGAAAAGGTCATCCAGAACCGTTCCACCAAAGGTGGCATCGGTTTTGGTGCCGAAGTGCGCAGCAAGGAAGAGGGCAAGAAGGTTGGCGAGTCCCTGCGTGAGGTCGAGCCGGACGATCTGGTCAAGTTTGGCCTGATTCCGGAATTCGTCGGCCGTCTGCCGGTACTGGCTACCCTTGACGAGCTGGATGAGGCTGCGTTGATGCAGATCCTCACCGAGCCGAAGAATGCCCTGACCAAGCAGTATGCCAAGCTGTTCGAGATGGAAAGCGTCGACCTCGAGTTCCGCAGCGATGCGCTCAAGGCCGTTGCACGCAAGGCCCTGGAGCGCAAGACTGGCGCTCGTGGCCTGCGCTCGATCCTCGAAGGCGTGCTGCTCGATACCATGTATGAGATTCCTTCGAAAAAGGATGTCAGCAAGGTGGTTATCGACGAGAGCGTCATCGAGGGCACCTCGCAGCCGCTGATGATCTACGAAAACAGCGAACCGCAAGCCAAGGCCGCGCCAGACGCCTGATTCAGGCAATGGCCGGTTCTCGGTTGCAAGCAAGAGGGGGCCTACGGGCCCCTTTCTGCTTTTCCTGTACAAGCGCTTGTAATTTCCCAAGCGTGCCCCCACATTAGGTCCAAGCATCATTTCCACCGGTTTCCGGCCATAAGGCCGCTGTAGAGGCGAAATCATGAAGACCACCCTCGACTTGCCTCTTTTGCCATTGCGCGATGTCGTTGTTTACCCGCACATGGTTATCCCGCTGTTCGTGGGGCGCGAAAAGTCCATCGAAGCCCTCGAGGCGGCGATGACGGGCGAAAAGCAGATCCTTCTGCTGGCCCAGAAGAATCCAGCCGACGACGATCCGGGCGAGGACGCCCTGTACCGCGTCGGTACCGTTGCCACCGTGCTGCAACTGCTGAAGCTGCCTGATGGCACCGTCAAGGTGCTGGTCGAAGGCGAGCAGCGTGGTGCGGTCGAGCGCTTCTCCGAAGTTGATGGGCACATCCGTGCCGAAGTCTCCCTGATCGACGAAACCGACACTGCCGAGCGCGAGTCGGAAGTGTTCGTGCGCACGCTGCTGTCGCAGTTCGAACAGTACGTTCAGCTGGGCAAGAAGGTGCCTGCCGAAGTGCTTTCTTCGCTGAACAGCATCGACGAGCCAGGGCGCCTGGTCGACACCATGGCCGCGCACATGGCCCTGAAGATCGAGCAGAAGCAGGAAATTCTTGAAATCGTCGACTTGACTACCCGTGTCGAGCACGTGCTGGCACTGCTGGATGCCGAAATCGACCTCCTGCAGGTCGAAAAGCGCATTCGCGGCCGGGTCAAGAAGCAGATGGAGCGCAGCCAGCGCGAGTACTACCTGAATGAGCAGATGAAGGCCATTCAGAAAGAACTTGGCGATGGTGACGAAGGCCACAATGAAGTCGAAGAGCTGAAGAAGCGCATCGAAGCCGCAGGTCTCCCTAAGGATGCCTTGGCCAAGGCTCAGGCGGAGCTGAACAAGCTCAAGCAAATGTCTCCGATGTCGGCCGAAGCTACCGTGGTGCGCTCGTACCTCGACTGGTTGGTGCAGGTGCCGTGGAAGGCTCAGAGCAAGGTGCGTCTGGACCTGGCCAAGGCCGAGGAAATCCTCGATGCCGACCACTATGGCCTGGAAGAGGTCAAGGAACGCATCCTCGAGTACCTTGCCGTGCAGAAGCGCGTCAAGAAGATCCGCGGTCCGGTGCTGTGCCTGGTCGGGCCACCCGGCGTCGGCAAGACCTCGCTGGCTGAGTCGATCGCTGCCGCCACCAACCGCAAGTTCGTGCGCATGGCCCTGGGTGGCGTGCGTGACGAGGCCGAGATCCGTGGCCACCGCCGTACCTACATCGGCTCCATGCCGGGTCGCCTGATCCAGAAGATGACCAAGGTGGGTGTGCGCAACCCGTTGTTCCTGCTCGACGAAATCGACAAGATGGGCAGCGACATGCGCGGCGACCCAGCCTCGGCACTGCTGGAAGTGCTCGACCCTGAGCAGAACCACAACTTCAACGACCACTACCTGGAGGTCGACTACGACCTCTCGGACGTGATGTTCCTGTGCACCTCGAACTCGATGAACATCCCGCCGGCGCTGCTGGACCGGATGGAAGTCATCCGTCTGCCTGGCTACACCGAGGACGAAAAGATCAACATCGCGGTCAAGTACCTGGTGCCCAAGCAGGTCAAGGCCAACGGCTTGAAGAAAGAAGAGCTGGAAGTCGACGTCTCGGCGATTCGCGACATCATCCGCTACTACACCCGTGAAGCCGGTGTACGGGGTCTGGAGCGGCAAATTGCCAAGGTCTGCCGCAAGGTGGTCAAGGAACATACCGGGCAGAAGCAGGTCAAGGTCAAGGTGGCCAGCGAGCAGCTGGAGCACCTGCTGGGCGTGCGCAAGTTCCGCTATGGCCTGGCCGAGCAGCAGGACCAGATCGGCCAGGTAACCGGCCTGGCCTGGACCCAGGTGGGCGGCGAGTTGCTGACCATCGAGGCCGTGGTCATCCCCGGCAAGGGCCAGTTGATCAAGACCGGCTCGCTGGGCGATGTCATGGTCGAGTCGATTACCGCCGCGCAGACAGTAGTGCGCAGCCGCGCCCGCAGCCTGGGGATTGCCGCCGACTTCCACGAGAAGCATGACGTGCACATTCACATGCCTGAGGGCGCCACGCCGAAGGACGGCCCGAGTGCCGGTATCGGAATGTGCACCGCACTGGTGTCGGCGCTGACGCAGATTCCGGTACGTGCCGATGTGGCCATGACCGGCGAAATCACCTTGCGTGGCCAGGTATTGGCCATTGGCGGGCTGAAGGAAAAACTGCTGGCGGCACACCGTGGCGGGATCAAGACGGTGATCATTCCCGAGGAAAATGTTCGCGATCTCAAGGAGATTCCTGAAAATATCAAACAGGATCTTCAGATCAAACCGGTCAAATGGATTGACGAAGTCCTGCAAATTGCGCTGCAATACGCCCCGGAGCCCTTGCCAGATGTGGCTCCGGAGATTGTCGCGAAAGACGAGAAGCGCGACGGCGATGCTAAGGAAAGAATCAGCACGCATTAGTAGTTTTTGGCTGGGGGGCTTTCCTTGACAGTATTTTCGGCGCCTTGCTATAAAGCGGCACGTTATTGTCGCCATGCCTCCCAGCACACGTTTCATAAGCTTTTCATTACATACTTAGAAACAAACTCAATAGAGAAATAAGGGGACTTAGAGTGAACAAGTCGGAACTGATTGACGCTATCGCCGCATCTGCAGACATCCCGAAAGCTGTAGCCGGCCGTGCGCTGGACGCAGTCATCGAATCCGTCACCGGCGCCCTGAAGCAAGGTGACGATGTGGTACTGGTTGGCTTTGGTACCTTCTCGGTCAAGGAGCGCGCCGAGCGTACTGGCCGCAACCCGCAAACCGGCAAGGCAATCAAGATCGAAGCCGCCAAGGTTCCAGGTTTCAAGGCCGGCAAAGGCCTGAAAGACGCCGTCAACTAAGTCGTCTTTCAGCCGGACCCGGCCTGGCCTGGTCCGAGCACGGTGATGGCGGGGCGCAAACGTTCCCGCCTGACACGTTTGCTAAGAAAAGGCGCATCCTCGGATGCGCCTTTCTTTTATCAGGATTCTACCCACGCTCCGCGGTTGTCGACGCAGTGGTACAGCCGTTTCTGGGGGACGCATGCTGCAAAATATCAGGGACAATTCACAAGGTTGGATTGCCAAGACCATCATCGGCCTTATCGTCGTGTTGATGGCATTGACCGGTTTCGAAGCCATTTTCCAGGCCGCCACTCATAGCCAGGACGCCGCCAAGGTGAACGGCCAGACCATCAGCCAGAACGAACTGAGCCAGGCGGCCGACATGCAGCGCCGTCAACTGATGCAACAGTTGGGCAAGGATTTCGACCCGGCGCTGCTGGATGACAAGTTGCTGCGTGAGGAGGCACTCAAGGGGCTGATCAGCCGCAAGCTGCTGCTGCAAGGTGCTGAGGATGCCAAGTTCGCATTCTCCGAGGCCGCGCTGGATCAGGTGATCTTGCAGACCCCTGAGTTCCAGGTGGACGGCAAGTTCAGCGCTGAGCGTTTCGACCAGGTGATCCGCCAGATGGGCTACGGTCGCATGCAGTTCCGCGAGATGCTCGGCGAGGAAATGCTCATCGGCCAACTGCGCACCGGCCTGGCCGGCAGCAGCTTCGTCACCGATCAACAGGTCGATGCCTTCGCTCGCCTGGAGAAGCAGACCCGCGACTTCGCCTCCCTGACCTTCAAGGCCGACCCGGCCGCAGTCAAGGTCAGCGACGAAGAGGTCAAGGCGCACTACGACCAGCACGCCAAGGAGTTCATGTCGCCTGACCAGGTCGTGATCGACTACATCGAGCTGAAGAAGTCGGCGTTCTTCGATCAGGTCAAAGTGACTGACGAAGAGCTCAAGGCCCAGTACGAGAAGGAAATCGCCAACCTGGCCGAGCAGCGCCATGCCGCGCACATCCTCATCGAGGTCAACGACAAGGTCACCGACGCCCAGGCCAAGGCCCGCGCCGAAGAGATCGAGCAGCGTCTGGCCAAGGGTGAGGACTTTGCCGCTTTGGCCAAGGAGTTCTCTCAGGACCCAGGCTCCGCCAACACCGGTGGTGACCTTGGCTTTGCCGGCCCGGGCGTATACGACCCGGCCTTCGAAGAGGCGCTGTACAAGCTGCAGGATGGGCAGGTATCTGCCCCGGTGCGCACCGAGTTTGGCTACCATCTGATCAAGCTGCTGGGCGTCCAGGCGCCAGAAGTACCGAGCTTCGCCAGCCTGAAGGACAAACTGACCCGCGATCTGAAGATGCCGCTGGTCGAGCAGCGTTATGTCGACGCCAGCAAGCAACTGCAGGATGCTGCCTACGAGGCTTCCGACCTGGCCCAGCCGGCCCAGGACCTGAACCTCAAGGTGCACACCTCCGCCGCCTTCGGCCGCGAGGGCGGTGAAGGCATTACCGCCAACCGTGCGGTGGTGCAGGCTGCGTTCTCTGAAGAAGTGCTGGATGAGGGTGCCAACAGCACCGCCATCGAGCTCGACCCTGAGACCACCGTGGTGCTGCGCGTCAAGGAACACCGCAAGCCAGAGCAACTGCCGCTGGACGCTGTGGCCAAGAATATCAGGGAGCACCTGGCCAAAGAGAAGGCGACTGCCGAACTCAAGGCCAAGGCAGACAAGCTGATTGCCGGCCTGCGTGACGGTTCCATCGCAGCAGGCAGCGTGCACGAAGGCCAAGGCTGGAAAGCCTATGAAGCCGTCACCCGTGGTGAGGACGGTATTGACCCGGCCGAACTGCAGGCACTGTTCCGTCTGGGCAAGCCGCAAGCCAAGGACAAGCCAGTGTATGGCAGCGTCGTGCTGCGTGACGGTAGCCTGGTGGTGTTGCAGCTCAAGGGCGTGAACGAAGGCGCTGCCGCCACCGACGAAGAGAAGCAGCAGATTCGCCGCTACCTCGCGTCACGTGCTGGCCAGCAGGACTTTGCCGCTTACCGCAAGCAGCTGGAAGCCAATGCAGACATCACCCGTTACTAAGGTGTTCGTTGCATGAAGAAACAGGCCGCCTCGTGCGGCCTGCTTCGTTTTCGCCAGCCGCGAGCACGGTCATTGTCGAAGGTCACAGCGCCTTCAGGGGTGGCGCCAACCAGGTGCTACCGCTTCACCCCTTCATAACTGTCCAGCGTATCGCGTGCAATCTCTCGCCCCAGGGCGATGAGCTCCGGCGCCTTGTAGAACTCGAAAAACCGGCACACCCGCTTGGGTACGTTGATCAGCACATCCGGTGGATAGCCGGCAATCTTGTACTGTGCCAGCGAAGTCTGCATGACCTCGAAGCTCTGGTTGATCAAGTCCAGGAGTGAGGCCGGCCCCACGTTGTCGATGATGAAAGAACCGGTGGCAGACTTCGGCGCGCCCTCGCGCTCCGGGGCCGCTGCCGGTTGCTGGCTTTCCGGGTCGGCGCTGTCGGCAAGCCACGGGCTTGGCGGTGCCAGCCCCTCGGCGACGATCTCCTTTTCGATGCGGATCAGCTCTTCCGCCGGTTTGCGCCGGAATGGCAAGCGTGAACCCAGCGAGCTCAACAAGGCGTCAAAGCGCATCTTGAACGCCGCCGGGCGCTCGATCACCGGCAACTGGTACTGCTTCTGGTTGGTGGCGTTTAGGTTTACCGCGATGATCAGGTCGCAATGGCTGGACACCACCGGCACGATTGGCAGCGGGTTGAGGATGCCACCGTCGACCAGCATGCGGTTGCCTTGCATCACCGGCGTGAACAGGCTGGGAATGGCCGCCGAGGCGCGCATGGCCTGATGCAGGCAACCTTCCTGGAACCAGATTTCCTGCTGGTTGGTAAGGTCGGCGGCCACTGCGGTGTAGGGTATGCGCAGTTGCTCGATGTTTATCTCGCCGACGATCTTGCGGATCTGCCCGAACACCTTGTCGCCGCGAATCGCACCGAGGCGAAAGCTGACGTCGACCAGGCGCAGCACATCGAGGTAGTCGAGGCTTTCGATCCAGTTGCGATAGTCGTCGAGCTTGCCGGCGGCATAGATACCGCCAATCACCGCGCCCATGGAACACCCCGCGACGCAGGCTATGTCGTAGCCGCGGCGCTCGATTTCCTCGATCACGCCGATGTGCGCATACCCTCGGGCTCCGCCCGATCCCAGTACCAGTGCCACACGTTTACTCATGAACATTCCCCGGCCAGTGCCATCATGGTCCTACAATGCACCCATCGCTGCCTGTGCTTCAATGTAGATCGTGCTGAGCTACTGTAATAAAACTGGCCAGGCAAAGCCGGCTGGGCATGGCACTTTCCAGCTGTCGGAGCGTCGAACAGCCACCGTTTTTCCATAGAGGTATTACTGATGAAAGCCTGGATTTGCCTTCCACTGATTGCCCTGGCCCTTGCTGGCTGCGCGGGCAAGACGGCCTACCGTGACAGCTGCGCGACCCAGCTGGATGCCGCCTGGAAGGAGCTGGACCTGGCCAAGGCCGAAGGCTTCGCCGGTGCCGTAAGTTATTCCAAGGCCTTGTCATTGCTGACCGGGGCCAAGACCCAGCAGCAGTTCGAAGGCTACGAAAGCTGTACCCGCAAAGCCGAAAAGGCGCGGTTCTACATTCGTGAATCTCGCGCCGGGCGCTGAACAGGGAGCATCGTATGTCTGCCATGCTCGACCATGTCGTTGCCCAGATACTGACCTTGCAGGTGCGCTTGCTGGCCTGTCGTGAACGCCTGGCTGCCAATACCGACAGTGAGGCCTTGCACGACTTGCGTACCACCTTGCGGCGCCTGCGCAGTCTGCTGAGGCCGCTGCGTGGGCTGCCTGGCGTGGAACAGCTGGAGGATGCTGCACGTTCGCTGGGGACCCTTACCACGCCGCTGCGTGATCGCGAGGTGCTGGCGGCCGAGCTGATCGGGCGCGGTCACACAGCAGCCGGGCAGCGGCGTCTGGAGGGGCGTGACAGGACCTTCGCCAGTGTCGCTGCCAGCCCACAGCTGGCCAGGGTATTGGCGATTCTCGACGCCTTTCCATTGTTCCTGCGGGCGGCGGGCCGGGAGGGGCTGGTCAAGTCGCTAAGCAAACGTATAGACAAGCGCTTGGTCAAGCAGTGGCGCAAGTTGCACAAAGCGTTGCAGGACCCTGCTCACGATCGCCACCGCCTGCGTTTGCTGATCAAGCGTGCACGCTATGGCGATGAGGCCTACCCGCAACTCGATCACGCTGGGAAGAAACTGCAACGTCTGCTGAAAAAGGCACAGGGCAGCCTGGGTGATTGGCACGACCGCCTGCAATGGCTGCTGCAAGCGCGCGACCATGCCGACTTGCTCCCCTGCAAAGCCGATTGGGAGCAGGAGCTGCATGAGGCGGAGCGCCAGTCGGATGTGACGCTGGATGCCCTGCAAGAGGCGCTGGCGCGGCGTTATCACGGAAAATGACCGATATGCGGGCTGATTGCCCAGCGTTTGCTGGCTAGGATGAGCGGACCTTTTCTTTGCAGGCAGGAGCCGGCCAATGAATTTCAACCAACTGCTCGACGCCGTGCGCGCCAACCCGGATTCCGTCAGCATTCCGCCCAGCTGGGCCCAGGGGCGCGCTGCCTTTGGCGGGCTGATGGCGGCCATGGTCTATGAAACCATGCGCCTCAAGATCTGCGACAACCGCCCGGTACGCTCATTGGCCATCAGCTTCGTGGCACCCGCGGCGGCGGATGTGCCCATCCGCTTCGAGGTGGAGGTTTTGCGCGAAGGCAAGGCGGTTAGCACGTTGCTGGGCCGCGCTGTTCAGGATGGCCAGGTGGTGACTTTGGTGCAGGGCAATTTCGGTGCGGGCCGCCCTTCGGTGGTCGAAGTGCCGGCGTTACCGGCCATTGAAATGCCTGCGCTCGAAGAGGCGGCCCCGGAGTTGCCCTATATCAAAGGCGTTACCCCGGAGTTCATGCGCCACGTGGCCCTGCGCTGGGCAGTAGGCGGGCTGCCGTTCAGTGGCAATCAGTCGCGCAAGATGGGCGGCTGGGTGCGTTTGCGGGATGTGGCTGACGAGCCGGTGAACGAGGCGCACTTGCTGGCGTTGGTGGATGCGTGGCCGCCCAGCCTTATGCCGTTTCTCAAGCAACCCGCTGCGGGCAGTACGCTGACTTGGACCATCGAGTTTATCCAGCCAACGGCGAAGCTTTCGACCCAGGAATGGTGCCGGTACTGCGTGGAAACCGAGCATGCGCGGGATGGCTATGGTCATGCTGCCGCGGCGTTGTGGACGGCGCAGGGCGAGTTGTTGGCCTTGAGCCGGCAGACCGTCACCGTTTTCGCCTGATCCTTACCAGGCTGCTCACAAGGAGCGCTCCGGCAGCTGGCTCAGTGTCGGTGCTTGTGCCGTTCGCGCCAGGCCCTCCACCAGGCCCCGCTCACCACAAAGCGCGGAAAGGTGATGAACTGCTCGGTCAGTAAGCGCTGCACGGCATCCTGGCGGTTGGCGAACGGCTCGGGCTGCTGGGCTTCAAGGCGGTGGCCTTGGCGCTGCAGGCCCAGCGCGGCGACCAGGGCAATCACACCCACCGCGATCTGGCCGAGGTCGAAACCGAACAGGCCGGACAGCACCAGCAGTGCCCCTAGAATGAACAACGGCACAGCGATCAGGTGCAACACCAGGTTGGCCGGGTGGCGGTGATTATGGTGATAGCCGCGCCATTGCCAGGCGGGAAGATTGGGCAGGCGTTTGCTCATGGGGATTTCCTCTCGGTCATGCCCAAAGCTTAGTGCGGCCCCCAAGCGGGGGCCAATCGAACCTGGCTATGGTGACTATAGTTTGAGCTGGCCAATGGCCTTGTTCAGTTCGCCGGCCAGGGTCGCCAGTTCGCTGCTGGTGGTCGCCGAACCGACCGTCTGCTGCACGGTCCGCTCGGTGACATCGCGGATGCTGACCACCGCGCGGTTCATTTCCTCGGCTACCTGGCTTTGCTGCTCGGCCGCTACAGCGATCTGGGTATTGCTTTCGCGCATCTGCGCCACGGCACCGGTAATTTCAGCCAGCGCCTCACCGGCTTCCTGTGCCTGACGTACGCAGTCGTCGGCCTTGTACGAACTTTCCTGCATGAACTCCACCGCATCGCGGGTGCCAGACTGCAGAGCCGAAACCATGGTGGTGATTTCATCCGTGGAGGTTTGCACGCGTTTGGCCAGGTTACGCACTTCATCGGCCACCACGGCAAAGCCGCGGCCCAGGTCGCCGGCCCGCGCGGCTTCGATGGCAGCATTAAGCGCCAGCAAGTTGGTCTGCTCGGCAATACTGTGGATCACACTGACTACACCGTTGATCTTCTGGCTGTCCTCGGCTAGCTGTCGAATCATCTCGGCAGTTTGCTGCACGCCGCTGGAAAGCCCGGAAATCGAATCCTGCACTCGGCTGACCACCGCTTGGCCGCTGCCGGCCAAGGTGTCGGCGGTTTGTGACAAATCGCGGGTGGCACCGGCGTGCTGGGCAATGTGGTGCACGGTCGCCGACATTTCGTTGATGGCAGTGGCGGCCTGGTCGGTTTCACTCTGCTGGCCGAGCATGCCATGGCGTACGTCGCTCATGCTGGCGGCCAGGCGTGCGGCGCCCGAGTCCAGCTGTGCTGCGCTTTGGGCGACGGTGCTGACTATGCGGTGATAGGTGGACTGCATGGCGTTGAAGGCCCCGGCCATCTGGCCGACCTCGTCGCCACTGGCTAGCGGTACGCGGGCCGACAGGTCGCCGGTTTTTTCCACGTGCAGCATCACGTCCTTGAGGGTGTTGAGTTGGCTGAGCAGGAAGCGGATCAGCAGTTGCGAGGCGCCGAGCATGGCCAGCATCAGGATCAGCACACACACCGCGTAATTGCTGAAGCGATCGAAGAAGACCTGGCGCAGGCTGGGTGACTGGGCCAGCACAGCCAACTGCTGGTCGCCATTGCGCAACACCTGTGCGCCACGCAGTGGGTTTTCACCGAGGATCCAGGCGCTCGGCAATGCTACCCAGCCTTGGGCGTTGCGCAGGGCATCGAGCGCCTCCCCGGCGTAGGTTGGCGTTTGCCCTGTTGACCAACTGATGACGTTGGCCGGGCGTGGCAGTGCTTGCCCGGCTGGCCAGGCGGCCAGCAACTGGGCTTGTGCGACCGCCTGGCCCTGAGCCGCCTCGGCACGTGCGCGTTGCTCCAGGTGCACGGCGTACAGCACCAGCAGCAAGGTGGTGACAAAGGCCACTGCGTTGACGGCCCAGAATTTGTACTTCAGGGAAACATTGCTAAGCCAGGCACCCATGGGCAGGTCTTCTCTGAGTTGAGCGGAAACAATATTGGCAAGGTGCCATCATTGTGCCCACATCCACCACGGGATTTGTTGATGCATATCAACAGCGTTCACCCGCCCGCAGAAACCCGCGAGATCCAGGGAAGCTGGAAAAAATCTCGAGCCGTTGCGGTGGTATGCGCTGCCGTGTGCTCGGCTGACTCACCGCGATGCGAGGCCACTTCGCGCAGTACCTCCGGCAAGAACGCCGGCTCGTTGCGCCCACTCTTCGGCTTGGGCCGCAAGCTGCGTGGCAGCAGGTAGGGCGCGTCGCTTTCCAGCATCAACCGGCCTTGAGGGATGTTGCCCACCAGCGGATGCAGGTGCGTACCGCGGCGTTCGTCGCAGATCCAGCCAGTGATGCCGATATGCAGGTCCAGGTCCAGATAGGCGTACAGCGCTTCGCGCTCACCGGTAAAGCAGTGCACCACCGCGCCGGTCAGGTGGTCGCGGTAGTCCTTGAGAATCGCCAGCAAGCGCTCGCTGGCATCGCGCTCGTGCAGGAACACCGGCAGGCGCAGCTGCGCAGCCAGTGTCAGCTGGGCTTCCAGGGCTTTTTCCTGCAGCGGGCGAGGGGAGAAGTCGCGGTTGAAATCCAGGCCGCATTCGCCTACCGCGCGTACGCGCGGTTCGCTCAGCAACCGTCGCAGCTGGCGCTCGCTGTCGGCATCCCAGGCCTTGGCATCATGAGGGTGCACGCCGGCCGTGGCGAACAGGTGCGCGCCGCTTGCATCCAGTTGTTGGCACAGTTCCAGGGCTTGTTCGCTGACCGCCAGGCTGGTGCCTGTCAGCAGCATTTGCGTAACGCCGGCCTCCAGTGCGCGCTCGACGATTGCGGCTTGTTGGTCGTGGAAACTGCTGTTGGTCAGGTTGACGCCGATATCGATCAGTTGCATGGTGCTATCTCGTGCCGCGGGGCGGCCAGCATAGCAAAAACCGCGTTTTTCTGAAAAAACCAAGAACTTCATGCTGTTGCCGTGGTCTTTTACCGTCGTTTATCACTTGGCGGTGCAACCCATGGATGCCGCTCACCGACCACGGACACGTTTTCGCATGCAGCGATGCTGGCTCATTTTTCTGCTGACGCTGGGGTTGGCCTTTGCCGGTCCCGCCCAGGCGCGCTCGCCGGGGCCGCAGCAAAACATACCGCCTGCCAAGGTGCGTGACCTGGCGCAGATTCGCACCAGCAAAGTACTGCGAGTGCTGGTCAACCAGAGCCGCAACAGCTCTGGTGAGGTCAAGGGCGAGCCAGTCGGCATCGAGTATTATCGCCTGCGTGCCTTGGAGCATTTCCTCAATGCTCGCACCGCTGACGACCAGCAGATCCAGCTAAAGCTCATCCCGCGGGCCAAGGAACAGTTGCTGGGCGCCCTGGCCCGCGGCGAGGGTGACCTGGCTGCGCCCGGCGAGCTGCTTGACCCCACTACGGTGAGCGGTGTCCGGGGCAGTGCGCCGATACTCGACCAGGTGCCGCTGATGCTGGTCGGGCGCAAAGGCGAGCGAAGTTTCAGCAAGGTCGAACAGCTGTCAGGGCGTACCGTGGCCTTGACCAGCGCCAGTGCCGCCGGGCCGCTGATCCAGCAGGTCAACCAGCAACTGGCACTGCGCAAGCGGCCGCCGATCAAAGTGGAGTGGGTCGATTCGACGCTGGCGGTGGAGGATGTGCTGGAGATGGTACAGGCAGGCATCTACCACCTGACCGTGGTCGAGCAGCCCATTGCCCGGCGTTGGGCCCGGGTTATGCCGCGCCTGCGCCTGGACAGCCGGGTGCGCCTGGGGGCGCCGCAAGCCATGCGCTGGTATGTAGGGCGTGAAGCGCCGCAATTGTTGGCCGCAGTCGATCACTTTCTGCAAGGTTACCGCGCGCCAGATAACCAGGATGCGGCGTTCGAGCGCATCTACCGCCGCCAGTACCGTGTACACAATCCGTTGGCCAGCAAGGACCGCCAGCGTCTGGCATCGGTGCGGGCGGTGTTGCAGAAGCATGGCCAGGCGCAACAGATCGATTGGCTCAACCTGGCTGCATTGGCCTTCAAGGAGTCGACGCTCAACCCGGCTGCACGCGGTACGGGCGGTGCCCATGGCCTGATGCAGATTACCCCTTCGGCGGCCCAGCGGGTGGGGGTGAGCAATACTGCGACGGTAGATGGCAATGTCCTGGCCAGTGCCCGTTACCTGGCGCTTATCCGGCGCAAGTTTTTCGCCAGTACCAAGATCAACGAGCGTGAGCGCATGGCCTTTGTGCTGGCAGCCTACAACCTCGGCCCCGAGCGGGTTCAGGCCATGCGTGCAGAGGCTCGGCGGCGAGGTCTCAACGGCAACCAGTGGTTTTTCCAGACCGAACGCATCGCCATGGAGCAAGTGGGGATGGGACCGGTCAATTTCGTCAACAGCATCAACAAGTACTACCTGGCGTTCAACCGCGAACGCGCGGCGCTGGAGCGCGTAGCGAAGCGTTAAGCATCGATTTTATCGATTGTTATGTTGGGTTTTTTGCGATTTTCATATCAATAGAATTGATTATGATGGCGCCCATACCCACACAACTGCTTCACTTCAAGGACGCTTCGACATGAACAACACTACCCTCAACGCTCTGTTCTCTACACGTGCTGGCGCTGGCTTGAGCGTTATCCGCATCCTGGTCGGCATCATCTTCATGGCTCATGGTGCGCAAAAACTCTTCGGCCTGTTCGGTGGCTACGGCCTGGAAGGCACCGGCCAATGGATGGAAAGCATCGGCCTGGCGCCGGGTTACCTGATGGCCCTATTGTCCGGTAGTGCCGAATTCTTCGGTGGCCTGGCCTTGGTGGTCGGCCTGCTGGCTCGCCCGGCGGCCCTGGCGTTGACGGTGACCTTGATAGTGGCGATCGTTTCGGTGCACATCGGCAACGGCCTGTTCATGTCCAACAACGGCTACGAGTTCGCCCTGGCGCTGTTGGCCGGCACCGTTGCAGTCATGATCGAAGGCGCTGGCCGCTTCTCGCTCGACCGCCTGATCGCCCGGTAATCAGCTGCACGCTGTGAGCTACGAGCCGCAGGCAAGCGCGGGCCAATACTCGGCTTGTTCTTGCTTGCGGCTTGTCGCTTGCAACTTGGGGCTCATCGCTCTAGCATACCGCCTGCGCCGATTTAAACAGCTACTTGCGGGGCGCAGGAAAGCCCCACCTCCGGGCCGTCCGAAATACCGCTAAAGCGCTGGTTCGGTGACGCCTCCCACCGCTGCCCAGCGGGATTCGCGAGGCGGAGAGAAGCTCCATGAGTTGCCCACGTACCAGTGTCTGTTTGAGCCCTTTGCCTGCCAACCAGGCGTCCCGCACACCGCGCATCCTGCTCGGCGGCCGGCATCAGCCCACCCTTTTGCGTCATCTTGAAGGCCTGTCACGGCGCAAGGGACAGGCGCGTGCCTTTCTGATCCAGTTCGCCGATAGCGGCTGTCATCTCGCGCAGTATGGCAATGACCGTTTCGACCTGGCTGTGATCCAGGCGCCGGCACCGGACGAAGCCGCCGAAGTCATCGGCCATCTCACCCGCATCGCGCGTCAAGGCCTGATTACCCGCCGCTGAGGAATGCGCTATTGAGCACCAATATCATCACCACAGAAGGCCATGAGGCGCTGAAGAAAGAGCTGGACCACCTGTGGCGGGTGTATCGTCCGGAAATCACCCAAAAGGTTGCCTGGGCGGCTTCGTTGGGTGACCGCAGCGAGAACGCGGACTACCAGTACAACAAGAAGCTGCTGCGCGAAATCGACCGCAGGGTGCGATACCTGCGCAAGCGGCTTGAAGATGTGAAAGTGGTGGCGTACTCGCCCGAGCAGGAAGGCAAAGTGTTTTTCGGTGCCTGGGTTGAGATCGAGAACGACGAGGGCGAGACCATGAAGTTTCGCATTGTCGGCTACGACGAGATCTACGGGCGCAACGATTACATCTCGATCGATTCGCCCATGGCCCGTGCCTTGCTGAAGAAGGAGGAGGGTGATGAGGTGGTGGTGCATACACCTACCGGTGAAGCGACCTGGTATGTGAGCAGCATCCGTTACGGCCAGGGCGTCTCGACGGACTGACTGGCCCGTCTTGCGTCAGCTTGAGGCATGTGCTGTCCCGGCAGAAGCGCTGACAGCCAGGCCTCAAGCCTCGCGCAACACCGCCAGCGGGCTGGCATTCAACGCCCGCCGCGTTCCCAGCACCCCAGCACCACCCACCAGCAGTGCCCCCGTCAGCGGCAACACCAGCAGCCACGGGTGCGGGCTCCACTGCAAGTCGAAGGCATAGCGGTACAGCACCCAGGTAATCAGTTCGCAGCCCACGGCCGCCAATAGCCCGCTGGCCGCACCCAGCAGGCCGAACTCGATACGCCGGGCCTTGACCAGCAACGGCCGCGCCGCGCCCAGTGCGCGCAACAGTGCGCCTTGGCGAATGCGCTCGTCCAGCGTGGCCTGCAAGCCAGCGAACAGCACTGCCAGCCCGGCGGCCAGCACGAACAGCAGCACATACTCTACCGCCAGGGTTACCTGGGCGAGAATGCTGCGCAGCTGGTCGAGCAAGGCATCCACCTGCAGGATGGTCACCGCCGGAAACGCCCGTGACAGTGCGACGACATCCAGGTCATGCCCTGGCGCCAAGTAGAAGCTGGTCAGGTAAGTGGTCGGCAGCCCCTGCAGCGTGCCAGGCTGGAAGATCATGTAGAAATTCGGCTGGAAGCTGTCCCAATGCACGTTGCGCAGGCTGCTCACGCGGGCCTGGCGCTGCTGACCGCCAATATCGAACGTCAACAGGTCGCCCATCTGCAGTTTCAGGCTGCTGGCCAGTTCTGCCTCCACCGAAACCCCGGGAATATCGTTGTCGGCTGGCAAAGCTTGCCACCAGCTGCCGGCGGTCAGCACGTTGCCTTCGGGCAACTCGGCGGCCCAGGTCAGGCTGAGGTCGCGCTGCACGGCGCGCTCGCCTGCCGAGTCCTTGCTGACCACCTGCTGTACCGGTTTTTCATTGATTTGCACCAGGCGCCCGGGCGTTACCGGGTACAGCGGTGCTGAAGCGGCATTGACCTGGTGCAGGTGTTGAATGAACGGCTCACGGTCATCTGGCAGGATGTTCAGGGCGAAGTGGTTAGGCGCATCCTTGGGTAGCTGTGCTTGCCAGGTATCGAGCAGCTCTGCGCGCAGCAGGGCGACCAAGGCCATGGCCAGCAGTATCAGGCCGAATGCCAGGGCCTGGCCTGCTGCCGCCATGGGGTGGCGCAATAGCTGGCCCAGCCCCAGACGCCAGGTGAGTGGCGCACCGGCCAGCAGCTGGCGCAGGCTGCGTAAACCGAGCAACAGCAGGCCGCCGAGCAGAAGTGCAGCGACCAGGCCGCCACCGAGCAGGGCGAAGGTGAGTAGCAGATCGAGGCTCAGGCGCCACATTATCAGGCCCAGGGCGAGCAGGGCGGCGCCGTACACCAGCCAACTGCTCGCAGGTATCGGCAGCAGGTCACGGCGCAGCACACGCAGAGGCGGTACTTGGCCCAGTGCTGCAATCGGCGGCAGGGCAAAGCCAGCCAGTGCGACCAACCCGGTACCGATACCTGCCAGCGCTGGAACGATGCCGCCGGCGGGCACCACGCTCGGCAGCAAGCCGTGCAGCAGGCGGAACAGGCCCAGCTGAGCCAGCCAGCCGAGCAAGGCGCCGGCCAGGGCAGCGACCAGGCCGAGCATGGCCAGTTGCAAGCAATACAAGCCCAATGCCTGGTGGCGCGACAGGCCCAGGCAGCGCAGCAGAGCGCTGGCGTCCAGTCGGCGTGCGGCATAGCGACTGGCCGACAGTGCCACGGCCACGCCTGCCAGCAGCACAGCTACCAGGCTGGCCATGTTCAGGTAGCGTTCGGCTTTGCCCAGCGCGCCGCCGATCTGTTGGTTGCCATCGCGGGTGTCACGCAGGCGCTGGTTGGCGGCCAGGTCTTTTTCCACGGTGTGACGGTACTGCGCCAGCGCCTCGGCATCGCCGCGCCACAGGTCGCGGTAGGTGACCCGGCTGCCCGGCTGGATTACGCCGGTGGCCTCCAGGTCGGCCAGGTTCATCATCACGCGCGGGGTAAGGCTGTAGAAGTTGTTGGCGCGGTCCGGTTCGTAGGTAAGCACGCGGCTCATGCGCAGGGTTTTCATGCCCACGTCGATGCTGTCGCCGATTGCCAGCCCCAGTGCTGCCAACAGGCGCGGTTCGACCCACACTTCGCCAGGGGCAGGGCCGCCGCCGGGTGTTTCTCCGGCATAGGGTGCCGGAGCGCTGCGTACTTGCCCGCGCAACGGATAGGCGCCGTCGGCGGCCTTGACGCTGGACAGCTGGATGCCATTGTCGCCGCCGACCACGCTGGTGAACTCGACCACGCGTGCATGGCGCAAGCCCAATGCCTTGCCGGCATCGAGCTGTTGCTCGCGGGCCGGTGCGCTGCCCTGCAGTACCAGATCTGCGCCCAGAAACTCGCTGGCGCGCAGCTGCATGGCGCCGTTTAGGCGGGCGCCGAAATAGCCGATGGCGGTGCTGGCAGCTACCGCCACCAACAGGGCAAAGAACAGCACGCGCACTTCACTGGCGCGAACATCGCGCAGCAACTGGCGCAGTGCCAGGCCACACAAGCGGGACAGCGGCATACGGCTCACCGGGCCTCCATCGGCGCCACAAGGCGGCCCGCGTCCAGGCGGATCTGGCGCCGGCAGCGGCGGGCCAGGCGTTCGTCATGGGTGACCAGCACCAAGGTAGTGCCGCGCTCCTTGTTCAGCTCGAACAACAAGTCGCTTATGCGTTCGCCGGTGTGGCTGTCGAGGTTGCCGGTGGGTTCATCGGCGAATAGCACCGCAGGCTGCGCGGCGAAGGCGCGGGCGATTGCCACGCGCTGCTGCTCGCCGCCCGACAGCTGCCGAGGTGTGTGGCTCAGGCGCTTGCCCAGGCCGACCCGCTCCAGCAAAGTGCGAGCCTGTTCGCGGGCATCGCGGCGGCCGTCCAGTTCCAGTGGCAGCATGACGTTTTCCAGTGCATTGAGGCTGTCGAGCAACTGGAACGACTGGAACACGAAACCCACATGTTCGGCTCGCACACGGGCACGCTGGTCTTCATCCAGTGGCCCCAGGTCGTGGCCGGCGAGCATGACGCTGCCAGCGCTGGGCCGGTCGAGGCCGGCGAGCAAACCGAGCAGGGTCGACTTGCCAGAGCCCGAGGCGCCGACGATGGCCAGGCTGTCGCCTTGGGCCAGGTCGAGAGACAGTGCGTGGAGGATGGTAAGGTCACCTTCCGCGCTGGGGACCACTTTGCTAAGGTTCTGCGCAACGAGAATGCTGGGGCTCATGGAGAATCCGATGCGAGTGTGGTGGTTGAGTGCCGGTCTGGCCCTGTATTGCCTGGCCCAGAGCGCAGCGGCAGGAACACTGCTGGTTGTTGGCGATAGTATCAGCGCCGGTTTTGGCCTGGATAGCCGTCAGGGCTGGGTGTCTCTCTTGCAGGCCCGCCTCAGGGACGAAGGTTTTGACGACAAAGTGGTCAATGCTTCGATCAGTGGCGACACCAGCGCAGGTGGCCAGGCGCGGCTGCCGGCGCTGCTTGCAGCACATAAACCGAGCCTGGTGGTGCTGGAACTGGGCGGCAACGATGGCCTGCGCGGGCAGCCGCCTGCACAATTGCAACAAAATCTTGCCTCGATGATCGAGCATTCGCGTCAGGCAGGGGCCAAGGTGCTGCTATTGGGCATGCGCCTGCCGCCCAATTATGGTGTGCGTTACACCACTGCCTTTGCCAAGGTGTATGAACAGCTGGCAGCGGACAAACAGGTTCCTTTGGTGCCGTTTTTCCTCGAAGGGGTAGGGGGAGTGCCTGAACTGATGCAGGCTGATGGCATCCATCCGGCCCAGGGGGCTCAGCAGCGCCTGCTGGAAAATGCCTGGCCAGCGATAAAACCCTTGCTGTGAAGCTTTAAACGGGGCCGCCTTTGGGCTAATGTTGCGCCCCCCGTTTCGAGTGCTCCAAATGCCGCGCCCTGCCTGGTCCCTGTATGCCTATCAACTGATCGAGCCCGACGAGCAGCTCGACCTGTTCGCCTGCCAGGAAAGCCGCGTCCACCTCGTGGCCCGCCAGCTCGAGCTGGGCGTGCCGGTCGACCGTACTTTGTGTGGCGGCCTGCTGCCAGCCCAGCCGCGTTGGTCGGGGGTGCCGCGATCGATCTACCGCGATGGTCGCCTGTGTGAGCTGTGCCGTGCCATCCTCGATGCCCAGCGACGTGGCATGCGTCCGGTGTGGCCAGAGCTGCACGGCAGCTGAACGAAAAGCACCTTTCATCATCTGAAACGCTTGCAACGTGCCAATGCCTCCCGCTTGCATCGGCGCGGGTGTACAATCGATCCTCTTGACCCACCTTTCGAAGGATTTACCGGATGTTGCCGCGCTTTCCTGCCGTCACCCGTAGCCTGTCCCTGGCCGCCCTGTTGGTAGCGGGCCCCGCTGCTGCGCTGGAGCTGCCACTGCCACCGCCCGGTGAAGACATCGTCGGCCAAGTGCATGTGATCAAGGCAAAGTACGAGGACACGTTCGCCGATATCGGCACCGCGAATGACCTCGGCTACCTGGAAATGATTGCCGCCAACCCCGGCGTGGACCCTTGGCTGCCGGGCGCCGGTACCGAGATCATCCTGCCAACCCGTTTCGTTCTGCCGCCGGGCCCGCGCGAAGGCATCGTCATCAATCTGGCTGAGTACCGCATGTACTACTTCCCCAAGGGGGAGAGCGTGGTGTACACCTTCCCGTTGGGCATTGGTCGCGAGGGGTGGGGGTCGCCGATCGCCAACACCAGGATCACCGCCAAGACGCCCAACCCGACCTGGACGCCGCCCGCTTCGATTCGCAAAGAGCACGCCGAGGACGGTGATATCCTGCCAACTGTGGTGCCGGCTGGCCCGGACAACCCGCTGGGGCCGTTCAAGTTCACCTTGGGCGTACCGGGCTATCTGATCCATGGTTCGAACAAGAAGTTCGGTATTGGCATGCGCACCAGTCACGGTTGCTTCCGCATGTTCAACAACAACGTGCTTGAACTGTCGAAAATGGTGCCGGTGGGCACGCCAGTGCGCATCATCAACGAGCCTTACAAGTTCGGTATCAGCGCCGGCAAGGTCTATCTTGAGGCGCACACGCCGCTGGATGACCAGGGTAACCCGTCAGTGGTCGACAAACACACCGCAGTTATCAATGCCTTGCTCAAGCGTGAAGACCTGGCCAATAACCTACGCATGAACTGGGACATGGTGCGTGACGTGGTGGCTGCAGAAGATGGCATGCCGGTAGAAATTGCCGTGCCGGTGGAAAACCAAGGGGCCGCACCGATGGTGTCGAGCATTCCGCCCGAACTGCAGTAAGGTAATTTCGGCGTACCCAGGCCTGCCCTTAGTGCAGGCCTTTTCGTACCTGATGACCGCGTTTACCGGTTTCAAGGGCAATAAAAAAGCCGACCCACAAGTGGGTCGGCTTCTTAACAATCCGTGAGGATTATTACTTGCGGCTGGCTTTGTCCAGCATACGCAGGGCGCGCTCGTTGGCTTCGTCAGCGGTCTGCTGAGCCTTCTGAGC
Organism: Pseudomonas sp. Kh14; assembly: GCF_900291005.1. Lineage (NCBI taxonomy): Bacteria > Pseudomonadati > Pseudomonadota > Gammaproteobacteria > Pseudomonadales > Pseudomonadaceae > Pseudomonas > Pseudomonas sp. Kh14. The sequence continues at coordinate 59,946 of NZ_OLKJ01000024.1, forward strand.
GGCTGCCATTGCGTCGTCAGCCTTACGGTAGGCTTCGTCAGCACGAGCTTGAGCGCGAGCTGCTGCGTCTTCAGTCGCAGTCAGACGAGCTTCGGTTTCTTTGGATACGCTGCTGCAACCGGTAGCCAGAACTGCGGCCAGAGCCAGAGCAGAGAATTTCAGAACGTTGTTCATCGTGTTCCCCTTCAAGGACTTTCTATTAAATAGCCATCTCTCAGGAAAGAGAAACTGGCCGGCGTACATAGTACCCATTACTTGTAGTAAGTAAACTGACAGAGCGCAAGAACTGCAAAAAAAATGTTGCTTGACTCCGCGCCGACAAGATTTGCGACGTGTCTGTGAAAAAAATCTGCAGGGTTCGCAAGCGGTTGTGCTGCAGGAACTTTTTTGTTGAACTAAGGGTGACTTTAACTGTCGATCAGCGTCTTAAGCCCTAGAACATCCGGTGGCTGTTGGGGCGGGCTTGGGAAAGTCACCCGGGCGGCGTTTCGACCTTTTTTAACCGCCACCACCTTGAGCATTCCCGCTCGGGGTGCCTACTATCTTGTGAGTGCCAGGCGATCCGAACGATTACAATCGTCCAATGGTCGAAGCGGCAACAGGTGGCGTAGAGGATTCTGTGCCGGATAAACCACCATCGGTTAAGGTAAGGGTCTGCCGAGAAGACCTGCGAGGAGTAGTGATGAGCGAAGCGCTGACCATCCACCATGACCAGGCCGGTCATCAGTTCGAGACCAACGTGGACGGTCATCGTGCCTACTTGACGTACATGGATCTGGGCAAGCAGACGCTGGACATCTATCGCACCTTCGTGCCCAACGCCCTGCGCGGCCGTGGGATCGCTGCCGCCCTGACCGAGCGGGCTCTGGAGTACGCCGATCAGATGGGTTACACGGTGATCCCGTCTTGCTCGTACGTGGAGCGTTACATGGAGCGCCAGCAGCGGCATTCGAGCAAGGCCTGAGCTGACGACAGGCACCAGACACAACAAAAAACGCCGGGCAGTGCCCGGCGTTTTTCATTCCCGTAATGTTCAGCCGCGCTTACGCTGCGGCAGCACATCCTTGAGCTTGGCATGCATGCTGCGCAGGGTTTTCTCGGTAGCCGACCAGTCGATGCAGGCGTCCGTGATCGACACGCCATATTGCAAATCGTCCAGGTTTTTCGGAATGGACTGACAGCCCCAGTTCAGGTGGCTTTCGACCATCAGGCCGATGATCGACTGGTTGCCTTCCAGAATCTGGTTGGCGACGTTCTCCATCACCAGCGGTTGCAGGGCCGGGTCCTTGTTGGAGTTGGCATGGCTGCAGTCGACCATGATGTTGGCCTTGATCTTGGCCTTGGCCAGGTCCTGTTCGCACAGGGCGACGCTGACCGAGTCGTAGTTCGGCTTGCCATTGCCGCCGCGCAGTACCACGTGGCCGTATGGGTTGCCCTTGGTGGTGACGATCGACACGCCGCCTTCCTGGTTGATGCCCAGGAAGCGGTGCGGCTTGGACACAGACTGCAGGGCATTGATGGCAACGGTCAGGCCGCCGTCGGTGCCGTTCTTGAAACCCACCGCCGAGGACAGGCCCGAGGCCATCTCGCGGTGTGTTTGCGATTCGGTGGTGCGGGCACCGATGGCCGACCAGCTGATCAGGTCTTGCAGGTACTGCGGAGAAATCGGGTCGAGCGCTTCGGTGGCGGTCGGCAGGCCCATTTCGGCCAGGTCCAGCAGCAGCTTGCGGCCGATGTGCAGGCCGTCCTGGATCTTGAACGAGTCATCCAGGTACGGATCGTTGATCAGGCCTTTCCAGCCGACGGTGGTGCGCGGCTTTTCGAAGTACACGCGCATGACCAGGTACAGCGTATCGGACACTTCTTCGGCCAGCACTTTCAGGCGCTCGGCGTATTCGTGGGCTGCCTTGATGTCGTGGATGGAGCAAGGGCCGACCACGACGAACAGGCGATGGTCCTTGCCGTCGAGAATATTGCGCACCACTTCACGGCCGGCAGTCACGGTCTGCAGGGCCTTGGCGCTGAGGGGGATTTCCTTCTTGAGCTGATCAGGGGTGATCAGGGTCTCGTTGGAGGCAACGTTCAAGTCATCGATCGGTAAATCAGCCATCGTGTTACTCGTCAGGTCACGGGTGCCGGCCGCCAACTATCCCCGTGCGGCCCAGCAGCAAGAATAATCGCAGCGGGGAGCCGAACCTTAGCGCGTTACAGATGGCACGACAATGGGCTGAACCCAGTCATTGTGGGGTTTTTACCTGAGCGAGGGTGTTGCGCGCGTATGGACTGCCCAGCGCTACGTAACCTGTGTAAAAAGAGTGCTGACCCTTTACCTGGAGATTGTCATGCATTCGCACCCCCCTCGCATCGGCATCATCGGCAGTGGCGCCATCGGCGGCTTTTATGGATTGATGCTGGCCCGGGCCGGTTTCGATGTGCATTTTCTGTTGCGCAGCGAGTACCAGGCCGTTTGTGAGCGCGGACTGAGCCTGGACAGTGCCGTGCATGGCGCACTGCACATGAATGTGCAGGCTTACGTCAGTGCCGCCGACATGCCGCCCTGTGACTGGCTCCTGATCGGGGCCAAGGCCACCAGCAACGAGCAGTTGGCACCGTTGATCGTCCAGGCTGCTGCGCCCGGCGCCAAGGTGGTGCTGTTGCAGAATGGCCTGGGTGTCGAGGAGCAGTTGCGTCCGGCCTTGCGCAGCGACATGCACCTGCTCGGCGGCCTGTGCTTCATCTGCGTCAACCGTCAGGCGCCAGGTGTAATCCGCCACCAGGCGCTGGGGGCGGTCAACCTGGGGTATCACAGTGGGCCGGCCACCGATTGCGGTGTCGCGCTGGTGAATGAAGGCGCCGGGTTGTTCCAGGCTGCGGGGATCGACTCGCAGGCCATGCCGAACCTGGCCTTGGCGCGCTGGCAGAAGCTGGTGTGGAACGTGCCTTACAACGGGCTGTCGGTGCTACTGGGGGCCAGCACTTCGCCACTGATGGCCGACAGCAATAGCCGCGAGCTGATACAGGCCTTGATGGCCGAGGTGGTGCAGGGGGCGGCAGCCTGTGGCCATGTACTGCCCGCGGGCTATGCCGAGCACTTGTTCCAGGTGACCGAGCGCATGCCCGACTACTGGCCGAGCATGTATCACGACCATGTCCACAAACGCCCGCTGGAGCTGGAGGCCATTTACGCCGAGCCGCTGGCACGCGCACGGGCGGCAGGCTGCAGCATGCCGCGCATTGAAATGCTGTACCAAGCGCTGAGTTTCATCGACAGCAGCGGCCGGCCGGCCTGAGGGTGGCCGAGGCTACGGCAGGGCCCTCCAGCCCACGGCAGCAGCGCGCCGGACGGCAAAGCGAGCGTCCGGCGCGCTGCTAAGCTGAAGCTTGCTCTGCCGCTGCGGCAGTCGAGGAGGTCGAATGATCCGCTCCATGCTGTACGCCACCGACCTCGGTGTCTACGCCCCTTTCGTGATGCAACACGCACTGGCCCTGGCGCGCACGTTCGGTGCCGAGTTGTATGTGATCCACGCGGTCGAGCCGATGGGCCAGTTCGCCGAATCCCTCCTGCAAAGTTACCTCGATGAGCAGACGCTCGATCAATTGCACAGTCAGGGGGTGAACACAGTGATGGCGAACATAGAGCAGCGTGTGCTGGAAAACTTTCGCGACGAGCTGGGCGAAGAGGCTGACCTGGCGGTGATCAAGGCCGTGCGTGTGCGGCAGGGTGACCCGGCGCAGGTGATTCTCGACCAGGCCCAGCGGCTAAGCGTCGACCTGTTGATATTCGGTAGCCACAGTGCCGGTGCCGGAGTGGATGTACCGCTGGGGCGCACGGCGGTGCGGCTGCTGCAGCTGTCGCCGGTGCCGGTGTACATGGTGCCCTTGGCGCAGCATCTGGGGCGTAGGAAAACGTGAAGATAGGTGCAGTCCATTTCCGTGGGCATGTAACAAAATAGTTCTAGATTTATTTCCAGAACCACTAATATAGTTATATATCGTCGCTGCCTGCTGCCGCGGACTCACCGCTGAACCGAGGGAAACCTATGAAGCTTCAACAACTGCGCTACATCTGGGAAGTGGCGCACCATGACCTCAACGTCTCCGCGACGGCGCAGAGCCTGTATACCTCCCAGCCAGGTATCAGCAAGCAGATCCGCCTGCTCGAAGACGAATTGGGTGTTGAAGTCTTTGCCCGCAGCGGCAAGCATCTGACCCGCGTGACCCCGGCCGGTGAGCGCATCATCAATACCGCAGGCGAAATCCTGCGCAAGGTCGAGAGCATCAAGCAGATTGCCCAGGAGTTCTCCAACGAGAAGAAGGGCACGCTGTCCATCGCCACCACCCACACCCAGGCGCGCTATGCGTTGCCGCCGGTTATCAGCAGCTTTATCAAGCAGTATCCGGAAGTGTCCCTGCACATGCATCAGGGTTCGCCCATGCAGATTGCCGAGATGGCTGCGGACGGTACGGTCGATTTCGCCATCGCCACCGAGGCGCTGGAGCTGTTCGGCGACCTGATCATGATGCCGTGCTACAAGTGGAACCGTTGCGTCGTGGTGCCACAGGGGCACCCGCTGGCCAAGCTGCCGAAACTGACCCTGGAAGCGGTCGCCGAATATCCGATCGTCACCTACGTGTTCGGCTTCACCGGGCGCTCAAAGCTGGATGAGGCGTTCAATCACCGCGGCCTCACGCCAAAAGTGGTCTTCACCGCGGCTGACGCCGACGTGATCAAGACGTATGTGCGCCTGGGGCTGGGCGTTGGTATCGTTGCCGGCATGGCTGTGGACGCCAAGCTCGACAGTGACTTGGTGGCGCTGGATGCCAGTGAGCTGTTCGAAGCCAGCATCACCAAGATCGGCTTCCGTCGGGGTACCTTCCTGCGCGGCTTCATGTGCGACTTCATCGAAAAGTTTGCCCCGCACCTGACTCGTGAAGTGATGGCCAAGGCCATTCAGTGCCATAACAAGCAAGAGCTGGAAGAATTGTTCGAAGGTGTCGAGCTGCCGGTGCACTGATTCGGGAGTGATGGGGCCGCTGTGGGAGTAACTGTGTGGGAGCGGGCTTGCCCGCTCCATCCACCGCGGTGTCTTCTTCGCGGGTAAACCCGCTCCTACAGGCCGCCCTAGCTATCTCAAGCCTTGCTGATCAGGTTGCCCGCATGCAACCCGCATTCCTTCTGCGTCGACTCTTCCCACCACCAGCGCCCTTCACGCTCATGCTGGTTTGGCAGCACCGGGCGGGTGCATGGCTCGCAGCCAATGCTGATGAAGCCACGCTCGTGCAGGCTGTTGTACGGCAGCTCGAGCATGCGGATATAACCCCATACCTCTTCACTGCTCATCTGCGCCAGTGGGTTGAACTTGTACAGCGTGCGCTCAGGCGTGGAAAAGGCGCTGTCGATTTCCAGTGCCGCCACCTGGCTGCGGGTGCCCGGGCTTTGGTCGCGGCGCTGGCCGGTGGCCCAGGCGCTGACGGTGGCCAGCTTGCGTCGCAGCGGCTCGATCTTGCGAATGCCGCAGCACTCGCCATGGCCGTCCTTGTAGAAGCTGAACAGGCCCTTTTCCTTGACGAACGGGTCGAGCTTGGCGCGGTCGGGGCTGAGGATTTCGATCGGCAGGTTGTACTGTTCGCGTACCTGGTCGATGAACCGGTAGGTCTCCGGGTGCAGGCGCCCAGTGTCGAGGCTGAATACCTTTACCTGCTTGTTCAGCTTCCAGGCCATGTCGACCAGCACCACATCCTCGGCGCCGCTGAAGGAGATCCACAGGTCATCACCGAAGTGCTCGAAGGCAAGCTTGAGGATGTCCTGCGGGGACTTGTTGGCATAGGTCGCGGCCAGGGCGGCGACGTCGAAGGGTTGGCTCATCAGGCGGTTTCCATCTTGGCTGTGGCGCTGTGCGCTCGTAGTAGGGGGATGGTAACAAAAAAACGTGGTCTGGATGGGCTCACAAGCCTTGCAGGGTCTGCATCAGCACCCGCACTTTGGCGATCGACTCTTCATACTCGGCCTGCCACTGCGAGTCGGCTACCACCGCCCCGCCGCCCCAGCAATTGACCTGACCATCTTTGATCAGCAAGCTGCGAATGGCGATCGAACTGTCCATTTCGCCGCGCACATCCACATACAGCAGCGAGCCGCAGTAAAGCGCGCGGCGCGCGGGTTCCAGTTCGTCGATGATCTGCATGGCGCGGATCTTCGGTGCGCCGGTGATCGAGCCGCCAGGGAAGCTGTCGCCGATCAGGTCCAGCGCATCCTTGTCGCTGGCCAGCTGGCCGGTGATGCTGCTGACCAGATGGTGCACGTTGGGGTAACTCTCCAGGCTGAACAGTTCCGGTACCTTCACTGAGCCAATCTCGCACGTGCGCCCCAGGTCGTTGCGCAGCAGGTCGACGATCATCAGGTTTTCCGAGCGGTCCTTCGGGCTGTGCAGCAGCTCTTGGGCATTACGCTGGTCTTCCGCCGGGTCGCTGGCGCGTGGGCGGGTGCCCTTGATCGGCCGGGTTTCCACCTGGCCCTGGCTGACGCGGATGAAGCGCTCGGGCGAAAAGCTCAGCAGGGTACTGCCGTCGGCCAATTGCTGGTAGCCGGAGAAAGGGGTCGGGCAGGCCTGGCGCAGGGCCTGGTAGGCCCGCCATGGATCGCCTTGGCAGGGCGCGCGAAAGCGTTGGGTGAGGTTGATCTGGTAGCAGTCACCGGCCTGGATGTAGCGTTGTACCTGGTCGAAAGCGGTTTTGTATTGCTCCGGCTCCAGGTCACCGGCCATCGGCGCGAGCAGCCGGAAGTCGCCGGTGGTGGCGCTGGTGTCCTGGAACACGCTGATAAGGCGTTCGCGTTCGTCGCCGGCCAGGCTCGGGTGGAACACCAGCTGGCTGGTGCCGAGCAGATGATCACTGACCAGTGCCCAGTCATACAGGCCCAGTTGTGCGTCTGGCAGGCCGAGGTCGTCCACGGCCAGACTTGGAAGGTGTTCCAGGCGGCGGCCGAAGTCGTAGCTCAGGTAGCCGATCAGGCCCCCGGCAAAGGGCAGTTCTACACCGTTGGGCAAGTCGGCGTGGCCCAGTTGTGCCAGGCCAGCGCGCAGGCGCTGGAGGAAGGCGCGGCCATCTTCATCGGGCTGCGCCTGCAGTTGTTGCAGCGGCCAGGCGCTGAGCAGGTCGAAACGCCCGCGTTCGGCACCGGGGCGCGCGCTGTCGAGCAGGATCGCACCGGGGGCCTGGCGCAGGTGGGCGAAATAGGCGGCAGGGTCGGGCTGGTAGGGCAGGGGGTGTAGCGTGCAGGTCGGCATCAGTATGGACGGCGATGTAAAAGCGAGGAGGGCGATTGTAGTCCTGTGCAGGAAAAGCGCCTAGCGCTGGGTACGACATTCAACATTGTGTTTGGCCCATACGCAGCACAAGGCAGTTCCTGCAGGTTGAGCGAGGCGCTTGAATCAACTGCAGTGCTTGCAAGAGCAACCGTGTGCTGCGAATGGGCTGCAAGGCAGCCCCTGTATTTCAGCGGTTGGGCACATGCCCGAACAGACCCTGTGCTACCCGTACCCGCTGCTCGGCGTCTTCGGTCACACCCTCCTTGGCCAGTGCTTCGATGTGCGCCTCGATGGCATGAGTGCGCTGAGTCAGGCCGCAGTCGTTGGCAATCTGGATGTTCAGCCCCGGGCGGGCGTTGAGCTCCAGAATCAGCGGGCCCTTGTCCTGGTCAAGCACCATGTCCACGCCGATATAGCCCAGGCCGCACAGTTCATAGCAGCCAGCGGCCAGCTTCATGAAACCGTCCCAGTTCGGCAGTTGCACGCCGTCCACCGCGTTGGTGGTGTCCGGGTGCTTGCTGATGATGTTGTTCAGCCAGGTGCCGCGCAGGGTCACGCCAGTGGCCAGGTCGACACCCACACCGATGGCGCCCTGGTGCAGGTTGGCCTTGCCGCCAGACTGGCGAGTCGGAAGGCGCAGCATGGCCATCACCGGGTAGCCCATCAGCACGATGATGCGGATGTCCGGTACGCCTTCGTAACTGATGCTCTTGAATATCTGGTCCGGGGTCACGCGGTACTCGATCAGCGCGCGGTCGCGGTGCCCGCCGAGGGAGTACAGCCCAGTGAGGATGCTGGAAATCTGGTGCTCGATTTCCTCATGGCTGATGATCTTGCCCGACACTGTGCGGTAGCGGTCCTCGAAGCGGTCGGCGATTACCAGGATGCCGTCACCACCGGCGCCTTGCGCTGGCTTGATGACGAAATCGCTGCGACCGCCGATGATCTGGTCGAGCTTCTCGATCTCTTTTTCGGTCTCGATGATGCCGTACATTTCCGGCACATGGATGCCGGCCGCCAGTGCGCGCTCCTTGGTGATGATCTTGTCGTCGACGATCGGGTACAGGTTGCGCTTGTTGTACTTCAGCACATAGTCCGCGTTGCGCCGGTTGATCCCCATGATGCCCCGGGCCTCCAGGGCTTTCCACGTCTTGATGAGACCAAACATCAGGTGTCTGCCTTGTTCAGGAAGGCTTTGAAGCGCACGAGCTCGGTCAGGCGGTAGCCGCGATAACGGCCCATCGCCAGCATGAAGCCCACCAGGATCAGCAGGACCGCCGGGAAGGTGAACACGAAGTACACCAGCTCCGGCACCATCATCAGCAGGTGTGCCAGGGAGGCGGCGAACAGGGTGCCGATGGCCACTTTCATGGCATGGCCGCCACCACGCTCCTCCCAGGTGATCGACAGGCGTTCGATGGTCATGGTCAGGATCACCATCGGGAACAGCGCTACTGACAGCCCGCGTTCAAGGCCCAGCTTGTGGCTGAACAGGCTGATGGCGGCAATCAGCACCACGACGAAGGTCAATACCACCGACAGGCGTGGCAGCATCTGCAGTTTGAGGTGTTCCAGATACGAGCGCAGCGACAGGCCCAGGGCTGTGATCACCGTGAACAGCATGATACCGAAGCCCAGCTGGGTTTCGCGGAACGCCAGGGCGATCAGCACCGGGGTGAATGTGCCCAGGGTCTGGATGCCGATCAGGTTGCGCAGCACCAGGATCACCAGCACGCCGATCGGGATCATGACCATGATCATGAAGGTTTGCTGGGTTTGCAGCGGCAGGCCGTACAGTGAGTATTCGAGGAAGTCGGCGTCGGTGTTCTCGTCGGTCAGCTTGGCCAGGCGGATGGCGTTCATCTCGCTGTTGTTCATGCTGAAGGTGACGGTGGCCTTCTTGCCGCCATCGACGGTGATCAGGTTGTCGTCACCGGTCCACCACAGCAGGCGGTCGCTCGGCAGGCCTTGCTCACCGGTGTCCGGGTTGAAGTACAGCCAGTCGTCGCCGTTGAAGCTGCGCAGCCACAGCTCTGGGGTTTGCGGGGTGTCGGCCAGCAGGCGGATGGTGTGCACCTTTTCCATCGGCACGTGGGCGATCGACAGCAGCAGGTCGATGACCTGGGCCTTCTTCATCGCCGAAGTGTCGCCGGCCAGCAGCAGCTTGACGTTGTCGTCGTTAAGGTTGTTGACCCGCTTGATGGTCTCGCTGACAAAGGTCTCGACGTCGGCCGAGTGCTGACGTATAGGCGCCATCAGCGCTTCAGCGGCGATCTTCTCGGGACCCTCGACGGCCAGGCTGTCACGGAAGGTCGGGCCTTTGACCTTGGTCTTCTCGTTGCTGTAGCGCTTGGTCAGTACCAGGCGGTAGTAGAGGGTCTGGTTGCCACTGGCGCGACGTGCCGACCAGGTAACCTTGCGGTTGCCGTCGGCACGGTTGATGCTGACCCCGTAGTTGTTGGAGATGAAGCTCTCGTTGAGGCTGACGTAGTCGCGGTTCAGCGGTGGCACGAACATCTGCACCTTGACCGGGTCCTTGCTGCTGGCCACGAACTCGACCTTGGCGTCGATGTTCCACAGGTCGTCGGTTTCATCCTCGGTCACCGGGATGCCGAGCACGAAGATCTGATAAGCCGTGACCGCCACGCCCAATAGCACCAGCACGGTGATCAGGACTTTCAGATGGAGGGTAAGAGAGCGCATCGGGATTACTCTGCTTTGGGAGCGTCGGTGGCACAGGCAGGTTTGCCGGCCGCATATTTAAGGCTTGGGTCAACCAGTGCGTCGAAGTGCTTGAGCGCCTCGGAACCGATCAGCAGCGGGAACTGGAACGCGCTGCGGTCGGTGAGGTTGACTTCGATGGTGCGCCTGGTCTGGCCCATGCAGATTTCGAGTTCGATGACCGGGCGGGCCGTATAGGCCTTGCCCGATTCGGCATCATAGTCGCCGGCCCGGCGCTTGATCTTGCTGACGCGTGCCAGTGGGCGTTCGATCGGGTGCGAATGGGCCGCATCGATGGCGAGGTAGAAGCGCACCCAGCTTTCGCCATTGCGCTTGAACCGCTTGATGTCGCGGGCGCTGAGCGACGCGGTCTTAGCACCGGTGTCGAGCTTGGCGGCCACTTCCAGGTCCAGGTCGCCCAGATGTGCGTATTCGTTGAGACCATACACGGTCTTGCCCGCAGCCTGGCCAAGGGCCGGCAGCAGGGTGAGGCATAGCAGCAATAAAACGGGTGTAAGTCTCATATTCCTGGCGCGGTGCATTGCAAGGTTCTAGGCAAGGTTCAGGTCAAGGTGACTGGCAATTACTGCGCAAGCTTCCTCGTTTATCTGCCAACAGGCACGAATGCATGACAGACAGGCTATCCATACCCCATCGGAGGCGCGGCATTCTATCACGACGACGTCTTGACGCCAGCGGTGCGCGATCTGACAGCGTTGAAGTGGTGATAGTTCGCGATTAGACGATTGTCGACAATATTCATTTTGTCTTTGACTTGCGGGTCTTGTTTCGCTAGTTTCTGGCCAAGAGTTTTAAAAGGTGTCGACAATATGCAGGACCTTCCCACCCCCGGCCCGGTGCTGACAGACGAAACGGAAACCCTCTCCGAAAACGTCTTCCGACGCATCCAGGCGGCCATTGTCAAGGGTGATATCGCCCCCGGCAGCAAGATTTCCGAGCCGGAGTTGGCGCGCACCTATGGCATTAGCCGCGGGCCGCTACGCGAGGCTATCCACCGCCTTGAAGGCCAGCGCCTGCTGGTGCGCGTGCCGCATGTGGGCGCGCGGGTGGTATCGCTCAACCACGCCGAGCTGATCGAGCTGTACGAAATTCGCGAGTCGCTGGAAGGCATGGCCTGCCGCCTGGCCGCCGAACGCATGAGCCAGGCCGACATCGACGAACTGCGCCGGGTGCTCGACACCCATGAGCGCGATGCCGCGTTCCAGGCCGGCCTGGGCTACTACCAGCAGGAAGGCGACTACGACTTCCATTACCGGATTATTCAGGGTAGCGGCAACCAGACCCTGGTCAAGATGCTCTGCGGCGAGCTGTACCAGCTGGTGCGCATGTACCGTATCCAGTTCTCTGCCACGCCTAACCGGCCACGCCAGGCCTTTGCCGAGCACCATCGCATTCTTGATGCCATCGCCGACCGTGACGGCGAACTGGCCGAACTCCTGATGCGTCGCCACATCGGCGCGTCCAAGCGCAATATCGAGCGTCACTACCTGGACGCCCACAACAACAGCACACGAGGTGAGAAATGACAGTCAAGAGCACCCCCGGTCAGCGTTTCCGTGAGGCCGTTGCCGCTGAACATCCGCTGCAGGTGGTTGGCGCCATCAACGCCAACCATGCCCTGCTGGCCAAGCGCGCCGGCTTCAAGGCCATCTACCTGTCAGGTGGCGGCGTGGCCGCCGGCTCCCTGGGCCTGCCAGACCTGGGCATCACTGGCCTGGATGACGTGCTCACCGACGTGCGTCGTATCACCGACGTGTGCGACCTGCCGTTGCTGGTGGATGTCGACACCGGCTTCGGCGCTTCGGCCTTCAACGTTGCCCGTACCGTGCGTTCGATGAGCAAGTTCGGCGCTGCGGCCATCCATATCGAGGATCAGGTTGGCGCCAAGCGTTGCGGCCACCGTCCCAACAAGGAAATTGTCAGCCAGCAGGAAATGGTTGACCGTATCAAAGCTGCCGTGGACGCCCGCAGCGATGACAGTTTCGTGATCATGGCGCGTACCGACGCGCTGGCCGTCGAAGGCCTGAACGCCGCCCTGGACCGTGCCGAGGCGTGCGTCGAAGCCGGCGCTGACATGATCTTCCCGGAAGCCATTACCGAACTGCAGATGTACAAGACTTTCGCTGATCGGGTGAAGGCACCGATCCTGGCCAACATCACCGAGTTCGGTGCCACGCCGCTGTACACAACCGAAGAGTTGGCCTCGGTCGACGTGTCGTTGGTGCTGTACCCGCTGTCGGCGTTCCGCGCCATGAACAAAGCAGCCGAGAACGTGTATACAGCGCTGCGCCGTGATGGCACGCAAAAGAACGTGATCGACACCATGCAGACCCGCATGGAGCTTTACGATGCCATTGGTTATCACGCCTTCGAGCAGAGCCTCGATGCACTGTTTGCCCAGAAGAAGGGCTAAGCGCTAGCGCCCGAATTAGCCAGAAAGCATCCATAACAAATTCAAGAAAGGAGAAACACCATGGCCGAAGCAAAAGTACTCAGTGGCGCAGGCCTGCGTGGCCAGGTGGCCGGCCAGACTGCACTGTCGACCGTGGGCCAGGCCGGTGCCGGGCTGACCTACCGTGGTTATGATGTGCGTGACCTGGCCGCCGGTGCCGAGTTCGAAGAAGTCGCCTACCTGCTGCTGTATGGCGAGCTGCCAACCCAGGCCGAGCTGGCCGACTACAAGCGCAAGCTCAAGGGCCTGCGTGACCTGCCGCAAGCCTTGAAGGAAGTGCTTGAGCGCATCCCGCGCGATGCCCACCCGATGGACGTGATGCGCACCGGTTGCTCGGTACTGGGCACCCTCGAACCAGAACTGACCTTCGAAGCCCAGCGCGACAAGACCGACCGCCTGCTGGCGCTGTTCCCGGCCGTGATGTGCTACTGGTACCGCTTCACTCACCATGGCGTACGCATCGACTGCACCACTGATGAAGACACCTTGGGTGGCCACTTCCTGCACCTGCTGCACGGCAAGAAGCCGAGCGAGCTGCACGTCAAGGTCATGAACGTGTCGCTGATTCTCTACGCTGAACACGAATTCAACGCCTCGACCTTCACTGCCCGCGTCTGCGCCTCGACCCTGTCTGATTTGTACTCCTGCGTTACCGCAGCCATCGGCTCGCTGCGTGGCCCGCTGCACGGCGGTGCCAACGAGGCTGCGATGGAGCTGATCGAACGCTTCCAGAGCCCGCAGGAAGCCACCGCCGAGCTGCTGCGCATGCTCGAGCGCAAAGACAAGATCATGGGCTTTGGCCATGCCATCTACAAAGAGTCCGACCCGCGCAACGAGGTGATCAAGGGCTGGTCGAAGCAGTTGGCTGACGAAGTGGGTGACAAGGTGCTGTACCCGGTTTCCGAAGCCATCGACAAGACCATGTGGGAGCAGAAGCGCCTGTTCCCCAATGCCGACTTCTACCATGCCTCGGCGTACCACTTCATGGGCATTCCGACCAAGCTGTTCACCCCGATCTTCGTCTGCTCGCGGCTGACCGGCTGGGCGGCGCACGTCTTCGAGCAGCGCGCCAACAACCGCATCATCCGCCCGAGCGCCGAGTATGTCGGCGTCGAACAGCGCCAGTTCGTGCCGATCGAGCAGCGCTGAATAGCTATAGAGAGGCAACCCGTTCCCCTTGTGGGAGCGGGCGTGCCCGCGAATGCACCCGGCCTTGCAACCACTGTGCACCTGCTGACGCATTCGCGGGCACGCCCGCTCCCACAGGTACGGTGAAACCTTCCGAATCCTGTGACCGAGCCTGATTCCATGATGAACACTGCATACCGCAAGCACCTGCCAGGCACCGACCTGGACTACTTCGATGCCCGCGCGGCGGTCGAGGCGATCAAGCCCGGCGCCTACGACGGCTTGCCTTACACGTCCCGCGTGCTCGCCGAGAACCTGGTGCGCCGCTGCGATCCTGCTACGCTCGACGCCTCGCTGAGCCAGCTGATCGAACGCAAGCGCGACCTCGACTTCCCGTGGTTCCCGGCCCGCGTGGTGTGCCATGACATCCTCGGCCAGACTGCGCTGGTCGACCTTGCCGGCCTGCGTGACGCCATTGCCGACAAAGGCGGCGACCCGGCCCAGGTCAACCCGGTGGTGCCGGTGCAACTGATCGTCGACCACTCGCTGGCCGTCGAGTGCGGTGGTTTCGACCCGCAGGCCTTCGAAAAGAACCGTGCCATCGAAGACCGCCGCAACGAAGACCGCTTCCACTTCATCAACTGGACCAAGAAGGCGTTCAAGAACGTCGACGTGATCCAGCCGGGCAACGGCATCATGCACCAGATCAACCTGGAGAAGATGTCACCGGTGGTCCACAGCGACCGTGGCGTCGCCTACCCGGACACCTGCGTCGGCACCGACAGCCACACGCCGCATGTCGATGCACTGGGTGTGATCGCCATCGGCGTAGGTGGTCTGGAAGCCGAAAACGTGATGCTCGGCCGCGCCTCCTGGATGCGCCTGCCGGAAATCGTCGGCGTCGAGCTGACTGGCAAGCTGGCCCCGAACATCACCGCCACTGACCTGGTACTGGCCCTGACCGAGTTCCTGCGCAAGCAGAAAGTGGTCGGCGCTTACCTGGAGTTCCATGGTGAAGGTGCCCGCGCCCTGACCTTGGGCGACCGCGCCACCATTTCCAACATGGCCCCGGAATACGGCGCCACGGCGGCGATGTTCGCCATCGACCAGCAGACCATCGACTACCTGCGCCTGACCGGCCGTGAAGAGCAGCAGGTCAAACTTGTGGAAACCTACGCCAAGGCCACCGGCCTGTGGGCTGACAGCCTGGGCGGCGCGGTCTACGAGCGTACCCTGAGCTTCGACCTGTCGAGCGTGGTACGCAACATGGCCGGCCCGTCCAACCCGCATGCCCGCGTCGCCACCAGCGACCTGGCAGCCAAAGGCATCGCCGGCAGCTGGGAAGAAGTGCCGGGGCAGATGCCGGACGGCGCGGTAATCATCGCTGCCATCACCAGTTGCACCAACACCAGCAACCCGCGCAACGTGATTGCCGCAGGCCTGATTGCGCGCAATGCCAACAAGCTGGGCCTGACCCGCAAGCCGTGGGTCAAGTCGTCGCTGGCACCCGGCTCCAAGGCCGTGCAGCTGTACCTGGAGGAAGCAGGGCTGGAGAAGGAGCTGGAGCAACTTGGCTTCGGCATCGTCGCCTTCGCCTGCACCACCTGCAACGGTATGTCCGGCGCCCTGGACCCGGTGATCCAGCAAGAAATCATCGACCGCGACCTGTACGCCACTGCCGTGTTGTCGGGTAACCGCAACTTCGACGGGCGTATCCACCCGTACGCCAAGCAGGCCTTCCTGGCCTCGCCACCACTGGTGGTGGCCTATGCCATTGCCGGTACCATTCGTTTCGACATCGAGAAGGATGTGCTGGGCGTGGTCAATGGCAAGGAAATCCGCCTCAAGGACATCTGGCCCAGCGACGAAGAAATCGATGCGGTGGTACGTGCAGCGGTCAAGCCGGAGCAATTCCGCAAGGTGTACATCCCGATGTTCGCCATCGAGGAAGACCGCGGGCCGAAAGTTGCGCCGCTGTATGATTGGCGCCCGATGAGCACCTACATCCGCCGCCCTCCCTACTGGGAAGGTGCCCTGGCCGGCGAACGCACGTTGCGTGGCATGCGCCCGCTGGCGGTGCTGCCGGACAACATCACCACCGACCACCTGTCGCCGTCCAACGCCATCATGCTCGACAGCGCCGCCGGCGAATACCTGGCGAAAATGGGGCTGCCGGAAGAAGACTTCAACTCCTACGCTACCCACCGTGGCGACCACCTGACCGCCCAGCGCGCCACCTTCGCCAACCCCAAGCTGTTCAACGAAATGGTGCGCAATGAAGATGGCAGCGTGAAGCAGGGCTCGCTGGCGCGTATCGAGCCGGAAGGCAAGGTTACCCGCATGTGGGAGGCGATCGAGACCTACATGCAGCGCAAGCAGCCGCTGATCATTGTCGCCGGTGCCGACTACGGCCAAGGTTCGTCCCGTGACTGGGCGGCCAAGGGCGTGCGGTTGGCCGGTGTCGAGGCGATCGTGGCCGAAGGCTTCGAGCGTATTCACCGCACCAACCTGGTAGGCATGGGGGTATTGCCGCTGGAGTTCAAGCCGGGGACCGACCGCAAGACCCTGGGCCTGGATGGCAGCGAAACCTATGACGTGCTGGGTGCGCGTACGCCACGGGCGACCCTGACCCTGGTGGTTACCCGTGCCAATGGCGAGCGCCTGGAAGTACCGGTGACCTGCCGTCTGGACACCGCCGAGGAAGTGTCGATCTACGAAGCGGGCGGGGTGCTGCAGCGCTTTGCCCAGGACTTCCTCGAAGCGACCGCCTGAGCATGAATCGGGGGCCGCTGTGCGGCCCTTTCGCGACACAAGGCCGCTCCCACAACGGGCGGCGCAGTACCTGTGGGAGCGGCCTTGTGTCGCGAAAGGGCTGCAAGGCAGCCCCAGGGTATTTCACCGGACTATCAGGATGCCCAAGAAAATGGCACATGTACCCCAGATCAAAATCCCCGCCACCTACATCCGCGGCGGCACCAGCAAAGGCGTGTTCTTCCGC
Organism: Pseudomonas sp. Kh14; assembly: GCF_900291005.1. NCBI lineage: Bacteria > Pseudomonadati > Pseudomonadota > Gammaproteobacteria > Pseudomonadales > Pseudomonadaceae > Pseudomonas > Pseudomonas sp. Kh14. The sequence continues at coordinate 76,573 of NZ_OLKJ01000024.1, forward strand.
CTGCAAGACCTGCCCGAGCAGGCGCAAATTCCAGGTCCCGCTCGCGATGCGCTGCTGCTGCGGGTAATCGGCAGCCCCGACCCTTACGGCAAGCAGATCGATGGCATGGGCGGCGCCACGTCGAGCACCAGCAAGACGGTGATCCTGTCGCAAAGCATCAAACCCGAGCACGATGTCGACTACCTGTTCGGCCAGGTCAGCATCGACAAGGCTTTCGTCGACTGGAGCGGCAACTGCGGCAACCTGTCCGCTGCGGTCGGTTCGTTTGCCATCAGCAGTGGCCTGGTCGACCCGGCGCGTATTCCGCGCAACGGTATCGCTACCGTGCGTATCTGGCAGGCGAATATCGGCAAGACCATCATCGCCCATGTCCCGATCACTGAAGGTGAAGTGCAGGAAACCGGCGACTTCGAGCTGGACGGGGTGACCTTCCCGGCGGCCGAGGTGCAGCTGGAGTTTCTTGACCCAGCAGCCGATGAAGACGGCGGTGGCGGTGCCATGTTCCCCACCGGCAATCTGGTCGATGACCTGGAAGTGCCGGGGGTCGGTACGTTCAAGGCGACCCTGATCAATGCCGGTATCCCGACCATTTTTGTCAATGCTGCCGATATCGGCTACACCGGTACCGAACTGCAGGACGCCATCAACGGCGATCCGCAGGCGCTGCTGCGCTTCGAGACCATTCGCGCCTACGGCGCCGTGCGCATGGGGCTTATCGACAACGTCGACCAGGCTGCCGGGCGTCAGCACACGCCGAAAGTGGCGTTCGTCGCGCCGCCGAGCACCTACACTGCCTCCAGTGGCAAGGCGGTGCAGGCCGTTGAGATCGACCTGCTGGTGCGGGCCTTGTCGATGGGCAAGTTGCACCATGCCATGATGGGTACGGCTGCGGTGGCAATTGGCACTGCGGCGGCCATTCCGGGCACGCTGGTCAACCTCGCCGCTGGCGGGGGCGAGCGCAGCGCTGTGCGTTTCGGTCATCCTTCGGGCACCCTGCGGGTCGGGGCCGAGGCACGCCAGGTGAATGGTGAGTGGACGGTAACCAAGGCAATCATGAGCCGTAGTGCTCGCGTGCTGATGGAGGGCTGGGTTCGCGTGCCTGGCGACAGCTTCTAACGCACCACTGGCGCTCGGCTTTAGTTCGTTGGGGCCGCCAAGCGGCCCTTCGCGGGCTTGCCCGCTCCCACAGGGTAACCACAGGTTCTGAATGCTGTGGTCAACCTGTGGGAGCGGGCAAGCCCGCGAAGGGCTGCACGGCAGCCCCGGCAATTCTGAAGGGAGCTGGATATGAGCGCCAACGTAGACCTCAACGACCGCCCGGATTACGACCGGGTGCTACAAACCCTGGCCGATTACGCCCTCGGCTACCGGGTCGAATCCCGCGAGGCCCTGGACACCGCGCGCAACTGCCTGATGGACACCCTCGGTTGCGGCCTTCTCGCCTTGCGCTTCCCTGAGTGCACCAAGCTCCTTGGCCCCCAGGTGGAAGGCACGCTGGTCCCGAATGGTGCTCGCGTCCCCGGTACCTCCTATCGCCTCGACCCGGTCAAGGCCGCCTGGGACATTGGCTGCACGGTGCGCTGGCTGGACTACAACGACACCTGGCTGGCCGCCGAATGGGCTCATCCCTCGGACAACCTTGGCGGCATCCTGGCAGTGGCTGACCACCTGTCACAGAAGCGTGTTGCCGCGGGTGAAAAGCCACTGCTGATGCGTGAGGTGCTCAAGGCCATGGTCATGGCGCATGAGATCCAGGGCGTGCTGGCGCTGGAAAACGCCTTCAACCGTGTCGGTCTCGATCACGTGATCCTGGTGAAGGTCGCCTCGACCGCCGTATGCGCCAGGCTGATGGGGGCCAACCGTGAGCAGATGCTCTCGGCCTTGTCCCACGCCTTCGTTGACGGCCAGGCCCTTCGAACCTATCGCCACGCGCCCAACGCCGGTTCGCGCAAATCCTGGGCTGCGGGCGATGCCTCCAGCCGAGGTGTACGCCTGGCCGACATCGCCTTGCGTGGGGAGATGGGCGTGCCGGGCGTGCTCACGGCGTCGCAGTGGGGGTTCTACGATGTTTCGTTCAGCCATACCAACAAAGACCTGGCGCTCAAGCCCGCCGGGCAGTACGAGCTGCGCCTGCCCCAGGCGTTGGGCAGCTATGTGATGGAAAACGTGCTGTTCAAGGTCAGTTTCCCTGCAGAGTTCCACGCCCAGACTGCCTGTGAGGCAGCAGTAACCCTGCATCCACTTGTGCGTAATCGTCTGCATGAAGTCGACCGCATCGTCATCACCACCCAGGAATCGGCGATCCGCATCATCTCCAAGAGCGGCCCGTTGGCCAATGCCGCCGACCGTGACCACTGTCTGCAATACATGGTGGCCGTGCCGCTGATCTTTGGCTATCTGGTGGCCGAGCATTATGAGGACGCCTTCCATGCCAACCACCCAAGTATCGATCGCTTGCGCGAGAAGATGGAGGTGGTGGAAGACCCGCGCTTCAGTCGCGAGTACCTGGAGCCGGACAAGCGTTCGATCGCCAACGCGCTGCAGGTGTTCTTCAAGGATGGCAGCAGCACCGAGCAGGTGGTGGTGGAATACCCGATCGGGCATCGGCGGCGGCGGGGGGAGGGGATACCGTTGCTGGAGGCCAAGTTCAGGGCCAACCTGGCGACCCGCTTTGCCCGGCAGCGGTGTCAGCAGGTTTTCGAACTGTGCAAGGACCAGCAGAAGCTGGAAGGCACGGCTGTGCACAGGTTCGTCGACTTGTTTGTGATATGAGGTGGCCTGTGCCGGTCGCTTCGCGGCTAAAGCCGCTCCTACAAGGGCATGTGCAGGTCTCGAACACCGTGGGAGCCCTGTAGGAGCGGCTTTAGCCGCGAAGCGGCCGGCACAGGCCAAAACAACAAAGCCCCGGCATCGCTGCCGGGGCTTTGTTTACAACCTGTAACTCAGCTTACGCTTGGACCACCGGGATCTTGGCGTTGGCTGCCGCTTCGCGGAACTCGGCGATCTGGTCGAAGCTCAGGTAGCGGTAAACGTCGGCAGCCATGCTGTCGATGTCTTTCGCGTACTGCATGTACTCTTCGACGGTCGGCAGTTTGCCGATGATCGAAGCGACAGCGGCCAGCTCGGCCGATGCCAGGTACACGTTGGTCGCGTCGCCCAGACGGTTCGGGAAGTTACGGGTCGAGGTGGAGACCACGGTCGAACCGGTCTGCACACGTGCCTGGTTGCCCATGCACAGCGAGCAGCCTGGCATTTCCATGCGTGCACCGGCCTTGCCGTAGATGCCGTAGTAGCCTTCTTCGGTCAGCTGGTGAGCGTCCATCTTGGTTGGCGGAGCCAGCCACAGACGGGTCGGAATGCCACCCTTGACCTTCTCCAGCAGCTTGCCGGCAGCGCGGAAGTGACCGATGTTGGTCATGCACGAACCGATGAACACTTCGTCGATCTTCTCGCCTTGTACCGAAGACAGCAGGCGCGCATCGTCCGGGTCGTTCGGCGCGCAGAGCACAGGCTCTTTGACGTCGGCCAGGTCGATTTCGATGATTTCGGCGTATTCGGCATCGGCATCGGCCGACAGCAGCTCAGGCTTGGCCAGCCAGGCTTCCATGGCCTGGGCACGGCGCTCCAGGGTGCGGGCATCGCCGTAGCCTTCGCCGATCATCCAGCGCAGCAGGGTGATGTTGGACTGCAGGTACTCGGCGATGGCCTTTTCCGGCAGCTTGATGGTGCAACCGGCAGCGGAACGCTCGGCCGAGGCGTCGGACAGCTCGAAGGCTTGCTCGACGGTCAGTTCGTCCAGGCCTTCGATTTCCAGGATGCGGCCGGAGAAGGCGTTTTTCTTGCCTTTCTTCTCGACGGTCAGCAGACCCTTCTGGATGGCGTAGTAAGGGATGGCATGAACCAGGTCACGCAGGGTGATGCCTGGCTGCAGTTTGCCCTTGAAGCGCACCAGGATCGATTCTGGCATGTCCAGTGGCATGACGCCGGTGGCGGCAGCGAAGGCCACCAGGCCGGAACCGGCCGGGAACGAGATGCCGATCGGGAAGCGGGTGTGCGAGTCGCCACCGGTACCTACGGTGTCAGGCATCAGCATGCGGTTCAGCCAGCTGTGGATGATGCCGTCGCCCGGGCGCAGCGACACGCCGCCACGGGTGCGGATGAAGTCTGGCAGGGTGTGGTGGGTGGTGACGTCGATCGGCTTCGGATAGGCCGCGGTGTGGCAGAACGACTGCATGACCAGGTCAGCAGAGAAGCCCAGGCATGCCAGGTCTTTCAGCTCGTCGCGCGTCATCGGGCCAGTGGTGTCCTGGGAGCCGACGGTGGTCATTTTTGGCTCGCAGTAGGCGCCTGGGCGCACGCCCTGGCCTTCTGGCAGGCCACAGGCACGGCCGACCATTTTCTGCGCCAGGGTGAAGCCCTTGCCGGAATCGGCAGGCTGCTCTGGTTTCTTGAACAGGTCGGAAGCACCCAGGCCCAGCTCGGCACGGGCTTTTTCGGTCAGGCCACGGCCGACGATCAGCGGGATACGGCCGCCAGCGCGGACTTCATCCAGCAGCACTTCGGTTTTCAGCTCGAAGGTGGTGACCAGCTCGTCGCTGTCGTGACGGCGTACTTCACCTTTGTATGGGTAAACGTCGATGACGTCGCCCATGCCCAGGTTGGTGCAGTCGAATTCGATCGGCAGGGCGCCGGCGTCTTCCATGGTGTTGTAGAAGATCGGGGCGATCTTGGTGCCGAAGCAGAAGCCACCGGCGCGCTTGTTCGGCACGTAAGGGATGTCGTCGCCGAAGAACCACAGTACCGAGTTGGTAGCGGATTTACGCGAGGAACCGGTACCGACCACGTCGCCGACATAGGCAACCGGGAAGCCCTTGGCCTTGACGGCTTCGATCTGGGCCAGCGGGCCGACCGAACCAGGCTGCTGCGGTTCGATGCCGTCGCGGGCCATTTTCAGCATGGCCAGGGCGTGCAGCGGAATGTCAGGGCGCGACCAGGCGTCCGGTGCAGGCGACAGGTCGTCGGTGTTGGTTTCGCCAGGCACCTTGAACACGGTCAGGGTGTACTTGTCGGCGATGGCCGGGCGCGAGGTGAACCACTCGCCGGCAGCCCAGGAGTCCAGGACGGCCTTGGCGTGCGTGTTGCCGGCCTTGGCTTTTTCGGCCACGTCGTGGAAAGCATCGAACATCAGCAGGGTGTGCTTGAGCTGTTCGGCCGCGACGGCGCCCAGTTCGGCGTCATCCAGCAGTGCGACCAGCGTTTCGATGTTGTAGCCGCCCTGCATGGTGCCCAGCAGTTCGGTGGCGTGCTTGCGGTCGATCAGTGGCGACTTGGCTTCGCCCTTGGCGACGGCGGAGAGGAAAGCGGCCTTGACGTAGGCAGCTTCGTCGACCCCTGGCGGTACGCGGTTGGTGATCAAGTCTACGAGGAAGGCTTCTTCGCCGGCCGGCGGGTTTTTCAGCAGCTCGACCAGGCCTGCAGTTTGTTCGGCGTTCAGCGGCTGGGGAACGATACCCAGGGCGGCGCGCTCTTCGATGTGTTTGCGGTAGGCTTCAAGCACAGTTATTTCCCTCATCAGTGGTCCCTAAAGGGGGTCCGGGACGCTTATCCAGCATTCAATGCACCCATGCGCTGCCGCGGCTTTGTGGGCCGCCCAACCAGGGTCGCAAGGAATCCTTACAGAAGCTGCTTTCAAAGTTTTACGCCTGCAGAACGGGGACTGATGAGGGCTGGCGCGGGCATGCGAGGGATGCATGGCCCGGGCCAACGCCGTTCTACCGGATCAACTGTGCTCGTGACGCTTTGAAAACAGCTTCCAACGGACATTGTTGCCTTTGAAAAGGCCGGATGATTCTACGGCAAAAAAAGCCCGAAGGTAAGGCGGTGTACATGACTTTAACGAGTGACCCTGGTTAGACAAAGGGCTAACATGGGCCTGTGTTCCATCGCCAAGCTGTTGTTTTTCATGTCCAACAAGTCCATCAAAACCCCTTGCGTCGGCCTGTGCTCCACGGTGTACGGAGACACGGTGTGCCGTGGCTGCAAGCGTTTTCACCACGAAGTGATCAACTGGAACGGCTACGACGACACGCAGAAGCGCGCCGTGTGGTTGCGCCTTGAGCAGTTGCTGGTGCAGGTGATGATGGCCAAGCTTGAGGTGTTCGACAAAGGCCTGCTGCGCCAGCAACTGGAGCAGCGCTCCATCCGCTTTGTCGAGCAGCAGTCGGTGTATTGTTGGGCTTACCAGCTGATTGCCCGAGGGGCGCGGATGATCCGTGACCTGGAGGCCTATGGCATGGTGTTGCTGCCGGAGTTCCGTGACTGGGAACTGCCCCAATTGCGCGATGCGATCGATCGCGAGTTCTTTCTGCTTTCAGAGGCGCACTACCAGCGCTACATCGCCCCCAGCTTCCTGCGCGATGCCATGGGCAGCGCGCAGGGCCAGTGAGCCGGGCGAATCAGTCGCCGGTGTATTCGCAACCGCTTGTGCAGGTTTCGTGGATGCGAACCTTGGACAGCTCGGGCATCAGCGGCTTGACCTGGTCCCAGATCCACTTGGCGATCACTTCGCTGGTGGGGTTTTCCAGCCCGGGGATGTCGTTCAGGTAGTTGTGGTCCAGCTGATCATAGATCGGCTTGAAGATCGCCTTGACCTCGGCGAAGTCGCGGATCCAGCCCGTGTGCGGGTCGAGCGGGCCGGTCAGGTGCAGGCCGACCTTGAACGAGTGGCCATGCAAACGGCCGCATTTGTGCCCTTCAGGGACGTGGGGCAGGCGGTGGGCCGATTCGAATGTGAATTCCTTGAAAATTTCCACTGGTGGACCTGTAAAGCTGATGGGGTATGGGCTTGAGCTGAATCTGACGTTTCAGTGTACTGCTCAATGTACTGATTGGTCGTCGCTGGGGTTGAGTGAAGCCATCCATTGGTTGATGTCTGACTGCCGCCAGGCGACCGATTTGGGTCCTATCTTAACCTGTTTTGGAAACGTTCCTTCCTTAATTCGTGTGTACACGGTGTTGCGCCCCATGCCAGTGATGCGGAGCACATCGGGCAGGCGAAGCAGGCGATCAATTCCATCTAACTGTGCCATATAGCCTCCTCAGGCCAAGAAGTGGTAACCGACTGCGCCGGCCCGTGCCGTCGCCTCGGTTGGGGGACATGGTCTCCAGGCCGCCGGTGGCGGCAGGTTGGTGGTTAGGCTGGGGTCTTGGCCAACACTGCGTCGGTGATCTTGATCGCGGCCTGGGCATCATCGACGTAAGCTGGATCGAAGCCGCCGGCGTAGTGGATCACCCGCTGGCAGGCGTCCAGCTCTTTGCGAGCTAGGCGGAGTGCCTGCACCAGTTCTTCCTGCAGCGCTCCCTCGGCGCGCCCGGCATCCCAGAATTCCTGGCACCAATGGTCAGCCGGTGGCGGGTTGGTGTTCATCTTGCCCATGGCAAGGGCGCCGATGATGACGTCGCAGAGCGAGCGCTTGTAGACGTTTTGACCGTCGAGGCTGAGGCCTCCGCGCCGGCGCAACGTGCTCACAACCTCATCGACGTCGAGGCCGCTGTCCTTCAGGACGATGTCGAGCTCGGGCTTTTCCGGGGTGTAGATGACCAGAGCCAGCTTGGCTTCCGGCCAGAGATCGGCAGCCAGGCGCTCCAGGCAGTCGTTCGCGGTGTGGTGGAATCGTTCTGTTGCAGACATAGGGAGTCCTCGCCCGCGCATGTCGGCGGGCCCATGTGATAAAAGGGTTGATCAAACAGGAGGTTCGATATGGGCAAGACAGCCAAACCGTTTTACCTAGTCGCGGCGCCGCTGATAGCGGTGGGTGCTGCATTTGCAGCAGTAGGTGCATCTGGGCAGGCTGCTTTCGGCTATACCGCTGTCGGTTTGCTGGTGCCTGGGCTTGCGTTGTTCATCGCCGGGTATCGTCGGCGGGCTTGAGTTGTAGGGGGAGGGGTTACTTGATTCGGCCAGTGAGCCGTTCTCGCCAGGTCAGGCGCCGGGGTAGATGCTCGCGGTCATCGATCTCGACCACCACATAGGCTGTGCGGTCAAACGTAGCGTCACGGCGTGCTGCGAGTAGACATGCTTCGTCATCGGCGCCTTGGGCTGTTCTGGCGGCCAGCTCATGGACATCGAAGCCTTTGCTCTCTACGTGCCAGCCGTGCACGACGGCAACGAACCGGCTCATCGCGGCCCCCGGTAGATGAGGTAGGCCATGTAGGCGAGGGCGATCATGGCTTCCACCTCTTGCCGACGCGGTACACCATCATCATGTTGTGATGGAGTGGCACTTTCAGGACGTGGTCGAAGAACTCGCCCTTTCCAGAGATGAATCCGGTGGGCACCTTGGTTCCTCCGGCGCCGAATTCACGCCAGCATTCTTCGCCGCCGTTCTTTTCCCAGTAGGCGCGCTCGCGCTTTGGAATCTCATCGTAAGTTTTTTCGAACACGGAGATATCCGGGATATCGCAGATCCGGCACCATGCGGGATTGCGTTTGCACCATTCAGCAGCATGCTGAGAGGCTTGATCGACAGAGTAGAATTCCTTTGTGCTTTGTTCGGTCATGGCATCAGCTCCTTGGGCACCTGGACGGTATCGCCGAGCTTGGCTTTGACCAGGCCTCGACAGAAGGCAATTAGCGCAGTTGGGCCGTAGCACCAGAAACCGGTCCTGCCTGGCCCAGAGCTGTAGCGGAAGTTCGCGTCGGCGAGGTGGGCCTCGTAGTGCAGCCCGCCGTTGTGCTTGTCGATCAGCGGGCCGCCCTGGTCCCAGTTGGTGGATGGTCGAAACCCGAAGCCTTCGGAGGCGCCGCGAATGCTCACGCTGGTGAAGACGCCCCGGGGACTGATAATCGTCAGGTGGTTCTCGGTGTCCTGCTTGTAGCCTTCGGCCATGGCCACCGCCCAGTCCAGCGGCGCACCGATTAGGTTCGATACCCTCACTTCGATCAGGTCGGTCATGGCTTCACCACCTGCAGTTTGCTACGTGCAAGATCAACCAATGCGGCCTCGATGCCGTCGTTGATGATCTTGGCCTGCTCGCGGCCGACCTGTTGATACATCGCCCCGTTCGCAGCCGACATGAAGCCGGCCCAGAGCTGCGCCTTTTCAAGGGGGCCAGAGAACCCATTGGCCTCTGCCACATCGTCGAAAGTGGGGCGGAGCATGAGCCACATGTCTCGTCCGAGTGCTGAAGGATCTGTCACAGCTGATACCTCTCATCAATCCAGCGCCCAGGCGCCAGTGCAGGTTTAGGTTCGGGTTGTGTTTCGTGCGGGGAGAGCTGGCGCTCGTTGCTGGCCTGCAGCTGGCTGTCGGGGATGCAGCTGATGCCGACGCCATTCAGCAGGTAGCAGTGGACGTCGCGACAAGGGCTGGTATCAGGCGGCTAAGTTGAGGCGGTTGGTGTAGGTGGGATATAGCTATTTTGCAACTCGACTTATACGAGCTGATACTAAGCAGTTTAAGCGAGGCAAAAAGAAACCCGCATTAAGCGGGCTTCTAGTGAAAACTTAGGCTTCTTTATATATTTCTTCTGTAAAGTAGTCGCCGCTTTGCTCGACCTCATGCTCAACCCACTCCCTCGCGAAGGATGAATGGGACTGGCTGTTCATATAATGCTGGATGATCAAGTCTTCGAAAATAAGGCTCTCAGACTGGGTGCCGTGAGCTTCCTGATTGGAAGGATTGATCAAAAGCGCGGTCATCGGTTTTTTGCTAGTTTTCATTTATGCCCTCCTCTAAACAAGAAGCTATGTGTCGTTCTATATACATGGACAGTATTTTAGCAACGGTCAGAGTAAATATTTTGTCACGTTGCCATGAGAACTGGCTTACATGACTACTGGTGAATACTAGCACACCTAGAGGTTTGGTGCCAGCCTTCGGCTCCATTACAGTGTAGGAGTCTTTGATCGGAATAGAAATGAACGATCTATACTTTTTCTTGTCAGAAACGTCTGCTGAGCTATCAGAAAGTTCTGAGCTTGTAGTAATGTCTTGGCAGATTTTCGCTTCGCCTTGAACAAACGCTAGGCCGACGTGGCCGAAGCCTGGCTTCCAAGACCGATTTGAAACCTCCAGGCGGTTATCATGGCTTCGCCACTTTATTGAAAGCTCATCGCTATCCTTGTTGTACATATAAAAAGCAAAGTTGTAAAAGGCGTCCGCTTTGTAGTCGAACAATTGTGTTCGGTGTTCTACGAGGTGCCACAGAATTCTATTTAGACCGGCTTCCCAATCTTTCAGTCGCTGGTTGAGCGGGTAGTCTGCTGATCTCTGCTTAACTTGGTCCATAATGGCTTCAAGCTCAAGAGTCATCATGTAAGTTACTGATTGCTGTGTTTTGGATATCTCGTAAAGGCTCTTCGCCTTTGGTATTATCTCTTCTTTGAACTTTCTATTTTCCTGTATTATTTCATCTACTTCTACCGTGGTTGACTTTCTGTTGCCGGCAACAAAAATAACTATCGCAAAAACAATGTGTATCACGGCTGCTATAGTGTATAGCGTCGTTTCCGCATGCGTGAACGCTTCTTTGGCGAAAAGCTTGCTGGCAAAAAGGCCAATAGCGAGAGGCGCTATCAAAGTCATCCACGTGTTAGCTGAAAAAATAGCTATAGAGAATATTTTTTTCTCTATGGTTTTGTTTTCTTTGTTTAATTTTGGAAGTTCCATATCTGTTCTGGCATCTGTTTTGCGGGTGACATTATTTGTACAACTATGATGGCATTCGTGCTACTTCGTCCAGCATCAGTTGACTGAAAGCTGTGTCAAATCTGTTTTCGGGCGAGTTGATGTTCGATGCGTCTCCCGATCCACCGGACGACGAACACGGCCTTGCTGTTGCCGATCGCCTTATAGCGCGGCCCGTCCGGGCATTCATCGGCGGGCTTGCCGCGATAGGGGATGCGGGTGTGGTCGCCGGGGAAGCCTTGGAGCCATTCACACTCGCGCGGAGTGAGTCGGCGAACACCAGCCCCCCCTTGAACCATTGGCTGGCCACGGCCGGTACCGTCTTCGCTGGCGTCGAAGCCTTCGGCCTTCAGCGTATGGGTGATTTCGCCAGTGATGCACACTGCGACCTGGCCGCCGGCGTTGGGGTGGCTGGCGCCGTGCCCCATGGCCCGAAGCGTCGGAGCCAGGCTGCCAGCGTCGGCGCCATGGTCCTTGCAGCTGAAGGCGAGCAGGGCGTTTTCTTGGCCATTGTTCCGGCCCAGTGCGAAAGCCTGATCATCAAGGACGCATGGGTCTTGCGTGCCGTGAACCACCAGCATGCCGCTCTCGGCGTCCTGCTGGGTTGCACTTCCTGCCGCCTTGCCGTTGGCCTGGAGGGTTCCAGTTACTTGCAGTCCGCCCGCCAGGTCGAAATCTGTTCCCAGCCCGCCGCCTGCGCTGGCCCGCGAACTCAGTGTGCCGGTCACGTATGCATCGGAATCGAGCCGGTGGCTGGCATTTGGCTGTGCCCGAAGCGATGGAGCGACGCAGAAGGTCTCGCTTTCGATGTCCAGGCGCGTGTCCTTTGCGGTCAGGGTGGCCGCCTGGCTGACTTCTCCCCGCAGGCTGTGACCGCCATACGCTGGCACGCCGGCCAGGACCTCAACCGCCGGGCCTTCATCGCCCTCACAGTTTGGGCAGCCATACTGGCCTAGGTCTAAACCGAAGACGTATCCGCACCCGCACTGGAGTGCAGGGCCGAATGGAGCTCGGCCGGTAAGGTCTTGCCCCTCGCCTCGGCGCGGCGGAGTATCCCGGCGCACGCCTTCGCGCTCAAAAAGTACTTCGAGGGGATCGAATCCTGCTCTAGCACTTGCGACAACGAACACACGGCGGCGTCGTTGGGCCAGGCCGAAATATTGGGCATCCAGAACCCGCCATGCGACTGTTCGCGTGGGTCCATACACACAACCAGCGTCCTTCCATTTGCCCCCTGGCGGTTGGAGTTCTTCGGATTCGCCCACCAGGGCGCCGAGGAAGCAGCCAAACGCGTTGCCTTTGTCGGAGAGGACGCCGGGGACGTTTTCCCAAGTGCAGACGGCCTCGGGTTCGCCGCGCATGGTTCGAACATGGTCAATTGCATCAAGTAGCTCCACGTATTTGATGGTGAGGGCGCCCCGGGGGTCGGCAAGGCCTTCACGCATGCCGGCCACGCTGAAGGCCTGGCACGGCGTGCCACCGACCAGCACTTCGGGCGCTGGGATCTTTCCGGACAGCACCATGGCCGCCAGGCGGGTCATGTCGCCGTGGTTCGGCGTCTCCGGGTAGTGGTAGGCAAGCACCGCAGAGGGGAATGGTTCGATCTCGGCGTACCAGTCGGCACTCCAGCCCAGCGGATGCCAGGCCTCTGTCGCAGCTTCAATGCCGCTGCAGACGCTTCCGTAGGTGATGGGCATAGGATCTCCGGTCAGGCGCGGGCGATGATGTCTGCCTCGGCCAGTTCGCAGAAGAAGGAGCAGGCGGGCAGTTTCTCGTTGCGGCGCACAGGGCCATCGCCCAGGTCGCGAAGTGAGAATCGCACGTTGGTGGTGCGGTTGCGGAAGAGGTATGAGCCTTCACCCAGGTCATCCTGGATGGCGCATAGCGCCTCGAACTGCTCTGGGAAGTCCTGGCGGATCGCCCGGAAGTAGACTTCGCCGCCCTTCACGCAGCCGATGCAATTGGCGTTGTCGTAGCCCATGCGGTACATCAGGGGTAGCTCGATTCCGGCGCGCAGCAGGATGGCCTTACAGTCATCCTTGCCCAAGCCGCGGTCGATCAGCGGGGCGATCACTGGGCGGTCTGGATTGCGCTCCCGGAAGTCCTCCAGGCGATCGGCCTCTTCGGCGGTGTAACCGAACACCATTACGTCGCCAGGCTGTTTCCAAGTGTCGAGTAAGCGGCGCTTGAGGATTTTGGTGCATGGCGCGCCGGTTCGGCCCTTCATGTATCGCTCACGGCGGAACACCTCGTGGGTGTCGGCGCCGTACTTTTCGTCACGCAGGACGGTGATCGGCTGGCCGAACCAAGCCTCGCAGTCTTGGGCGAACCGGCGGTTGTCGGCTTCCTCGTTGGCGAGAAACGCGTTGATGATCTGCACGTCGTGCGTGCTGCCGTACTCGGCCAGGGCCAGCTTGGTGGCCACCGCCGAAGCGGCGCCGCAACTGAACTGGCAGACGATTCGATTGGACATGGTGGATCCTCGCCGGGGAGGCGTTATCGTTGAATAGGGGAAGGCGCTGGCGGGCAGCGCGGCGGAAACCCACAAGAGGAAGGGTGGTCAGAAGAGGCGGATTTTTAAAGGTGCATAGTGCGACAGGAGCAACGGTTTGCTCTTGCATGCTTGGAGCACCTTATGGAACTACTGCACTCTATCGCCGACCTGATTGTGAAACTGTCGGTCGCCATCAAAAATATTACGCCGCTACTGCTGGCGATGATGGCTATGCCTGGCTGTGCTTCATGAGCGCTGGCGGGCAGCGCCGGAGGGTCAGGCGTCAGTTTCTTCTGCGATGAAGTTGTTCCAGGCGACCTTATCGTCCTGCGCCACGTACCACTTCAGGCCTTGACCGTCATATGCCTCGCTTACTGATCCGCCGTACTTGGCGCCGTGGAAGGTGAATCTCGCGCTATCTCCGCATCGTGGATATCCACCGGTGAACTCGGTGAATGTGACGAATGGCTGCGCAGCGACGACCCGTTCCTTGAACACCTCGAACCTGGCGTTGCGGGCAGTCACTTCGGCCTCGTGGCCTGTCTTGCACTCCGCCGAGCAGTAGACGACTTGCCCGTCGAACATCAGATCTAGAGGTATATCGTCGCCAGTCTCCTCATCAAAGCGCGTGGCATCGCTGTCGCACCTGGTTCCGCAGTTGTTGCAGTCGAACCACCAGCCAGCGTCGATGTAGGCCTCGGCCGGGATGAAGCGCTGGCCGGCGTACTGGTCGGCCCACTGCGCACGTCGGCAGGATACGGCGCCGAAGTCAGCGCCTATCTCGTCCGCGCCCTGGCGCCTTGCGGCGGCGTTCGACGTGGCGAACTGGATCGTGGATTCTTCGGGGTCATCTGTTTCGACGCTGTAGGCCAGCACCTTGGGCGGCGCAGTTTCGGCGTTTGGCTTTCTGCTCATGGCTTTCTCCATGCATGCGCCGCCCTCCGTGGCCGGATGCGGCATGATGGCTGTTTAAAATCACAGCATTGTGGCCATTTGCCTGCCGTGATTAAGTTGGGGCTCAATACAGAAGGAGGTATGTATGGCTTGGTATCACCGCGACAGTGATGTTAAGAAGAGCACTTCGGATGCTTACAAGCGGGAGTTTAAGCCCGGAGAGAAGGCAGAATGGCCAGGCATTTATCACTGCATCAACTGCGGCGATGAAATTGCAATTGCTGGCGGTCACACTCTTCCTGCCCAAAATCATTATCAGCACACCAGTCAGAAGCCGATTATCTGGCGACTTGCGGTGTATGCCGAGCAGAAGAAGTAAACGGGTCGATCACTTCGCACCCAGGCTCTCGCTTAAGCTCTGCCATGCTGGCTGCTTCGAACTGACGCGCTAGTTTTGGCGATATGTAAAAAGCTGGCGCGTCAGGCCGTTCAAGTCGGCGCGCACGCTCTTCTGTAAGCGTCTGCCCAACACATCTTGCTCAATGTTCAGGGTTCTTCTGTATGCAGGAAATCTACCTCGTAGATACCCCGCGCCGCGCGGATGGTAACAGGGGATATTGGTCTTATGTCACTCAACTCCCATGCGAGCCAGCCGTCTTCAAAATAACTTGCGCAGGCTGCTTCCATGTCAGCCAGGATGAACGGACGCACGGCTTTTACGCGCACAATCGCGACCGCAATACCGTCATCATCTTCCTCCCCGTCGGCATGAAGAAAACGCCCATTTTCGACAATCAGAAGATCCTCGGTAGGTTGTAAGTCTGGATGCCAACGACGGACTTCGAGTGTTTTCTGGCCAGAAGCGATTCGACTGCCACTGGGCCGTACAATTGATAAAGCCTTGATGGTTCTCTCCTAAAAGATATGCGTCCGGCTAAGTTACTTTGTCGGAGGGATGGGAGGTACCGCTACGAGCGCAAGCTTGAGCTGCGGCCAGATTTTCACCCAATTTTTGGACTTGAGGCGGCTTTGATAGATCGCAGTTTTCTCCGTGGCGAACCTCCCCGCTGGCCTGATAATCAAGTCAAAAAGATCATCAAGCCCCAAGGGCGCCGCGACCTCGCATGAGCCTTTCTCTCGCAGTGCTACGGCTACCGCCGTTGCGGTTTCTGGCCAGTAGCGCATTGCGTCGGTCGCTGAGAGATATGGCTTATCGCCGTTCTGAGCATGCATTCTCGCTTGATTTTTCACAGACCATAATACGTTCGGCTCTAGACCTCTGAGAACTGCTTCCAGGGCTTCATCTTGCTCTGGTGTGCAGCGTTGTGCATCAAACCAGATGACATCAACGTCTGTTGAAATCGGGGATGAATCGCGCCCGTGCAGATAATCCCAAACCGCGTTTCGTACAAAGCCTGCTCCGATCCAGCAGTCTGGCAATCCCAAGGAGCGCACTATTTCGAGTAACCGCCACCGAATGGGGTCATCTGAGATAATCGCTTGGATTTTCGAACTATTGTCCACTCAGAAATCACCTTGTTGCAGCTAGGCCGATACCCACTGATGCGGCAGTAGCTGCCCGATCTCACTGGCCCGTTGCGTCGGCAACCGCGTCAGCACATCTTTAAGGTAGGCATACGGATCATGCCCATTCATGCGCGCTGACTGGATCAGGCTCATGATTGCAGCCGCCCGCTTGCCACTGCGCAGTGACCCGGCAAACAGCCAGTTCGAGCGTCCGAGTGCCCACGGCCGTATCTGGTTCTCCACCTGGTTGTTGTCGATGGGCACAGCCCCATCGTCCAGGTAGCGCGTCAGCGCTACCCAGCGTTTCAGGCTGTAATCGAGGGCTTTAGCTGTGGCTGATCCGTTGGGCACCAGGTCGCGCTGGGCCAACATCCAGTCATGCAGTGTTTTGCTGATCGGTACCGCCAGTTCCTGACGTATTCGCCAGCGATCTTCATCACTCATGTCCCGCGCCTGGCGTTCGATCTCGTACAAGCCGCTGATCGAGTGCAGCGCTTGTTCGGCCAACTGGCTTTTGTTCGCAACATGCAGATCGAAAAACTTGCGACGGGCGTGGGCCATGCAGCCGATTTCAGTGATGCCTTGCTCAAAACCAGCTTTGTAGCCAGCGAAGTCATCGCAGACCAACTTGCCGTTCCAGTCGCCCAGGAAGTTGCGCGCATGTTCGCCTGCACGACTGGGGCTGAAATCGTAAACCACAGCTTTGAGTGCCGAAAACGGCGTAGTGCTGTAGGCCCAGACGTAAGCCCGGTGGGTTTTCTTCTCGCCCGGCGCAAGCATTTGCACCGGTGTTTCGTCAGCGTGAATCACACCCTGTTTCAGCACAGCTTCACGCAGCGCATCGACCAGCGGCTGGAGTCGCACGCCGGTCTGTCCAACCCACTGGGCCAAAGTCGAGCGAGCAATCGCCAGCCCGGCGCGGCCAAAGATTTTCTCCTGTCGGTAGAGCGGCAAGTGATCGGAAAACTTGGCCACCATCACATGGGCCAACAGGCCTGCGGTTGGAATACCTTTGTCGATGACCTGCGCGGGCACCGGCGCCTGAATCAGAGTTTCGCACTGACGGCAGGCCCATTTGCCACGCACATGTTGCTCGACGGCAAACACGCCCGGCGTGTAATCCAGCTTCTCGCTGACGTCTTCCCCAATACGCTGAAGTTGGCAGCCACAGGCGCACAGAGTGTTTTCTGGCTCGTGGCGAATCACGGTACGCGGAAATTGCGGCGGCAATAGTGCACGTTTGGGTGATTGCCGTGGCTCGGCCTGTGACGAAGCGGGAAGAAGCTGTTTTAGTTCTGCCTCGATAGCTTCAAGGTCTGTATCGAGCAGGTCATCCAGCAAGCTGCCTTGTGCCGGGCTGATTTGCTCGCTGCGCTTGGCAAACTTGTGGCGTTTGAGCAGGGCGATTTCGAACTTGAACTGTTCGATGAGGATTTCATCGTTCTGGATCTTCCTGCTCATCGCCTCGACCTGAGACTGCAACTGCAACGCCTGTGCCGCCAAGGCACGAAGCTGTTCCGGGGTCATCTGATCGAGATTGGGCGAGAAAGTCATGCTGCCGATTGTGCCAGAGCAGGCGCAGGACGACGACAAGCAGACCAGTCAAATGGCCGGCGATTACAGCATGCTGATCACACCACCTGCGCCGACTCGTTGCCACGGCAGGCCTAGTACCAACGCCTGGAGTTGTTCACTGTCGAGTTCGACTTCGCAACCATGGCGAATGCTGGGCCAGTGAAACTTGCCTTGATTCAGTCGACGCGCGGCAAGCCAGACGCCGACGCCATCGTGCACCAGCACTTTCATCCGGTTAGCCCGGCGATTGGCGAACAGATAAGCGCAGTGCGGCTTCGCCGCACCGAACACCGCAATCACCCGGGCCAATGCCGTTTCGGTGCCGGCGCGCATGTCCATCGGCTCGGTGGCCAGCCAGATCGCATCGATGCGGATCATCGAGCGACAGCCCGGATAAATTGCGCGCAGCCCTCGGGATCTGAGGTTGGCCATTTGACGGTCATCACTAGCCCGGCCATGGGCAACTCGATGATCGCTGACGCTTCGGCTGGCCGTTTAGGTGCGGCTTTTAACGGGACGAAGGCTGGCAGCGAGGTTGTTGCAGGCTGGTCTCGATAGAGCGGCATCCATTTGCGGATGACATTGGCGTTGATGCCGTGGCTGATGGCGACACTGGATACGGTCGCCCCAGGTTGCAGGCATTCCTGAACGACCTGGGCTTTGAAGGGTTTCGGATAAGAGCTTCGTTGGCGCATGGAAATCCTGGCGATAAGGGTGATTGCGTCCGCTTAAAAATACGCGGACACCATCGCCCTTAAAGCTGGAGTTCGGAAGGTGAATTCGCCGGACGCTTACGCTCTTCTGGCTCTTGGGCAATCCACGACAGGGCTAAGTCCTGCCAAAGCTCCTGCACCTGGTCATAGCCGTGGCGCTCGATCTCGGCGGCCATGGCAGCCTTGATTCCGGCAGGCATGTTGAAGAACACCTTCTCGATACCTAGCTTCTCGGCCTTCTTCTTTTCGCGATCGCGGTAGTCCGCCGAGTGCTTCGCGGCTCCGGTCTTCTCCTCGGCCATGGCCGGTACCTCCCAAGCCGCTGGGCGGCAAATTGATTTGCTGCTGGCGCCGGTCGTGCCGGACGTGCGCGGTGATGCGTTTCAAGCGGAAAGCTCCATGTCTCGGTCATGCCAGCCGGCAAGCCACCAGCCGCAGTCCACGGTCATCCAGCCATAGGGATGGGCATCGCGTGACTGGCTGTTGTCGCGGCATGCGCGGCCGAGGTAGTAGGCGGTGGGGTGAACCTGCTGCCTGCGCTTCATCGCTACGCACCGGCGAGGTACGGAAGGGGCGCGAACGGTATGTCGTCGTCGAAGCTGTCTTGATCAGGTGGCGCCGCCTGCTGGTTCGGCTGCTGGCGCGCCGGCCGGCGTTGTTGCGGTTGCCGATCTGGCACCTGGCCTGGCTGCTGACCCTGCGGCCGGCTGCCTAGCAGCTGCATCGTGCCGTTGATGTCGACGATGATTTCCGTGGTGTAGCGCTTGATGCCATCCTTCTCCCACTCGCGGGTCTGAAGCTTGCCCTCGATGTAGCACTGGGAGCCTTTGCGCAGGTACTCGCCGGCGATCTCGGCGACCTTCCCGAAAAGCGACACACGGTGCCACTCGGTGCGCTCGACCTTCTGGCCCGACTGCTTGTCGGTCCACTGCTCGCTGGTGGCCAGGCTGAGGTTGGTAACGGCGTTGCCGTTCGGCAGGTAGCGCACCTCCGGGTCCTGGCCGCAAGTGCCGACCAGGATGACCTTGTTTACCCCGCGGCTCATGACGACGCCGCCCCGGCCAACAAGATCAGCGTCAAGGCTAAGAGTGCCACCCAGCGTGTTGCGCTTTCACCGATCTGGCGGACCTTCACCACAGCCACTACCGGGAGGGTTTTGGCATCGATCGCGCGCTCCAGGCTCTGCGCATAGCGAACAGCCTGTGCGTAGCTGGTGTTGCGGCCGTATACGCGGTTGTTGCTTGCAGAGACGACGGCCCAGCCGTTGCCGCTTTGGGTGACAAAGAAGCGAGATTTGGCGCGGAATGCCTCGGTGGCCGTGATCACTTCCTGGCGCAGGGCTTCGAGCTTGTCCTGGCTTTGTTGGATGGCTGCTTGCATGGGGTTGGTCCTCAGTGGGTCAGGCGTGGAGCTCGAAGGCCTCGGCCTTGCGAACGATTCGAACTTGGGCGGTGCGGCGCTCCGGCGCGCGGCGGTCGCGGCGCATTGGGTCGCTGTCGTCGATAACCGCGTGCATGGTGATCAGGGCGGCCAGCGCGATGCAGAGCGGGCTGATGATCTGGCGGCGCATGGCTTCGGCTACGGCCGCCGCCCGGCGGGCAACGCCCAGCTTCAACATGGCGTCGCCGATACGCTTCTCGACACCGCTTTCGCTGATGCCGAAGTGCCTGGCTATCTCCTTGGTGGTGAAGCCCTGGGCGACATCTAGGATGCATTGCAATTCGCGAGGCGCCAGGCCTCGGCCAAGGTGGCCTATCCATGCGCCGATAGTGATCGTGTCCATGATTTGCTCTTGCGGGGTGGCTGCATTGGTCGTGATGCTCGCTGCCGTCTACCTCCCGGACCAAGGGGAGGGCGAACGCCACGACCGATGCAGCCTGGTGATGGGGAACCAGGTGAACCGGGCAGTTTTCGTCAGGCTGACGCGCAGCTGGTTGTTTCTTCCTCTCCGTCGGCGGTACATGCTTTGCCACAGAGCGGGCAGTAATTGGCGACCACCGAAACGGTCTTGTTCACGCGCTTCATGCCGCCAGCTTTCTTCGGCGCCATGTAGTGGCCGGTGACTTCTACGCAGAATCGCCGACTGGCCCTTCCGGTCTCGATGTTGAGTGAAAGGTTATGGCCCTCTGCGCGCATGTAAAAAGGCCCTGACCCTGGCGCCTCCTCAGCGAGCTGGTCCGTAACCAGCTTCACGGCATCGCTGATGCAGTTGCAGCTCATCGTGTTGCCCTCCAGGGCGGTTGATTTCCCGTCTGGCCCTGTTGCCAAGGCCAGCCAGTGAAATCGGTATTGCTCAGCAAACCTGCGGGCCGACATGTCGAGCGAGGAAGCTTGCTGCGTTGCGTACTGTCCACCAGGGCTCAACGGCCGGCTTAACTCGGCGCGTGGTGGCTCATCTACTGGTTTTTAAAGAGCGGTGGCTGCCGGAGCTGCCAGCTCGATGCAAATGCAAGCGAACTTGCATTTATAAAAGCATGCTTGTTTTTTAAATGCAAGCACGCTTGTGTAATTTTCTCTTACTGTATGGATGTCCAGTGTGTAGGAGCTTTCGGATGTCGGCGCAGGAAAGAGCAGTTCGTATGGAAGAGCTAACGAGCCTTGAGCGGCTGGGCTTGAGGGTTTCAGCGATGATCAACTCGCCGCTGGCGCAGCACGGAAGGAGGGTTCTCGTCCCTCGCCTCGACACGGACAACGATCAGGACTGGTGCGCGATCATGGACTTGCTAGCCGAGTCTGACGGGCTGGAGATGAGTTTTTGCGAGGATGGATCGGTGCTTCTTCAGTGGGATGCGCCGACGGATGACGATCGGGTGATCGAAAGTGAAGAGGATGTGAGCTTGGTTGATAGTGATGGGGAGGAGGCCCCGTTTTAGTAGTTAATCCAGCCCGCTTTGGCGGGCCGGTCACGGTCTGAAATGGTCGCAGGCTTGCGATCAATCAGACCTTGCGAGCGTTCCACACAAGTAGCACTTTGGCGTGAATTGTCACATCGTCGATCCTGGCCTGCTGATCCTTGTTGTGAGGGTTGTCGGAGATCAGCCAGAGGTGATCTTCGTCTTTCCGCTGCAGGCGCTTAATCAGAAGGTCACCGTGCCAGGTGAGCACGTAAACGCCTTCCCCTGCGTAATCATTCACGCCTCGGTCAACGATTACAGGGTCTTTGTCATTGATTGTACCTTCCATGCTCTGGCCCCATCCGGTGATGATGGCCAAGGACTGAGGCGCCGTGTAGTTCACGCCTTTGTCACGCAGCAAATCTTCACTTATTACGACGTTCCTAATGATTTCGCTGTATTCAGCCGGGACTTGGCCGTGACCCATTGCCGCCCGAATGTCGTACTGCGGGATGGAAATATCACCCCTGATAGCAGGGTTGGCGGCGATCAAAAAGCCGCTTTCCTTCTCGCCTTGAGGATCATGTTCAACCGCGCTGACTATCCGCTGCCTGGCCTCAGCGGTCAGTCCCTTACCGTGCTTTTCAAGCATCTTTCGCACTGCGTCTGCAGCGGAACTCGGAGCGCTAACCTCTTTTGTTTGCTCTTGCTTAGCGGCCCCTTTGCGTGGTGGCTCACCCTTCCCAGACAAAAGCCAATCAACAGTCGTGTCGTAGCCCTCGGCTAGCGCGACGAGGTTTTCGTTCTTGATGTTCTCGGTATCTCCGGCGAACCACTGGCGGACAGCCTCATAGCTGATTCCGCAGGTGTTCGCGATGTCGCGTTTGACATTGCGAACGCCCAACTGTGGGCGACGGGTCAGGACGAGTTTGGTGATTCGATCAGTAGTTTTCATTCGCGCAATCTACAAGGTTGCTTGTCAAGCATGCTTGTTTTGAATATGCAAGCATGCTTGAATGTCTGGGCGAGCAGAGGAGGTCGCCATGACCAAGAGCCAGGCAATCCAACATTTCGGGTCTATTTCAGCCCTGGCGAAGGCGCTAGGGGTGACCTATGAGGCCGTCCGCCAATGGGCGGATGTTCCTGAGCTTCGCCAGTACCAAATCGAGCGTTTGACCAAGGGCGCGCTGAAGGCAGGGAAAAGGGATGCCGCTGCGTGACCTTGTAGAAATTTTCACCTATCTGGCCTTGCGCCAGTAGTGGGGCCGTCCAGCTGTTCAGGCATCCAGTAGCCAAACAGCAGACGAAAAAAAACCGCCTGGCAGGGCGGCTTTCTCTACAACTTTCCAACGAGTTGAAGCATGACAAACATAGTCCCAATTGACAAGTCCAGGGGGTTCACCCGGATGGACAACCAGCTCATGGATGGCCTGCTGGCTATCGATCTCCCAGCCCGGGAGATGAAGATTGTGCTGTACGTGGCCAAGGCCACCATCAACTTCGGTGCGGGCGCCCAGCGAATCCCGGCGACCGACATCGCGAAAGCCATCCACGCTCACCCTGACACCGTGTCCAAGGCGGTTTCCAGCCTGCTGCGTCGTCGTGTCCTATTCCGTGAGGGTGGGGCTCGGGGTGACATCGGCGTCAATGATCCAAAAGACTGGATCTACGTTGATCCGAAACAGACCAAAACAGCCGACTCGGCTGAAGTGGTCCGAATCGGCTCGGAGTCGAAACAGACCAAAACCGCCGACTCCCTTCTTTATTCTAAGAAAGAAACCCCCTATGTAAATCTTCCTTCGGAAGATGTTACATGCCCCCCCAGCGACTCGGAGCCGACTCCGACCAAGGACGAGCGCAAGGCGCCATTCGGCAAAGCCGCCATGCTGGCCGACAATCCGCACGGGCTCGATGAGTCCCTGATCGCTGATTACTTGGCGGTCCGCAAGTCCAAGGGCGCCCCAATGAGCTCCCGGGTTTGGACGCGCTTGAACGAAAAGCTCCGCCAGTGCCTCACCTTCGGTATCCAGCCTGCCCAGGTCATGGAAATCGTCATCGAGAGCGGGTGGCGCAGCTTCGAGGTGGAATGGATCACCAAGCGATTCGCCGCCAAATCGCCCGCACAGGGCAAGCCAAACAGCCGTCATCACGGCTTCAATGACCGCGACTACCACGACGGCCTCATTCCACGGGAGGATGGCTCCTATGCGTTCTGAAAAAGTGGTTCACCTGTCCAGCATTGCCGGCCCGCAGGTCACCTCCATGGCCATGTGCGAAGAGCATGGCCCGTATGAGGCAACTACCCACCAGGTACTCAACCACACCTTTCGCTCCCCATGCCCAGGCTGCAAGGCGGCGCAGGTCGCCAAAACCCAGGCCGAAGACACTAAGCGTCAGCGCGTGGATCTGGCGTACAAGCTCGGCGACTCGCTGATCCCAAAGCGGTTCAAGGACAAGACGTTCGACAGCTATGCGGCGACCTGCGAAGGCCAGCACAAGGCCAAGGCGCGCTGCGAGCGTTACGCCGCCGAGTTCGATTCCAATCTGGCCGCCGGGCGCTGCCTGATCCTGGTGGGTAACCCCGGTACCGGGAAAACGCACCTGGGTGTGTCGATCGCCCAAGCCATCATGGCCACCACCACGCATACGGCAGCCTATCGGACCCTCGGCGGAATCCTGCAGGCCATCCGCGCCACGTTCGATGGCAGTTCCGGCCAGACCGAGGGGAGCATCCTCGACGCGTTGATTCGGCCGTCGCTGTTGGTCTTGGATGAGGTCGGCGCGAGCAAGGAGGCGCCGAGCGATTTCGAACTGAGCCGTCTGTTCTCGATCATCAACGGCCGCTACGAGCGGATGCTGCCGACCATCGTGATTTCCAACCTTGGCGCGAAGGAGTTGCCAGCGGCTATGGGCGAGCGATCGGCCGACCGGCTGCGGGAAGGCGGCGGCATCGTCCTGCCGTTCGACTGGGCGTCCCACCGCGGGCGGGAGTCGATCTGATGCGCCAGTCCAAGCTGACCAAGGCCGCGCGCGGGCGTGAGTGCCAGGTGCGCATCCCAGGCGTATGCAACGGCAACCCCGAGACCACCGTGCTTGCGCACTATCGCCTGGCGGGCACCTGCGGCGTCGGCAAGAAGCCGCACGACCTGCAAGGCGCCTGGTGCTGCAGCGCTTGTCACGACGCGTGCGACGGACGCAGCCGGGCAGTGGATCGCGACACCGCACGCCGGTACCACGCCGAGGGCGTCATGCGCACCCAGGCGCTGCTGCTCAATGAGGGGGTGCTGATCGCATGAATTCGCCCGCCATTCGCCCGTTCAGGGCCAAGCCGACTCGCGCCAAGCCCGTCGACCGGGAAGGGCAGGAGCAAGCCGCGCTGATGCAGGAGCTGCAACTGCGCTACCCGCAGGCCTACAAGCTGATCTACCACGTCCCGAACGGCGGGCACCGGGTCAAGGCAGTGGCTGCCAAGCTGAAGGGGCAGGGCTTGAAAGCCGGTGTGCCTGACCTGGTGCTGCCCATGGCTCGAGGTGGCTATTTCGGCCTATACATCGAGTTCAAGGCCATGCCGCCCTATGACGCGCCGGTATCTCCGAGCCAGGATGCCTACCTGCAGGCGCTTGCCGATCAAGGCTACCTAGCCATCGTGTGCCGGGGCAACATCGACGCCGTCGAGGCCATCCGCGCCTACCTGCTGCAACCCGCCACGGTGGCTGCATGAGCGCGACCCGTGAAGTGAAGCTGAGCGAAGCCGAAGTGCGCCGGCAGGCCGCCGACAAGTCTGTACGCGACCTGCGCGACCCGCGTCACCCCGGCCTGTATCTGCGCTTCTGGAGCAACCGCGAGCGTGGCACCTGGCACCTGGTGCGCGGCAAGAAGTGGGTGCCGGTCGCCCGCTGGCCTGACCTGACCGTGGCGGCGGTGATTGCCGAGCTGCCCGCGCTGCGTCAGCGCCTGCTGCGCGATCCGGCCACGGCGCCGGTGGTTTCCGGCATGGCCACCGTGGGGCAGCTGCTTGACTGGTACGGTGACCGCATGGCGCGCGACCGCTCGCTGTCGGCGAAGCGCAAGGCCGGCGCCAAGTCCGCCATTGCCCAGCACCTCAAGCCGCGCCTGGATGACTTGGCCCTGGCTGACGTGACTGCCGATGCGTTGGACAAGAACCTGATGTGGCCGTGCCAGGCCGAGGTGTCGCTGTCCTACCTGCGGCAGATGTTCGCGCTGCTGCTGACAGCCTTCCGCCAGGCCCTGCAGCTGGGGTTGATCGACCGAAACCCCATGGCCGGGATGCGCTTCAACGACTTCACCAAGGCCAAGATCCTGCCCAAGGCGGCGCGCCTGCGCGATGTGCAACTGCCGGAGCTGATGCAGCAGCTGGCCCAGGCATTCGAGCAGGATCCAGGCGCTGCCATGCTGGCCCTGACGATGCTGGCCCACGGCACCCGGATCGGCGAGACCCGCATGGCGCGCTGGAACGAGATCTCGCTGGCGGCGGCCGAGTGGTTCATTCCCGCCGCCAACGCCAAGACTCGCACCGAGCACCGCCTGCCGCTGACCGCCCAGGTGCAGGCGCTGCTGACTCGGTACCGGGCCATCCAGCAGGCCGAGGGCTATGAGGGCGTATACCTGTTCCCGAATCGCCGGGGCCTGTGCCTGAGCGAGACGCAAGCCAGCAACGTGTTCAAGCGCCTGGGGCAGGGCGAGTGGACCAGTCACGACCTGCGCAAGGTCTCTCGCAGCACCTGGACCGACCTCGGCATCGACGGCCACATCGGCGAGATGCTGCTGAACCACAAGCTGGGCAAGATCGCCAGCACCTACATCCACACCCAGGCCATGCAGCAGCGCCGCGCCGCGCTGGAGAAGTGGCACGCCTGGCTTGATCGTATCGGCTTTGCAGCCATTCACGGCCTTACCAAGGCCTTATTTGAAATTTCGCAGAATTCGCCAGAGGCCACAGCAGCCGTGGCGCCGAACGACCTTACCGCATTTGTAATTAGCGAGGATTCGAAATGAAAAACGGCGACAAGGCGCGCTCCGACCTTCCTTCGGTGCTCAAGCAGTCGATCACCGACCATCCTGGCTATCCAGACTTCGCTGCATGGTGCGAGAGCCAGCTGATTCACCCTTACCCGATCTATTTCCTGATCTGGCAGGCATCTCGCGAATCGCTGCGCATCAGGAACCCTTTCGAACTGATCCTGGGTGACCCTGATGGGCAGTGGGCGCACCAGGTGACTGAGAAGTCGCTGCGCGCTCAAGGGCTGAAGGTGTTCGGCTGATGAAGAAGCACGGCCCAGCCTTCAAGAAGGCCGCGATCGAGCTGGACAAGTGCCCTTTGTGCCGTGGGAGATCGGTCACTCAGGGCGTGTTTCACGAACTGCCATGCGACCACTGCAACGCCTCGGGCTGGGTAGCGGCTGCAACTGGCGAGGCCCTGGCCCTGGATGAACTGGTGACCCAGCTCAGCATGAGGCTCCGGGCAGCGCTCCAGCAGATCGAGCAGTTGAAGAAGCCTCGGGCAACCGGCCCGGGTGCGCATTATCAGGAAGGCAACCGGCTCGGCGTCGGGGGCAGCAACTACACCGGGGATTGAGGGGGAAGGACATGATTTACAGCAGCGTACTCGCGGCGGTCGTCTCGGCCCTGGCTGCAGAAGCGATCGACAACACCAGCAAGCAGGCCTGGCAGAAGCTATACGAGCCCGGCAGCGAAGACGGCCACGACATGGCGACCTTGAGCAGGTCGGTGGAGCGCGGCGAAATCAGCCGTATGGATGCTGACTGCTGGGTGTTTGCCAGGCTGCACAGCCAGCTGAAGCCGCGGCACTGGGATGTCCTGGTGGCGAAATTCAGCACGCACAAGGGGCGAAAGGTTCAGTCGATCAGCCGCCTGATCCCCATGGTTGCCTCCCATGCTCCGAAGCTGTTCATCACCAGTGCAGTTACGGCCTGGGCGATCCCGAAGATGAAGGGCGCCGAGGGAAAACGGTCGAGCGACATGATCGTGTTGCCGGCTCAGTTCTACGATATCAACCGGTGGGACCCGGATGCTCGACCTGAGCGAACTCGCCGCCGCTGGAGGAAGGACATCGAGGACATGCTGAAGCAGATGGCCGAAGAAGCGCTGGAGGCTGCGGCCGACATCCTGAGCTACGAAGGTCTTTCGATGGAAAATGCCGCTTGACATCAAATGGCCGCATGGCCGATTATTTCCCCATCCTGTCATTCCTGCGCGTTGCTTAGGAGTGATGGCGAAAGCCCCGGCCTCTATGCCGGGGTTTTTGTTTTTCCAGTGGCAATTTGCCATTGTCATGAGGGCGCTGCTCAAATATGATTAGCGGAAATCGCAGCGATGGTCCGCACCACCTGCTCTTTATTTGTAGCGGTTGGATTGGTGGAGTCCTCTGGCATGGATCAGCTGCGCATTGAAGGTTTGGAAAAGATCCCAGGGCATTTTGGCGGAGATCTAGGGGATGAGTTTTACGTTCAGCGCCTCTTCGTCGGGGCCGTTGCGTATCGAGTGCTTTTTGTCCCTGTAGAAGCCGAAGCCACTCATACACGCAAGCGCATCGAGGCCGAGCTGGGTCCGTTGCCTAGCGACATGTATGAGGTGAAATTCGCACTGGGGTTGGATTTCGATGACGAATTCCGCTTTGCATCTCCTAAGGATTACGGGCTCAAGCCGCTGAATCGTCGCAGCTTAGCTACACTTGGAGATGGATTGGTCGAATGCATCATGCAATTCGGCACGAAAGTCGAATGTAACGGCTTTGTCGCTTTGGCGTTGGATAGCAAACCCGGATTGAACTCTTACTACCGGCGCCTACTCGAAACAAATGAGGCCAAAGTGATGGGCTTTGGCTACGAACACAAAAGCTGCCTTGGAGGGCAGGGTTATGCGCTACTGCGAAACCACATCGAAATCAGTTTTGAGCGAGCTTCAGGAGCTGAAGCGTGAAAAACTAGCCCAGGCTGCCAAGGCGTATGCCAAGGCTAAGGCTCAAGGCGCGATTAGGCTAGTAGACAACGAAGGTTTGCATCTGGTTGCTTCCCGCTAATCCCTCAAGTATTTCTTTCAGGCCCGACCAATGTGTCGGGCCTGATCGTTTCTAGGCCCCGGCAAATGCTGGGGCTTTTTTATGGAGCAGTGCTTATGGCCGAGCCAAGTACCGGCGCCCTCGCAGTGACCGGCGTACTTGCCAGCGTCGGCCTGGGTGCTGCATTCCCCCAGCTGGATCTCGCCGCACTGGTCGGCGCGTTCGGTGGGGCTTTCTTCTACGTGGTGTTCGCCAAGGACATCAGCACCTGGCGCCGCGTCGGCTATTTACTGGCTGGCTGGATCGGTGGCTACTTCGGTGCAGCTGAGCTGATGGGCCGGGCGTGGACCCAGACCGCTGGCTTCAGCGCATTCGTATGCGGCGTGCTCTGCGTCGTCACTTTCTCTGGCTTGCTGGAGTGGATGCAGACCGGTCGCATGCCTACCTGGCTGCAATGGGTCTTCCGTCTGCGCGCCAGGAAGGAGGGTTGAATGGTTGCCGTTATCCAGGCCGGACTCTGCGCCGTCATCTTCGTGATGATCGGCCTGCGCTACCGGCCCTACCCGGACTCCCGCTACAAGCTTGGCGTCTCGCTGATGGCCTGGGCTGCTTGCGCTGTGACTGGCATGCAGTTCATCAGCTTGGTAGGGCGCATGGTGATGCATGACGAGTTCGCCGATGCGTCCTGGTTCAACACCGCGTTCTACCTGCTTGCCGCCGTTCTGGTGTGCCGGGCCAAGGGCAACGTGGCCAAGATCCTGCGGGTGGACTGATGGCTTGCAGTGGATGCGCCGCCCGGCGCGAATGGATCAACAAGTGGACAAAGGTGGCGTATGAGCGAGCCCGAGATCTCGTTACTGGAACAGATACTGGAAGAGCAGAAGAGGCAGGCAAGCCTGCTCGAGCAGATCGCGACCCAGAACCTGGCACTGATCGAAGCCCTAGCGGATGAAGGCGGTGTCGATCCTGATGCGCCACCGCAGACCTACCTGAGTGGCGCGCCATGCCGTTGAGACCTCAGCGGCCATGTCGGGCCCAGGGCTGTCGCGCTCTGCACCGCAATGCCAATGGCTACTGCGATGGCCATGCTGACCTGGCTGCCGAGCAGGCCAAGGCTTGGGCAACACGTAAGGGGTCAGGCCGTGGTGGTCGCCCTTGGCGGCGCAAGCGTGAGCGCATCCTGAAGCGAGATCAGTACCTGTGCCGCTGTGACGACTGCGCCCAGCTTGGCCGCATCCGAGAAGCACACGAGGTTGACCACATTGTCGCTCTTGCCCACGGCGGGACCGACGATGACCACAACCTTCGGGCGATCAACCGCGACTGCCACAAGGCGAAGACGCAGCGGGAGTCGAAAACGGTCAAAAAATGATCGAAAACGGTGAAGATGAAACGAAATCTCGTTTATGGGGAGGGGGAGGGTCCAAAGTTCAGGCCCTTTCGCTCGGACACCGCGCCCTCAGTCGTTTTTTTACACCCGCGAAATTAAAAATTCAGGAGTTGCGCGATGGGAGGCACCGCCACGGTCGCCGGCCGTGGTCGCAAACCCAAGCCGACGGCCAAGAAAAAGCTCGCCGGCAACCCCGGCAAGAGAGCGCTGAATAACGCTGAGCCGGAGTTCTCCAAGATCACCGATGTCGATCCGCCAGAGTGGCTGAGCGAGCGGGCCGCGGTGATGTGGAAGATGATCCTGCCAGAGTTGCTGCGCGAGAACGTCGTCGCGCTCACCGATCTGCACAATGTCGAAGCCTTCTGCACCGCCTACGACAACTGGCGGATGGCCCAAGAGTCGATCAAAGAACACGGCATCGTGGTGGCTGGGGCAACGGGCGGGCCGGTAAAGAACCCAGCATTGACCGCAGCCAACGAAACAATGCGCCAGATGGTGACCTTCGGCTCGCTGCTGGGTCTTGATCCGTCCAGCCGCACCCGGCTGATCGGCGGCAATAAAGAAAAAGCCACCAACGAATTTGCCCAACTACTGAGTTCATAGATGACCAAGGCCCTGCACCCCAACGTCGACAAGGCGATGGCGTGGGGGCGCTCCGTGCTACGCGGGAAAGTACCAGCCTGCCGATACATTCACCTGGCCATTCAGCGTCACTTCGACGATCTGGCCGCAAGTCGCAAGCGTGGGTTTCGCTTCAAGTTCGACCCGGCCAAGGCCGAGAAGAAGCTCAAGCTGATCCAGCTGCTGCCGCACACCAAGGGCGAATGGGCCTTCAAGCGTCAGCTGATCAGCCTGGAGCCCTGGCAGCTCTTCGGTATGGCGGTCACCTTCGGCTGGGTCAGGAAGAAGGGCGGGCACCGCCGGTTTCGAGAAAGTTACTGGGAGGTGCCACGCAAGAACGGCAAGTCGGTAATCGCGGCCGGTGTGGGCATCAGCATGTTCGTTGCCGACGGTGAGTTTGGTGCCGAGGTGTACTCCGGAGCGACGACCGAGAAACAGGCCTGGGAGGTCTTCCGTCCGGCCAAGCTGATGGTGAGCAAGTCGCCCATGCTGATCCAGGCTGCTGGCATCGAGGTCAACGCCTCGAACATGAACATACCGTCCGACTTCAGCCGCTTCGAGCCACTGATCGGCGACCCTGGCGACGGTGCGTCGCCCAGCTGTGCCATCGTCGACGAATACCACGAGCACAGAACCTCGGCGCAGTACGACACAATGCTCACCGGCATGGGCGCGCGCAGACAGCCCTTGATGTTCATCATCACCACTGCAGGGGCTGATATCGAAGGACCATGCTACGACAAGCGTCGCCAGGTGATCGAGATGCTCGAGGGCACGGTTCCTGACGACGAGCTGTTCGGGTACATCTGGACGCTTGATGAAGGTGACGACTGGACCGACCCGAAGATGCTGGCCAAGGCCAACCCCAACCATGGGATCTCGGTGTTTCAGGAGTACCTGGAAAGCCAGCAGGCGCGAGCGATCCGCTCCGCTCGTTTCACCAACACGTTCAAGACGAAGCACCTGAACCTATGGGTGAGCGCCAAATCCGGCTTCTTCAACATGGAGGACTGGAAGGCCTGCGAAGACACGACCCTGACCTTGGAGCAATTCGAGGGGCAAGAGTGGATTGCTGGCTTCGACCTGGCTCGCAAGCTCGACATGAACTCGCGGGCAAGGCTGTTCTGGCGAGTCATCG
Source organism: Pseudomonas sp. Kh14 (assembly GCF_900291005.1). Classification (NCBI taxonomy): domain Bacteria; kingdom Pseudomonadati; phylum Pseudomonadota; class Gammaproteobacteria; order Pseudomonadales; family Pseudomonadaceae; genus Pseudomonas; species Pseudomonas sp. Kh14. Next base: position 107,486 of record NZ_OLKJ01000024.1, read on the forward strand.
ATGGCAAGACCCACTATTACAGTGTCGGTCCCAAGTTCTGGGTGCCTTACGACACGGCATTCAATACCGACAACAAGCGCATGTCGGAGCGGTTCCAGGCCTGGGTCAACTCCGGGCACCTGGATGTTACTGATGGCGCTGAGATCGATTACCGCGAGATCCTCGAGGACACCAAGGAAGCCAATCATCAGGCACCGCTGCGCGAGTCTCCGATTGACCCGCATGGCGCGACAGGCCTGAGCCACGACCTCGACGACGAGGGATTCAACCCGATCACTATCACGCAGAACTACACCAACATGTCGGACGCCATGAAGGAGCTGGAAGCGGCAATCACCGCTGGCCGGTTCCACCATGACGGCAACCCGATCATGACCTGGTGTATAGGCAACGTGATCGGGAAGTTCCTGCCTGGCAACGACGACGTAGTGCGCCCGATCAAGCAGGGCGACGACAACAAGATAGACGGCGCAGTCGCGCTGATCATGGCCATCGGGCGAGTGCTGGCGAATGCCGGCGAACCGGACGCAAGCGGCTTCTTTGAAAACCCGATTATGGTGGGACTGTAATGGCACGCGAAAAGAAACCAGGGCGGATCAAGTCTGCTGTGCTGGACTGGCTGGGCGTGCCCATCAGCTTGAAGGACGGCGCTTTCTGGCAGGAGTGGTTTGGCACCTCGGCGAGCGGCCAGCATGTCACGGTTGACAAGGCGCTGCAGCTGTCCACCGTCTGGGCCTGCGTGCGGCTGCTATCTGAGTCGGTCTCTACTTTGCCCCTGAAGCTGTACCGGCGAATGCCCGACGGGTCGCGTGAAACCGCCAAGGACCACCCGCTGTTCCGGCTGCTGTGCCGGGTGCCAAACAGCGAAATGACCCCGCAACGCTTCATGCTGCTGGTGGTGGCGAGTATCTGCCTTCGAGGCAATGCCTTCGTCGAGAAGAAGTTCATTGGCAACCGCCTGGTCGCACTGGTGCCGCTGCTGCCTCAGTGCATGAAGGTGAAGCGGCAGGAAAACGGTAGGCTCAAGTACACATACGTTGAAAACGGTACTGACCGGGATATCCCCGAAAAGAGCCTGATGCACATCCGTGGGTTCGGCCTGGATGGTGTGTGCGGCATGCTCCCCGTGACTACAGGCCGTGACATCTTCGGCTCGGCCATGTCGGCTGAGGAGGCTGCTGCGAAGGTGTTTGCCCAGGGCATGCAGGCCTCAGGCATCCTCAGCAGCGAAACGCTACTGAAGCCAGAGCAGCGTGAGCAGCTGAGGGCAAGCCTTGGCGCCTTCATGGGGTCCAAGAACGCCGGCAAGATCATGGTGGCCGAGGCCGGTATGAAGTACCAGGGCATAACGATGAACCCTGAGGCGGCCCAGATGCTGGAGTCTAGGTCGTTCAACGTTGAAGAAATCTGCCGATGGTTCCGCGTGCCGCCGTTCATGGTGGGGCACATGGATAAGCAGTCCAGCTGGGCCAGCTCGGTTGAGGCGCAGAACCTGCACTTTCTGACCAACAGCCTGCGGCCATTGCTCGTCAACATCGAACAGGAAATCACCCGATGCCTGATCGGTGAGGTTGATGCCGATGAGTTCTTTGCTGAGTTTGCCGTAGAGGGTCTGCTCCGCGCTGACAGCGCCGGTCGCGGCGCCTGGTACAACACAGCCCTGCAAAATGGCTGGATGAGCCGGAACGAAGTGCGCCGCCTCGAAAACCTGGCGCCGATCCCCGGTGGCGATACCTTCACCGTGCAATCGGCGCTTGTGCCGCTCGACCAGCTGGGCAAGCAGTCGGCTGGCATGTCGCCGGCGGCCACCGCATTCATGTTGCGAATCGCCGCTGCCAACCAGAGCGGTGACAAGGGGGGCAATCAGTGATGCATTCGACCTGGCGTCCAAGGCGCTGGAATCTGGAAACCCCGACGGCCCAATGATGGCCCATGCCCTGATCTCACTGCCACTGCTCAAAGCAGCCTGACCCTGGAGTAACTCATGACACTGAAGACCATTCCGGAGGCTCCGGCGGCTCGCCCGCGCGCGCAGATCCACTGCGATCTCATGCCGATGGCGCTGGAGCGCTGGAACCCGTCGATCAAAGCGGCGGCGACCGACGACAATACCATCACCATGTACGACCCGATTGGCTTCGACTGGTGGACTGGCGAAGGCGTAACGGCCAAGCGGATCAGCGCAGCGCTGCGTTCCATCGGCGAAAACGATGTGACCGTGAAGATCAACAGCCCTGGCGGCGACGTCTTCGAAGGCCTGGCCATTTACAACCTGCTGCGCGAGCACAAGGGCAAGGTGACCGTCCAGGTGCTGGGCCTGGCTGCCTCGGCCGCATCCTTCATCGCGATGGCCGCCGATGAAATCCAAGTTGCCCGGGCTGGATTCTTGATGATCCACAACAGCTGGACCATGGCCGCAGGCGATCGCAACGAGATCCGCGAGGTGGCTGACTTCCTCGAGCAAATCGACGGAACCCTGGCCGATATCTATTCGGTCCGAACCGGCGAGAAGCCGGAGGCGATGCGCAAGCTGATGGATGTGGAGACCTGGATGGGCGGCAGCGCTGCGATAGAGGCAGGTTTCGCTGACAGCCTGCTTGCCTCGGATGCTATCCAGGAAGACCCACAGGCCTCCGCGCCTCACCAAGTCGCCGCCCGACGTCTGGACGTGATCCTTGCCAAGCAAGGTATGTCACGCACAGATCGGCGTGCACTGATTCAAGACCTCAAAGCTGGTACGCCTGGCGCTACCAGCTCCGGCAAGCAGAACGCTGCCGAAACGCCGGCCGACTTGGCCAACCCCATCGCCGACCTACAAGCCGCACTTGCGCGGTTCTCGGCAGCAGCTATCCAAACCGGAGCAAAACCATGAGCGAATCCACTGCAGATCTGTTGAAGAACGTCTCGGCTGAGCTGAAGAAGGCCACCGACGATTTCAGCAAACAGGCTGAAAATGCCCTGAATGAAGCCAAGAAGGCTGGCACTCTCTCGAACGAGACCAAGGCAGCCGTCGACGAGCTGGCCACCAAATTCAACTCCCTCACCGAAGCCGAGAAGCAGCTGAAAGCTCGTCTTGGTGAAATGGAGCAGGAACTGGTGCGCAACCCTGGCAACAGCTCGTCCACTCCCCGCGACACCGTTGGCGGCGTCGTGATCAAGAGTGAAGCGCTGAAACAGTTCGCAGCCAGTGTCGAAGGCAACCGCCGAGTGAGCGTGCCGGTACAGGCCGCCCTGATCAGCTCCGGCGTTGCCGAGGGCGTGGTCGAGCCACAGCGCCTGCCTGGCATCGATGCCGAGCCGAAGCAGCGTCTGTTCATCCGCGACCTGATTGCCCCGGGCCGTACCAGCTCTCCCGCGATCTTCTGGGTGCAGCAGACCGGCTTCACCAACGCTGCCCGCGTCGTGGCTGAGAACACCGCGAAGCCGTACAGCGATATCCAGTTCGCTACCAAGATCACCCCAGTGAGCACCATCGCTCACATGTTCAAGGCCTCCAAGCAGATCCTGGACGACTTCGCACAGCTGCAATCCACCATCGACACCGAGATGCGCTACGGCCTGAAGTACGCCGAAGAGCAGGAAATTCTGTTCGGTGACGGTACCGGCGTGCACCTGCATGGCATCGTGCCGCAGGCCACCGCCTTCGCAGCGGCGTTCGAAGTCGATCAGCAATCCGGCATCGACGACCTGCGCCTGGCCATGCTGCAGGCCCAGCTGGCGCGCCTGCCCGCTTCGGGCCACGTGCTGCACTTCATCGACTGGGCGAAGATCGAGCTGACCAAGGACACCCTTGGCCGCTACATTCTGGCCAACCCGCTGGGTCTGACCGGGCCGCTGCTGTGGGGTCTGCCGGTCGTTGCCACCGAAATCGCCGCCTTCCAGGGCAAGTTCCTGACCGGCGCTTTCCAGACCGGAGCTCAGCTGTTCGATCGCGAAGACGCCAACGTGGTGATCTCGACCGAGAACGCCGACGACTTCGAGAAGAACATGATCTCGATCCGTTGCGAAGAGCGCGTGGCGCTGGCGGTGAAGCGTCCCGAGGCCTTCATCTACGGCAACTTCACTGCTCCAACCACCCCTTGACCTGAACGGGCCGCCCGCGCGGCGGCCCGCTGGAGGCTGCCATGAAAATGAAGACATTGAAACCGCTCTACTTGGGCGGGAAAACCCTGGTCGAAGGTAGCGCGTTCATCACCGATGAGCAGCACGGCCGCGAGTTGATTCAGAAGGGGTACGCCCAAAAGGATGAGGGCAGTGATGAAGCCCTGGTCGACCTGACCCAGGGTGATGCTCCAGCGGACGCAACCACTTCGGCATCGGTATCCACCGAAACCAGGCCCAAGGCCACCGCCAAGAAAAAGGCTGACTGATCATGTCCGTCATTTCCATCGACATCGCCATGCATCACCTGCTGGCCGAGCCAGACGACCAGGTGCTAGTCCAGGCGCAGCTTGAGGCGGCAGAAGGGGCGGCGATGCAATTCCTCAATCGACGCTTCTATCTGGATCAGGTAGCGCTCGACCAGGCCCGTGCCGGCGTTCCGGCGGCGATGCGGGCGGCCAAAGAGGCGAATGCCGCCGCCGTGGCTGACGCCGAGGCCGAGCCGGACCATGCGCTACGCTGCCGCCTGCTCGAGCATGCCCGGCAGGTGCTGGCCGACGCCTACGACCAGGCCGACGCAATCGCCTATGGCATGGTGATCAATGCCCAGATCCAGGCGGCCTGCTTGCTCAAGCTGGGCCACTTGTTCGCCAACCGCGAAGATGTCGTCACCGGCACCATTGCCACCGAGCTGCCGCTGGCGTCCCAGCATCTGCTGATGCCGCACCGCATCCGGATGGGTGTGTGATGCAGGCCGGCAAGCTACGGCACCGGATCGACATCGAGGAGTTCATCGCCGTCCGCGACGAAGAAAGCGGTGAGTTCGGTGAGCCTGACTGGGTGTCGAAGTGGCCAAGGTGCCCGGCCCGGGTTGAGCCGTTATCAGCTCGCGATCTGGTAGCGGTGAAGGCGGCCCAGTCCGAAGCCACGGCGCGTATGGTGATCCGGTATCGCCAAGGCGTGCTGCCCTCTATGCGCATCATCTACCGCGGCGAGGTGTACAGCATCGAAGGCCCGCCCCTAGAAGACGATAAGTCAGGTCAGGAATACCTCACCATCCTCGTGTCGAAAGGGGTGAAAGATGGCTGACAACGTCGAGTTCAGCATCACCGGCTTGGATAGCCTGCTGGGGAAGCTGGACTCGGTCAGCTACGACGTTCGCCGCAAGGGTGGTCGTGCCGCATTGCGCAAGGCCGCCCAGGTGGTGATGCAGAAGGCCAAGGAAGGCGCCGAGCGGATCGACGACAAGGCAACCGGCCGGTCGATCTCTGACAACATCGCTCTGCGCTGGAACGGCAAGTTGTTCAAGCAGACCGGAGACCTCGGCTTCCGGATCGGTGTGCTGCACGGCGCCGTGCTCAAAGACGGCGGTGACCTTAGTCCGAACTCGCCCACGCCGCACTGGCGTCTGATCGAATTCGGGACTGAGAGCATGGTCGCTGTGCCGTTCATGCGGCCTGCGCTGGCCAACAGCATCAGCGAGGCCACCAACACCTTCGTCACTGAGTACGAGAAGGCGATAGACCGCGCCATCCGGCGCGCTGCGAAGAAGGCCGTATCCAAATGACTGCCCCCATTTTTGAAGTGTGCTCCCGGGCTGCAGGTGTGACTGCATTGCTCGGTGTCGGTGCTGCGCTGCGGCTGTATTCCTTTGGAGAGGCTCCGGAGGGTGTGGCTAAGCCATATGCGGTCTGGCAGCTGGTGAACGGCAGCCCGGAGAACTACCTGGCTGGCCGCCCAGATGTAGACGGGTTCTCGTTGCAGATCGATGTGTATGGCACCACCGGCACCTCGGTTCGCAAAGTTCGCGATGCGATTCGCGATGCCATTGAGCTGCGCGCCAATGTCACACGCTGGGGTGGCGAGGCGCGCGACCCCACCACAAAGAATTATCGAACCAGCTTCGACGTGGACTGGATAGTCCGCCGCTGAGCAAACCCGGCCCGCCGAGTGCGGGCTTTTCTTTGTCCGACAGGAGACAACCATGTCGATTTTGACCCAAGGCACGCAGGTGTTCGTGCTGGATAAGCCCACCCCTACGGGACCGATGGCAGTGCTCGAGGTTGAGTGCGCCACGGCCTTCAACCCTGGCGGAAACCCGGCGGACTCCATCGAGGACACCTGCCTCAAGGACAAGGATCGAACCTACAAAAAGGGATTGCGTACCCCGGGCCAGGCCGCCTTGACCGTGAATGCTGACCCGGCCAACGCCAGCCATGTACGACTGCACCAGCTGTCCGAGTCGGACGCTGACACCAAGCAGAAGTGGGCCATTGGTTGGTCCGATGGGCCGGTTGATGCAGATGGTGAGCCGACCTCGCTGCCAACGGTTAACACCGCTGGTGATGACTTCGAACTGCCGACTAACCGCACCTGGTACATCTTCGAAGGCTACGTGTCGGACTTCCCGTTCGACTTTGCCGCGAACTCTGTCGTGAGCACGGCCGCCACTATCCAGCGCTCTGGCCGTGGCGTCTGGATTCCAAAGTCGACAAGCTGAGGTAACCCATGAAGTTGACACTCGACGCGCTGAAAAGCGCTGGCTCCTTCACTGGTCGCCCAGTGGAAAAGAAGATCAAGTGGCGCCAGAACGGCACCGACTTTGATGCAACCGTATTCGTTCGTCCACTCGGCTACCAGACTGCCGTGAGCGATGTGCTCTCGTTCAACGGAAAGCAGGACAGTATTGCCGGCAAGATCGCGGCCTCGATCTGCGACGAAGAGGGCAATCCGGTGTTCAGCAGCCCCATGGACATTACCCATGGCCCGCTTGATCCGGTCGAGCTCGCGAAAGATCCGAAAAGCACCAAGCGTATGGGCTCACTTGATGGTGCGCTTTCGGTAGCGCTGCTCTTCGCTATCCAGGAGGTCAATGACCTGGGAAAGACGACGAGCTCACCGAACTCGACGAAATCTGGCACGAGCTCGTCCTCTCCGGCGTCGGTGGGCCCACGATCGCGCAGGCGAAAGAATCCCTCAGCCTGAGCGAGTTTCGGTCTTGGGTGAGGTTTCGCCGGCGCCGCGGCTCCTTGCACCTTGGTATGCGCATCGAGCGATCCGTGGCTGTGCTCGCGGCGTTGACGGCCAATCTTCATCGAGACCCACAGAAGCGCCCGTCGCCCTACACAGTTGCGGACTTTGCTCCGCATGACCACGACGACCGGGAAATCACACTCGTAGAAGCGATGAGCTCCTGGGGCTAATTGGGTTCTACACGGTGGCGGCACTTTGATATGCTCCGGCGCTTTCAATGTGAGGGAATACAGATGCGCCGTGTGCTTGCTTTAGCAGTATTGTGTGGAGCTTTGTCGGGGTGCGGCGAGCCCAAGATCGATGGTAGCTCTGAGGAGGCTTTCAAAAAGTCCATTGACAAGATCTCCCAGAGCCTTCCTGTAGCAGAAAGAAGTAAGTTCACCTCTGACATAATGTATCTCGCTATGCAGGGCGTGGACTTCAAAGACGTTATGAGTGGTCGGACAAACGCTGAAGATATTGCCACTGAAATGCGTACATCTCTTGGTGGTAAGGGCGCGAAGGAGGTTTCTGCTGAGGCCGATCGCGTTCGAGCGGAAAGAGCTGAGCGTGAGCGTCAACAGGCTCTCTCGGAAATTCTAGATCTCGAAAAGAAAAAGGCAGAGTCTGACAAAGCTGCAGAACAGTTGAAAAAGTTTGAAGTGCTTAAGTCCAGATTCTACAAGCGGACAGAAGAGTATAGCTTTCGTGAGAAGCCCATCATTGAGGTTTCCATCAAGAACGGGACAGGACAAGCTGTATCCAGAGCTTACTTCAAAGGTACGATCGCTTCTCCGGGACGATCTGTTCCTTGGCTTGTCGAGAGCTTCAATTACGAAATCTCGGGTGGTGTTGAACCAGGGGAAGCGCAGAGCTGGTCTCTCGCACCCAATCAATTTAGTAAGTGGGGCGACGTTGATCCTCCGAAAGACGCAATGTTCACGGTTGAGGTTGTTCGCCTAGACGGAGCTGATAACGAACCTTTATTCGGATCAGGCCAGTTTGACGAGCGAGACGCCGCAAGATTGGAGTCTCTAAAAAAACAGTACCCAAACTAAATTAAACCCGCTTCGGCGGGTTTTTTTATGCCCGGAGAAAAAGATGGCATCTAGATCACTGGGCACCCTGACTCTCGATGTTATTGCCAAAGTTGGTGGTTTTGTAGAGGGCCTTGATAAGGCTGGCAGAAGCTCATCAAATTGGCGGAAGGATGTAGAGAAAAACGCTAAAGCAGTTGGCACGGCAATCGGTGCTGCAGTCGCTGCTGGTGTAACGGCGCTTGCTGCTTTCACGGTTTCAACGGTATCAGCGGCCAGTGAGATCAGCCGCCTATCGGCAGTCGCGGGAAGCAATACCGACGAGTTTCAGCGATATGCGGCTGGCGCTAAGGCAGTAGGCATTGAGTCGGACAAGTTCGCCGACATCCTCAAGGATGTGAACGACAAGGTTGGCGATTTCCTGCTGAACGGTGGGGGGGAGCTGCAAGACTTCTTCAAGACTATCGCGCCGAAGGTTGGTGTCACCGCCGAACAGTTCCGCAACCTCTCCGGGCCACAGGCTCTGCAGCTCTTTGCAACCAGTCTCGAGAAGGCCGGCCTTAGTCAGGCCGAAATGACCCAGCAGATGGAATCGCTGGCGAACGACGCCACGTTGCTCCTGCCGTTACTCCGCGACAACGGAGCAGGATTCGACGTCCTGGGCGATGCGGCCGAGAAAGCCGGCGCGATCATGGATCAGAAGACCATCGCTGCGACGCAGAACCTTGCAGCTGCTGGTTGGCTGGCTCAGCAATCCATGGCCGGCATCAAAAACCAGCTTGCCTCGGCATTGATGCCTACGCTGAGCGGCTATTCGGACATCCTATTCGACCTGAGCCAGGATACGGAGACGATGACGGCGCTGTCGGACGGCCTGCGCGTGGTGATGGACTTCGGCGCGAAGACTGCCCTGGCCTTGGCATACGCCGTTGAGCTCACCGGCAAGTCCATCTCCGGGTTGGTGGACATCGTCGGTGGTTCGTTAGAGGGCGTCGACCTGTCGAAACCGCTCGAGGCCATCGACAAGATCAAGGAGAACTCGTCAAGGCTTGCTGGCGATGTCGGCAAGGACTTGGACAAGCTGGACGAGCGTTACAACAAGCTTTGGGTACGTGTTGACCAGGCTGGCTCGTCCGGGCAAGCGAGTGGAAAGATCAAGGAAATTGCTGGGGCGCTTTCCCTGGTGAACAAGGAAGGCGCCAAGGGCACGTTCAAGGCACCGACTGCCGAAGCTCTGGCTGCGGCAAAGGCGGCAGAGCAGGCCGCCAAGAAGCTGCAGGGTCAATTCGATACTGCGGAAGAGGGCTACAAGCGACAGATCGCCCTAATCAACACCGAGACCGACAAGCGCAAGGAGGCCACCGAGGTTGCAAAGCTACAGTTTGAACTGGAGTCTGGAAACCTCACCGGGCTGAGCGCCAAGCAGCAGGAGCGCCTGAAGGGCCTGGCCGCTGAGCTGGACCAGCTGAAAAAGTTGAAGCAGGCCAAGGAGGATGACAAGGCGGTCGCCGGGTTTGATGCCAGCGTGAAGAGGCAGCTGGACATTGACCAGCGCGCACTGGATGCGCCACTGCTGAATGCCTACAGCAGCGACGAGATGAAGCAGCGCGCCCTGGACATGCTGGCGATCGAGCAGGACTACCAGGACCAGCTTGAGGATCTTCGTCAGCGGCATGAAGCCGGCGACGTGTCGGATTCGGCGTACGAACGCGAGAACGACATCCTCGAAAAAGCCTTGGAAAAACGCCGGGCCATGCAGGAGAAGTACTACGAGGATATCGACAAGCTGCAGCTCAATGGTACGGCCGGCTTCCTCAGCGGCTTTGCCACCCAGGCCGAAGCAGCGATGGACCTTTATGGCAGCATGCAGCAGGTCGGCGCCGATACCTTGGCCAACCTGACGGATGCTGTCACCGAGTGGGCCGAGACCGGAAAGCTCGATATCGAGGGCTTCGCCTCAACGTTCATTCAATCCATGGGCAACGCGCTTTTATCCTTCGCCGCCGCGCAGGTAGCTATGGCTGCCCTGAACGCCTTCGTTTCCATGATCGGTGTTCCCTTCGTGGGTCCAGCGATTGCACCTGGTGCTGCAATTGCCGCCGCCGGCGCCGCTGGTGTGCTGATGTCCGCTGTTGGCGCCTCGCTGGATGGCCAGGCGCACGACGGCATCGATTATGTGCCGGCTGATGGCACCTGGAACTTGAAGAAGGGCGAACGGGTTACCACCGCCGAAACCAGCGCGAAGCTTGACCGCACATTGGATAGCGTGGCGAAAAACTCGACCCAGCCTGGGGCGCTGAAGATCATCAACAACGCTCCGCCGGTTCGTGCTCGCCGGGAGATGTCCGAAGGCGAACTGGCAGTAATCCTTGACGCTGCTGAGGACAGGATCGCCAGCGGGTTCGCCCGCGGCACCGGCAAGGTGAGTCGCGCCGCCGGGGCTGCCTACGGCTTGAGGAGGGACCCGAAATGACGGCGCTTGAAGTTGTTTATGCATCGGGTGGGGATGACATAGTTCCAACACTGGAGATTTCCTGCCCTGCCTGGGACAAGACGCTCTACCTGGTGCAGGACTTCGAAGACTTCCGGGCAACGACCGAGGCAGGCAAAACAGTCACGTTCCTGGCCTCGGCTATCGACGTGGCGTTGCCAGCCAAGGACAACAGCGGTGCACAGACGCTGACATTCGTTATCGACAACGTAACGGGTGAAGCGCAGCAACTGATCGATGCATCACTCGAAGCCGAGGCCAGGGTCACCATCGTTTACCGCGAGTACCTGTACAGCATTCCCGGCGAGCCCGCTGACAGGCCATACCGGATGACATCGTTCGGCGGGACCATGGATGGCCCTACGATCCAGATCGAGGCCGGCTATTACGACCTGATCAACATGATGTGGAACAGGTTCCGCTACACCACCGACTTCGCCCCTGGGCTGACATATCTCTGATTGGAGGGTGAACCATGACAACAGCTGTTAGGGTAATAAATGCAATGCCTGCCCACGCTTCACTTCAATCCATCGTAAGGCTCGATAGTGATTGTAAGGTTCTTGAGGTGGTGATCCTCCCCCTTGATGAACTCCAGGGGCATTCCAGGATACAACTTCTGCTCGATGATCCATCCCCCTGTGAATTCGAATCGGGCAGTGACAGGCGACGCTGAACCCTGGAACTTGATGGTTACTTTCTCCCCTGGTCGCTTTTCGGCCATGTACTCTGCAACCGTTTTTTCAGCTTCAAATTCTCTTGTCATTGCAAAACTCCTTTTTTGGCAAAGCTACTACGACCTAGAGATGGTGCGTTACTGGCTATTTGCCCAGTCTGGATTCCCATGTACGACAAATATTTCACCGCGACGTATGAAGACGGGGCGCGAGGTGAGGTCGTGGGCGGCCGATATCTGCTCGACTGCTGGGGCCTGGTCCTGGCTATCCGCGGGGAGGTGCTCGGCCTGCCGCCTCTGCCTTCTTTCGGGCCAATCGACCGCCGGGACCTTCGCTCATCCGCCAAGGCCTATGCCAAGTACTCCAACCTGATGCCAGTTGGACCACCAGTTCCGGGGGCAATTGCTGCCGTGATTCATGGTGGGCTGTGCACACACGTCGGTGTGGTCGTCCTGATTGATGGCGAGCTGCGGGTCTTCGAGACCAACCCCGTTGCTGGGGTAACCAACATGCGCCTGATCGACTTCGAGCGATCCTACCCAAAGGTCAAATACCATCGTGATCGAGATCTTCCCGAGCAAGCTTGAAGGCGGGCCGCTTGAGCGCCATCCGTTGGAGCAGGCCACGACCCTAGAGGCGTGGCTGAAGGCCAAGGTCAAGGGTTACGAGCCAAGGCCGGTACCGCCGATCAGCATCCTGGTGAACGGTGAACTGGTTGAACCGTCCGCCTGGTGTGAAACGGAGGTTGGACCGGATGACCAAGTGGCAATCTACATCGAGCCAAAGGGCAGCTCTCTCAAGACCATCTTCAAGCCTGGCCCGCTGGCGAAATTGTTTGGTCTGGGCAACCCGTTCGACCCGGTTAAGCCGGCCACGCCCAACATGCAGAACCGGAGCTCGAAGGAGCTGAACCTGTCGACGGTGAAGGGTAACCTGCCCGCACTGAATGATGTGATCCCAGAACTGGCAGGCTCGCCGAAACGGTTCCCGGACCTGCTGGCGCCGGTTCATCGATACTTCGGTGATCCCACCGAGCAATGGGCGGAATTGCTGTTGTGCATCGGCAGGGGCAAATACCAGGTGTTGCCCAGCGATATCCTGGTCGGGGACACGCCGATCGCTTCCCTTGGCGGTACCGCCAGCTACGCGATTTATGGCCCCGGCGAAGACTTGGCCAGCGAGACAGCTGCCCAGTGGTGGCATAGCGCAACCGAGGTTGGGGCGACCAACACCGGCAATGCTGGGCTGACATTGACTACCACGGTCGCAGTCCAGCAGCAGTTCTCTGGCAATGCCGTCCAGGCGAGTGACTTTGTGATCACCGTCCCGGAGGGCGCTGGGTGGTTCCCGGTCGGCTGGGCGGGCGGCATGATCGCTCGCATTGAGGTGCCTTACCCGTACACTTTCACCGTACCCGCCGATGGCAGCGCAACGGTGATCAGCGGTAAGCACCTACCTATGCTGCTGCCCTTTGTTGGCATGAAGATCGAAATTGCCGGTGCCAACGCTGGGGAGTATGTGGTGGCCACCTACGACCCGGCAGTGCCTGGCTCTCCGGAAGTGCCCGGTAGCGCGTCCATGGTGACCGGCAGCGCGGCGCCGAACCGCTTCAACTTCGATGTCGTGCCGCTGAGCTTCACCGTGACTCGCGGCGCGAGCACGTTTCCCGTAACGCTGAACACGGCCACCACCAATCTGGCCGGCTTGGTGTCGGCGGTGAACAGCGCATTGGCTGGTACGCCGCTGGTGGCGAGTGCTTCTGCTGGTCTGCTGCGTATTGCCGAGCAGGCCGCGCCTTTCAGTGGCGTTGGACTGGGCCTTACTGGAACGACTTCGGACATTTTCGGGGCCAGTCCGGTGTTCGTAACAGGTACCAAGTCGGAAGCTGCGACTGATGGCCAGTTCGCGAAGATGACCTTGGCATACGACGGCGGTGCGCCGGTTATCGGCCTGCAGGTTGGGGAGTTGCTATCGACCATCGGCTACCGCGACCTTCGGTATCGCATCACTGCGGTTTCCGACGATTCAGAGGAGGATGATGAGGGCACTCCGGAAAACGAAGCGCACGGGCCGTCCGCCATCACCGTCGCACGCTTGACTGACACCGGCGCCGTAGATGACGAATGGGAAGGTTTCGACCCGATCGAAACCAATGATGTGAACATCGTCCTTGATGGCTCAACCACCGAGGGCGACTGGTCTGGTCCAATTGCTGCGTTGCCTGAAGGAGAGGTAACCCGGCGTATTGAGGTCGATCACTTCTTCCCGCAAGGCCTTATTCGCTACACGGACAAGAACGGCAATCCGCGCCAGGTAAGTGTGAAGGTAGAGACCCAGTACCGAGATATTGACACCGCAGGCGCTTGGACCTCAGTCACGGCGACGTATACCGCCACATCTCCTGATCAGATTGGGTTCACTCAGAAAATTTCCATTCCGGCCGCCATGCGTCCAGAGGTCCGCACGCGGCGTATTGGTGAGGAGTCGACCAGCTCCAACAAGCAGGATCGGGTCCAGTGGTTTGGCCTGCGCGCCCGGATCGAGCGAGCGCCGCGGCGCTATGAAGGCGTCACGGTTATGGTGGTGTACATCAAGGGCAGCAACCGGCTTTCGGCTCAATCCCAGACTATGGTCTCGGTCCGGCCAACCCGGGTGCTGCCGGTGCGCAGCGGAGGCGCTTGGGCTGTCGAAACACCCACCAGGGACATCGTGGCGTGGCTCGCTCACGTCGCTCGCAGCATTGGTTATACCGACAACGACCTTGACCTGGCCGAACTGGACCGCCTGGATGCTATTTGGCGGGCGCGTGGTGACAAATTCGACCTTGAGGTGAATGGCCAGGAAACGGTGCTTGAGGCGCTAAACACTGCACTGATGGCCGGCTTTGCTGAGTTGACCATAGACCGTGGGCTGATACGCCCCGTGCGTGACGAACCGAGGTCGGTGTACGAGCACCTGTACACGCCGCAGAGCATGGTGGCGAGACTGGTCCGTAAGTTCACCACGGTGCGGCCAGACGACTACGACGGGGTAGATGTCGAGTACATGGACGAGGACACCTGGCAGAAGGAAACGGTGAAGTGCCGTCTGCCTGGTGACCAGGGCCTGAAGACAGAGAAGATCACGCTGAGAGGGGTGATTAACCGCGATCGGGCTTGGCGGATCGGGATGCGGCAGCGGCGGCGGTACAAGTACCAACGTCACGGCTACACGTTCTCTACGGAACTCGCCGCGATGAACAGCCGGTACAAGAGCTACTGCGCCGCCTCTGACGACATACCTGGATACGGACAGAGCTCATTGCTGATCGACTTTCAGGAGGGCAATGACCTGACCCTTTTGGAGAGTTCGGAGCCGCTGCCGTGGGAAGAGGGGGCTAGCCACGTTGTTGGCCTTCGCCGGCCAGATGGCACGCTAAGCGGCCCATGGCCGGCGACCCGGGTCGACGAGACCAGGCTGACGGTTCCTCAGCTCGACTTCGTTCCGGATCTGTCGTGGGACATCGAGCCGCCGCACCTGCAGTTCGGCACGACCACCCGCTGGAGTTACCCGATCCTGATCGATTCCATTAAGTACAAAGACTTCACCGCCGATGTTGAGGCCGTGAACTACGACGTGCGGGTGTATGCCGACGACGATAACTTCGCTCCGACCTGAGGAATGGCCTGATGCTTTCGATACCTGACGACCTTCCGCTGCCGTTGCGCGAAGGATATGGGTTCGCACCGGTGAGCCCCATCGAGCGAACGCCGCTGGTCACCGGCAGGGCCATGCAGCGGCGGCGCTACCGGACGGTTCCCACCCTGGTGAACGTCTCTTGGATGTTCACGGCCACCGAGGCAAAACTGTTCGATGGTTGGCGCAAGTGGGGAATCAAGTGGGCGGATTGGTTTCTCTGTCCGCTCAAAACCCCGCTGGGACTCCAGCCGAACCGTGCCCGGTTCACGGATACGCCGGTGGTGCCGGAGTTGGTCGGCGTCGATCTCTGGCGCTATACCGCCGAGCTCGAACTGTTCGAATTGCCCATCGTCGACGAGGCGGAATTCACCTCTCTGCTTGCCGGCATGCCGATCACGGTAATGACCGCCCAGCTCCGAGCCTTGCTGGAACGCTGGTACACCAAGTCTTGGCCAGGCGCCACGGCTACCTAATTCTATGCCCACTTCGGTGGGCTTTTTTTCGCCTGGAGTAAACATGAGCGGAGCAGAAGATCTCGCGCGCTTGACACAAACGATCGACACGGCAAACGAGTTGTTCCTGTCCGAAGAGATCAAGATGGTTCATGTCGGGGGAGGGGTGCAGCGCCCGACGAATGCAAAGGTGCTGGCTGACCTATCGACGCAGATGAGTGGCGCGCTGATCTACACGACCGTTGCGCTCGGCCTGGCCGGCACGCCCGACCAAGGTTACTTCAGTGTCGCATCGGCGGCCGTTGACGGTTACGTCACCCTGTACCGGAATGATGGCGGGACGGCGACCTTCATGGATGAGTATCCCAACATGACGGCGCTGCGAAACATCAGCCAGCTGGTTCAATCGCAGTCTGTTACTGCCCCGGAAACCCGGATTCTCGACGTAGTCGATGACGAGGGCGGGGGTAGCCATCTCTCGCTGACCAGCAAGCGTCTCTCAACGACTGCCTTTGAGATCGCAAATGACAGCATTCCCACAGTAATTACTACTGATGATGGAAGTGTCATCGTCTACGTCGACGACAACCGGGTCATTGTTGGCGGGGAATTTGAAGGCGAGCGCACCGACATGCCGGGTACGTTCTCCACTGATGCCGAGGGCGGTGTCCTTCCGCAACCAGGTGAACAAGAACAGGTTGCGCGTATCCCGCCTTTCAACCTGGGTCTGATGTTTTCGCCGCTGATCGTGACCTCGGACCTCTACGACCAGAAGCTTTACGCCCAGAACATGCTGCCGCGCCGGCAGGACGCTACTTCGGTAGAGGCGAGCGTGGCCAGCACCACCACGGCGGCGAGTGAAAAGGGGGAAGTGCTGACGATCAACGGCCAGCAGTATGGTTCTGGCGCAGTGCTGAATTTGCGCGACCTCGAGTCCCCCAGCACCCGGCGCTTCATGCCCCTGACGCTGAAGAACGTCCCAGTGCAGACGGTACCCCTGAGCCCGAAGATACTGATCATCGGCGACTCGATCTGCAACCGGCAGGGCGGCTACTACCTCAAGCAGTTCCTGCAGGCCCTCGGCCTGACGCCGCAGTTCATCGGCACCATGAAGGGATCGGCGGTCGCCAGCAATGCCGGCGACACTACGGGCGAACTTGGCGAGGCCCGTGAGGGCTGGGAGACCGGCGACTACACGAACGCCATTACCGATCGCGCGATCATCCTGCCGCCTGGGCAAGAGGATGCATACAAGGAAATGTCCAAAACAGACCAGCGCGACCGCAACCCGTTTGCGCGTGCTGCAACTGGCAGTGATCCATCATCGATCGTCCGGAATGGCTATGTGTTCGACCCGGCGTTCTATCAGTCGCGGTTTGGCCTGGCAACGCCTGACATCGTGCTTCAGGGCCTGGGCACCAACGATGTTCGCGACCGTACCGCAGCAACGATCTACGGCCATGTCCTCAGCAATGACACGATCATGCATGACCAGATCCGCGCGGCCTGGCCGAACGCGAAGATCATCCGGTTTGTACCTGGCACCGCCGTGAGTGCGGACAGGAACGCGCTTTGGACCAGCCATTACCTGCCGCTGATCCGAGCCATGCAGAAGTCGATTGCTGATCGAGCTGATGCGAAAACCCTGCTGGCGCCACTCTGGGCGCTGACAAACCCAGACGTGGGTTACTCCTTCTCGGCTGCCGGCGCCGCCGGCGAGGACGGCTTCTATGCCGTCGACTGGTCGGACCCTGTCCACCCGTGGCAGGCCTCCCGTATCGCGACTTTCCAAGCGCTGGCGCCATACATCGCCGCCGCTGCACTCAATCTGATCTGAACAGAGGAACATTCATGGGTATCAAGCTGATCGCCAAAGACACCGTTGCACCGTGGAACTCTAAAGTGATTCCCCCGGTCACCCGCGGCCTGGAGGGCTGGTTCACATTCGACACCGATGCCAGCCGCTTCTCCAGGAACCGTGCCATCAACAAGCCCGACGCCGAGGTCACAGGCGCACCAGTGGCATTCGCCACTCACGGCCGCTTCAAGGGCCTAGTCAACTTCTTGAAGACGCAGATCCCCGACAGTACCGAAATGACGATCATGGTCATCGGCAAGGCGGTAAGCACGCCGCCAGCGGCCCCGGGCGGCGGGCCGGATTCACCGTTCTATGCTGGCGGATTCACAGGCAACTCGGTTGATCCGACCGTGCCGGGGGCTGGCTATGGCGTGTCGTTGTTCCATGGCGCTGGCGACTCGGTTACCGGCAATGCTGGCCGCCTTGGATCCACCGGATCGCCAACCTCTGGCGCTGCAAACCTCGCAGGCGATGTGCCTACGAGCTGGGGGCTTCGTGCCGTACGAGCGAGCGCGAACCTCACCCAGGCGTTTAACCTCACCCGCAACGCTAGCGCGGCAAGTACCGCTGTCACCAGGCGTATCCTGAGCGACTCGGTGATCCGCATCGGTGGCGCGTCTTCGACCTTTGGCGGTGAGGTGGATATTTCGGCAGTGGCCATCTATTCGGTGGCACTGACCGATGCAGAGATGGCCCTGGTTGCAGAGGCGATGCGCAAACGGACCACCCGATTGGGCATTTCGGTGTAACCCAGCCTGCAAGACCCATCGGACGCCTTGAGCGGTTTTTTTGTGCCTGACATTCATGCAGCCCGCCATGTGCGGGTTTTTTTCGTGCCTGGAGGAACCCATGCGCACATCGCAACGTGGCTTGAGCCTCATAAAGTCGTTTGAGGGCCTGCGCCTGCAGGCCTACCAGGATTCTGTCGGCGTCTGGACCATCGGCTACGGCGCCACCCGCGGCGTGAAGTCGGGAATGACGATCACCAAGGAGCAGGCCGAACGCATGCTGCTGAACGACGTACAGCGCTTCGAGCCAGAGGTGCAGCGCCTGGTCACCGCGCCGCTGAGCCAAAACCAGTGGGACGCCCTGATGAGCTTCACCTACAACCTGGGCGCGGCCAACCTCGAATCGTCCACGCTCCGCCGGCTGCTCAATGCGGGCAACTACGCTGCCGCTGCCGACCAGTTCCCGCGCTGGAACAAGGCTGGCGGGCAGGTGCTGGCGGGCCTGGTCCGCCGGCGGGCCGCTGAGCGAGATCTGTTCCTGGGGGCGGCGTGAACGGCTGGGTGCTGTCCGGAGTGGTGGCGCTGTTGCTGGTATCCCATTGGGCGGCGTACGAACACGGTCGATCGGTGGAACTTGCCCAGGCTGTCCAGAAATCAGCGGAGCGTGACAGCGGCGATCGACTGGCAGAAGTAATTGGCGAGCGCGCCGCGCGCCAGGAAGAACATCGTAGCGCAGATGCGCAGCAAGAGGCGAGGCTGAAGGCCCATGAAGAAAGAACCATTGCTGATGCTGGCGCTGCTGTTGCCGATGCTGCCGGTCAGCGGCTGCGCAGTGAATCCACCCAGTTCGCTGCCGCCGTCAGTTGCCCCGGCACGGATACCGCCGCTATCGCCCGAGGCCAGGCAGCCACCCGCGCCGCCATGGTGCTCTCCGACCTGCTCGACCGGTCTGTCGCTACGAATCGAGAGCTGGCGCAAGCTTATGACCGCGCCCTCATTGCCGGCCAGCAGTGCGGGCGCGAGTACGATGCCTTGATCCCGCCTGGCTGACTGGCATTGCTCTTAGGCAAAAACAGTGGGTAAGATACTGTATCTATATACAGTATTGGTGTCCTATGTACTTCCTCCTTGTGCGCCGTCGCGTCAATGGCGTGGCTATCCCTTCAAATCAGCTTGGGAAGATCACGCCTCTGCGTGCCGACATCCACATCGGCGATCACCACAGCGAGCCGCTGGGACGGGTATCGACACAGGCTTGGGTGTTCAACCCGTCGCCTGGTCCGGACATCATCCCCCGACTGCATGACGCGAAGGTCAACGGCATGGCCCAGCTCGGCATCAACATCAACGGGGTGGAGGAGGTCGACGGCGTGCTCTACGCGCAGTCCTGGTGGTGCAGGGTAGAATGATGGTGGGAATACCACAGGCCTGGGTGGCGGAACTGGACGACCAGGTGGCCCTGATAAATGACCCTGATGGACGAGCGACTGTGCTCAGTGAAATGGCCTATGCAGCTCACCGGCGACAGGAAGTTGATGAGGGCGACCTGGTCGACATGCTTGAGATCGTCGAGTCGGCCAGGCTGTGGGCGTTGGTAGGTGTCGATCTGGGATAGGATATATAGAATACCTTGTTCCGGTCCAAGGTTAATGCCCTAAAAAAAGTAAATCCCTAATGCGGCTAATGACTTGGTGATTGCTTTGGCTTTTATATCCCACTTTACGTTGTCTAGATAGCATTTCGCGAATCTTTCCAGTTGGAATTCTTCGGAAATTGTTCTGACTAACTCCTTGTTAGTAGCTGTTGCTTCGAATCTTGAGCCAAGATATATTTCCTTGATTGCCTCTTTCGGTATTGTTACGTCTCGGTGAGCCATGCTGTTGTCGAAAATAGTGAACTCATCATATTCTTTGTGTATGACTCTCAGAATTCGTACTTCTTCTTCATAAGCCCAGTGAATGGATTTTTGGAGGAACATTTTTTCCAATGTTGACCTGTCGCTAGTAGAATTGACCTCGGAAGGTAGCTCTATTCCGGCAGTGGATGGGCGTACTGAGGTATATATAACCGAGCCTGACTGTGCAGTGATAATGTTTGACTCATTGCACTCTAGTCCAGCACGTGATGTGTCGATTCCTACAACTGCGCCCTTATGGTTGTCAGCGTAATGAGCCCACATTAGCAAATTAAATGGAGCTCTAGTTAGGCAGAGCGCCCCTAATCTATATCTATTTTGCATGATCCGAAGTGAGTTATTCAGATTTACGAAATCATGCTTTTCTTCAGTTCGATAATTTGAAATTGCGCAGTCAAAAGGGTCATTGAAGAAGTATGGCGCGGTAAATCTAACTGTAAGTCCGGAAATTGTTGCCGAAAGACCTTCGGCACTCATGTATTTGTAGAGGATCATTTGTCGTTCGTGTCTATGCGGATGTTGTTTTGATATTGAAAACTAGGTCGGCCCAATCTTGCATCATTACTCTACGATGGTCTAGATAGCTTGCGTGGTTGTACACATCCCGGATGGCACTGCTGTCGGCGTGGGCCAGTTGCCGCTCGATCCAGTCCTTGTTATAGCCGCGGCTGTTCATCTCCGTGGAAAACAGATGTCGGAAGCCGTGCGGAGATTGCCGGCCGGTATAGCCGCACCTGTCCATCAGGTTCACCGCGTAGTTGATGCCGATCGGGCGCACGGCATCGGTTCGGTTCGGAAACACGTATTTCAAACCGCCGGATATCGGCAGCATCGATCGCAGTAACTCGACAGCCTGGCGCGACAGCGGTACCACATGGTCGCGCCGCATCTTCATCTTGCTGGCAGGGATGGACCAGGTCGCTGTATCTAGGTCAATCTCCGACCATTCAGCCTTGCGCACCTCTGCTGGCCGGCAGGCGGTTAGGATGAGCAGCTTGGTGGCGCACTGCAGCTGTAGGCCAGACTCACTTTCCTCAATGGCCTTGATGATGGCCGGCATCTCCGTGAATGCGAGAAAGGGCCGGTTCTTGTGCGGAGCCATTTTCTCAGTCACAGCGTGCATTTCCGCCGTGGGGTTGATCTCAATCATCCCGATCGCGACGGCATAGCGGAACACCTGGCCGATCCACTGCCTTGTTTTAACTGCTGTGGTGATTGAGCCGCGCCGCTCTATCCTCCGGATCAGGGTGATCACGTCCGCGCGCTTGATGCTGTCTATCTGGCGCAGGCCGAAAGCAGGTAGTACATCCAGTTCCATCGCGTTAGAAATCACCTTGACCGTTGACTCGGTCAGGCCTCCCTTCCTGAATTCCAGCCACTCCTCGTAGACGCGGCGGAAAGTCCTCTCTTTGGCGCCCAGGCGCTCTACCTTCTTTTCCCTCCTTGATTCGCGCGGGTCTTTGCCCTGCGCAACGTCTTCGCGCGCCTCATCTCGCCGCGCACGCGCTTCCTTTAATCCGATCTCTGGGTAAGTCCCAAGCGAAATCCTGGCCTGCTTGCCAAGCCAGGTGAACCTGAAGTGCCAGCTCTTCACGCCGGTCTCAGCCACGTAGAGAGTGAGCCCCAGCGAGTCCGCCAAGGTGTAGCCCTTTTCCCGGGGCTTGGCCTGCCTGGCCGCGGTGTCCGTGAGCGCCACTAGTACATTGCCTCTGCTTGGTTGGTCGATGTACTGGATGATGTACTAATTATCGGAGGATGTGGAGAGTCATACCGGGACGATTAAGGACAGAAAAGCGCCCATATACGGGCGCCTTTCGTTCTTTCGGGATTGTCCGGTTTTAGGCGGGAATCCACTGTGGAATCCTTGAAAATTTCCACGCTGTCATAACTCTGTGTGAATCAATAATGCGCGCAGTCTACCAGCATGGCCGCTACAAGGCTTGCAGGCGTTCATGCAGCCGCCCGGTGGCGGTCAGTTCCAGAAGTTCATCCCCCAGGCGCTGGCTCTCGGCAATGGCCTTGTACCAATAGCGCTTGCGCCCTGGCGCATCGCCCATGAAGCGCTTGAAGTCGTTGCGGTCGGGCAGTTTGCCGTAGGGCAGGGCTGCCAGGTATTGCGGCGAAGGCGTCATCAGCAGCACGTTTTGCAGGCGGGTGGCATCGCCCTTGCGCCAAGGCAGGGCCTTGTCGAACCAGCCGGGTACCACCTTGTCGGTGAAGTGCGGGTACAGCACCAGGTCGTCGCCGCGATAGGGCAGGTCGAGGTGATAGTCGAGCAGGCCGCCGTCGCGGTAGGTGCCGGCGCCGGCACCGGGGATGTCTTTCACGCCCTGCATGACCATCGGTATCGACCCGGAAGCGAGCAGGGCGTGGCGCAGGTTGGTCAAGTCCAGCGGCAGGTAGCGTGAGGGGAAGTCGGTCAGCGTGTCGAGCGGAGGCGCGGCGCGCCCATCGTGCAGAATGATGCGCTCGAAGTGGCGGGCCAGGCGCGAACGGCCCAGGAGGTTACTGGCAACCACCGAGCCCAGGCCCAGCCCCAGGCGGCCGCGATGGTCGTGAGCGAGCTGGCCGTGGCTTTTCACCACCAGGATGTTCAGGCGGTAGTGCGGGTTGGCCAGCAGCTGGCCGTCGCGGCCCTCCAGCAGGTCATCGAGCATGCGTTGGCAACTGCGGCTGATTTCGGCCGGGGTGACGCCCTTGGCGAAATCCTGCTCGGTGTATAGCTCGCCCAGGCGGCGGATGCCGGCGACCGGGTCGTCGAGGCAGGCGCTGGCGAAGCGCCAGGCACCGATCGATGCGCCGATCAGGGCACGCTGACGGGGTGCCGAGGGTAGCAACTCGCCGAACAGCGCCAGGTCCAGGCCCTGGATGCCCAGCGGCTTCGGCCCACCCGCCGCGCCCGGCAATACCCCGACATCGGCCGCTTGCAGGCCGCGCTCGCGGATGTGTCGCAAGGCACGCTGGCCGGCCTTGAAGGTGAGGGCGGGGTATTTGATGTGGATGGCGCTCATGGCGGGTCTCTTGGGCTCAAAGCAGCCGTTACAGATAACACACCTGTGTGTGCCTGTATTGGCCCTTTCGCAGCGCAAGGCCGCACCTTGCACGAGGCCAAGTCGGGTTGGCGGCGTAACTGCGCTATCATGCCGCCAGTTGTTTTCAGGTTGAATTAAGGACCGCTGGTTAATCTTAACCCCGTAGACAACTTGCACAGTTCTCAGGAGAGAAGAACGATGAAAACCATGACTGCCCTGATCACCGCCGCTGCCCTCGCCCTGGGCGCCAATGCCGCCTTCGCCAAGGACGTTCAGCCTGACGAAGTGGTCAAACTGGTCAACGCCAAGACCATCAAGTCGCTGGACGAGCTCAAGGCCGCTGCCGTGGCCAAGCACCCAGGCGCCACCGTCACTGACTCGGAACTTGAAGACGAGTACGGCCGCTACATCTACAAGGTCGAGCTGCGTGATACGCAGAACGTCGAATGGGACGTCGACATGGATGCCAAGACCGGTGAGGTGCTCAAGGACGAACGAGACAGCTGATGATCCATGTATCCCGGACGGCACGTTACCTGGCGCTCTCGCTGCTTGCCGTCTGCTCCCTGGCTGTTGCCCGCGACCTGGACCAGGATGAAGCCCTGAAGCTCCGTCAGAAGGGCATCATCCTGCCGCTCGAACAGCTGCTCGAGACCGCCCTGGGGCGTCACCCCGGGGCGCGTCTGCTGGAAGCCGAGCTGGAAGAAGACGATGATCGCTACGAATATGAAGTCGAGTTGCTGACGACTGAAGGTGTGGTGCGCGAGATCAAGCTCGATGCCAGCACCGGCGCCCTGCTCAAAGACGAGGAAGATGACTGAATGCGCCTGTTGCTTGTCGAGGACAACGTACCGTTGGCCGATGAACTGACCACCGGCCTGCAGCGCCAGGGCTATGCCGTGGACTGGCTGGCTGATGGCCGTGACGCGGTTTACCAGGGACAAAGCGAGCCTTACGACCTGATCATCCTGGACCTCGGCCTGCCTGGCTTGCCCGGCCTGGACGTGCTGGCCCAGTGGCGCGCCGCCGGCCTGGCCACACCGGTATTGATCCTCACTGCCCGCGGCTCCTGGGCCGAGCGCATTGAAGGGCTGAAGGCAGGGGCTGACGATTACCTGAGCAAGCCCTTCCACCCCGAAGAGCTGCAACTGCGCATCCAGGCGTTGCTGCGCCGCGCCCGTGGCCTGGCCAATCAGCCGAAGCTGGAAGCAGCCGGCCTGCACCTTGACGAAAGCCGTCAGTGCGTGAGCCGCGACGGGGTGGATGTGCAACTGACTGCCGCCGAGTTCCGCCTGCTGCGCTACTTCATGCTGCACCCGCAGCAGATCCTGTCCAAAAGCCACCTGGCCGAGCACCTCTACGACGGTGAAACCGAGCGCGACTCGAACGTGCTGGAGGTCCACGTCAACCATTTGCGCCGCAAGCTGGGCCGCAGTGTGATCGAAACCCGTCGCGGGCAAGGCTACATCTATGCCGGGAGCGGCGAGTGAAGTCGATCCAGGCGCGCCTGAGCCTGGGCCTGGTGGCGGTACTGGTGGTAGTCGGCGTGGTGCTGGCGCAACTGACCTTGTGGCTGTTCGAGGCCGGCCTGCAGCGTTATCTGGAAAACGGCCTGCGCAACGAAAGCGAGAACCTTCTGGTGGCATTGGTGCGCGGGCCTTCGGGCCTACAGCTGGATGAGCGGCGTATCTCGGCTGCCTATCAGCGGCCGTTTTCCGGTTACTACTTCCGCATCGATTTCGACCAAGGTACCTGGAGGTCTCGTTCGCTGTGGGACCTGGACATGCCCAAGCCCGCAGCGCCCGGGCTTTCCGATAGCCATGAACTCGGCCCCGAAGGCCAGCAGCTGCTGGCCCTGCGTGCCGACTACCGGCGGCTGGGCCAGGACATTTCGATCAGTGTGGCTCAGGACTATTCACCGGTGCGCGAAGGTTTCCGACGCTTGCAGCAGATCGGCCTGGGCATGGGCCTGGTGGCGCTGATCCTGATTCTGGTGCTGCAGCGCATCACGGTTACCCGCTCGCTGCGGCCGCTGGAGCGGGCGCGCCAGCAGATCGCCCAACTGCAGCAGGGGCGGCGCTCGCAGCTGGATGCCGAGGTGCCCAGCGAGTTGGTACCGCTGGTGGGGCAGATCAATCACTTGCTCAGCCATACCGAAGACAGCCTGCGCCGTTCACGCAATGCCCTCGGTAACCTCGGCCATGCGCTGAAGACGCCGCTGGCGGTGCTGCTGAGCCTGGCTTCCAGTGAACGCCTGCAGGGTCTGCCGGAGGTGCGCGCGCAAATGCGCGAGCAGTTGCAGCAGATTCAGGAACGCCTGGCGCGCGAGCTGAACCGTGCGCGCCTGGCAGGGGATGCGCTGCCGGGTGCGCAGTTCGATTGTGATGCCGAACTGCCGGGGTTGCTCGGGACCTTGGGCATGATTCATGGCGAGGGCCTGCTGCTGGCAAGTGATGTGTCGCCCGGGCTGTTGTTGCCCTGGGACCGCGAGGACGTGCTGGAACTGTTGGGTAATCTGCTGGACAACGCCTGCAAGTGGGCTGACAGCGAGGTGCGCGTGGGTATCGCGTCGAACGCCGAGGGCTACCGGCTCTGGGTTGATGACGATGGCCCGGGTATTGCGCAAGACCAGCGGCAGCAGGTGCTGGAGCGAGGTTCACGGCTGGACGAACAGGTGGCTGGGCATGGGCTGGGGTTGGGCATCGTGCGCGATATCGTTGACGCATGGGGCGGCCGCCTGGCCTTGCTGGAGAGCCCGCTGGGCGGGTTGCGGGTGAGCATCGACCTGCCGCGCAAGGCTCGTTGATGCCGGGGCCGCTGTGCGGCCCATCGCGACACAAGGCCGCTCCTACAGGGGTACGCAATCCCCTGTGGGGCCTTGTGTCGCGAAAGGGCGCGCAGCGTCCTTTGGCCCTATCAGTACTGCAAAAAAATTGCAGTACAGCCGCAGTTTTTTGAATTAGCCCAAATTCCCCCCACCCGGCAAAATCCTCCCACGAAACCCTGTGGTTTCCATCTCTCCACGGACGGAGCCCCTTGTGGTATTGCATGCGCAATACGAGGCCCAGGCCAACTCTGCTGGGCTTTCTTTTTGAACAGAAAAACCAAAGATCCCGATTGCCCAAATGTCTGCCTCGCGTTCCGAAAGTCGTCTGCAGCGGCTGTTGCCGGCCCCTCTCAACATCCCCCCAAAAGAATGGTTGCGTGCCGGTATCGGTGCGCTATTTGGCCTTTTCCTCGCGGGCTGGCTGACCAGCATGGCCTATGGCCCGAACATCGCCCTGCACTTGCTCGGCCCGCTGGCTGCTTCGGCGGTACTGGTGTTTGCGGTGCATTCCGGCCCCTTGGCCCAACCTTGGCCGGTGTTGGGCAGCTACGCCCTGGCGGGTGCAGTGGGGCTGGCCATGCGCGAAGGCTTCGGCCCCGAGCTGTGGGTGGCTGCTGCGGCACTCGGCATCTCGATCCTGGTCATGTGCCTGTTGCGCTGCCTGCACCCGCCGGGTGGCGGTGTGGCAGTGAGCGCGGTGCTGGCCGACCCGGGGTTGACCGCCATGGGCGATCACCTGCTGGAGCCGGTGCTGCTCAATGCGCTGATCCTGGTGACAGTGGCAATCGCCTACAACCGTTTGACGGGTGTGCGCTACCCGAAAGGCGCGGTGCCACGCAAAGACCTGCACCACACCCATGACCCACTGCCCGGCGAGCGGGTCGGCATCCGCAGTGAAGACCTGGACCAGGCCCTGGAAGAGCTGGGCGAGTTCGTCGACGTCACCCGTGACGAGCTGGAGCGCATCATCCTCGCCACCGAGCAGCACGCCCTGCAGCGCAGCCTTGGCGGTATCACCGCGGCCTCGGTGATGTCCCGCGATGTGCAGTTCGTCACGCCTGATGCCACGCTGGAGCAGGCCTGGAAAATGCTCGCCAGCCATCACCTGAACACCCTGCCTGTCCTGCAGCACGGCAAGCTTGTGGGCATCGTCAGCCTCAGCGACCTGGTTGGCCCGGCGATGCAGCGTGGGCGTTTCAGCTGGCGCGGTCTGTTCGGCCGCCAGGCGGTGCGCATGGCGCAAGTGATGAGCAGGCGGGTTGTCAGTGTCAGCAGCCAGCACCCGTTGGAACGCCTGCTGCCCTTGTTGTGCGAACAAGGCCTGCACTGCTTGCCGGTGCTTGATGGCGACAAGCTGGTGGGGGTGATCACCCAGACCGACCTGATTGCCGGCCTCAAGCGTCAGTTGCTCAGCAAGACCGAGGCTTCAGATAACCGGGTCCCAGCGTTGTGACCAGTCGCTGGCGCCGGCAGCTACCAGCCGGCGCAGGATCGCGAAGGCCTGTTGCAGGGCTTCGCTGTCACGTTTACGCGGGTACACCAGAAAGGTCGGGTAGGTGAACTCCGGAGCCTGAGGTACCCGCTCGAACACGCCGCTGTCCAGATAGGCCTGCACCACCCGCGTGCGGAAGTAGCCACTGCCACCTTGGTCGAGAATGAACTGCAGGGCTAATGGGCCGAGGTTGAAGCTTAGCGCCGGGCGCGCGCAGTCGGGCAGGGCCGCATCATGCTGGCGGCGGAAGGCCTCGCCCCAGTCGATGTAGATGTACGGCTCGGGCCGCTCGACCCGGCGCACGCGAATCAGCTTCTCTTCCATCAACTGCTCCACCTGCAGGCCTGGACCGTAGGTCGGCTGGTAGACCAGCGCGGCGTCCAGCAAGCCCATCTCGACCTTGCGCAGCAGCGACTCTCCATCGCTGACCTCGCTGCGGATGGCATGGCTGGGCAGTTCACGGTGCAGGGCACTTACCCAGTCGAGCATCATCGGGTTGCCCAAGCTCACCTCGCCGCCCACATGCAGCACCTGCTGGCAACCTTCAGGCAACGGCAGGTCGCGGCGCGCGGCTTCCCAGGTTTGCACCAACTGGTTGGCATAACTGACGAACGCTTCGCCATCGCTGGTCAGGCTGGCGCCGCTGCGGCTACGCACGAACAGCTGGCAACCCAGTTGCTGTTCCAGGCGCTGCACGCGCGCGGTGATCGCGGTTTGTGACACGAACAGGCGTTCGGCCGCGGCGACCAGGCTGCCGCAACGCACAATTTCCAGGAAGGTACGGGCCTGCTCGAT
This sequence comes from Pseudomonas sp. Kh14, assembly GCF_900291005.1. NCBI lineage: Bacteria > Pseudomonadati > Pseudomonadota > Gammaproteobacteria > Pseudomonadales > Pseudomonadaceae > Pseudomonas > Pseudomonas sp. Kh14. Next base: position 135,581 of record NZ_OLKJ01000024.1, read on the forward strand.
GTCCATGTGCTGCTCGGTGGTTGAAGGGGTGGCCTATTCTAGAGGCTTTGCACTGTTATGGGGCGTTATTGCGTTGTCTGCAAATTTGCAGGTCGGTTGTGACTTTAGTCCCATGGCGGCGTGGGTAGAGCGGTCCATACTCAGGTTTCGCCCTTCAATAACAACAAGTACCGGGTTTTTAACGACATGAGCTACCAGCACAGCTACGCCCATTCCATTTCCGACCCTGCCGCGTTCTGGGCGGAACAGGCCGCAGACCTGGCCTGGCACCGCAAGCCTGCCTTGACCCTGCAAGACAACGCCGACGGTACCCACCGCTGGTTCGCGGATGGCCGCCTCAACAGCTGTTACCTGGCCCTCGATCACCAGATCGAGCAGGGCCGGGGCGAGCAGTTGGCGCTGATCTACGATTCGCCCGTGACCGGTGTGCAGCAGACCTACACCTACAACCAGTTGCGCGACGAGGTAGCACGCCTGGCCGGTTTGCTGCGCCAGTTGGGGGTGAACAAGGGCGATGGCGTGATCATCTACATGCCCATGGTGCCGCAAGCGGCCATGGCGATGCTGGCCTGCGCGCGGATCGGCGCGGTGCATTCGGTCGTGTTCGGTGGCTTTGCCGCCAACGAGTTGGCCCTGCGCATCGATGACGCTCGGCCCACCTTGTTGCTGACGGCATCGTGCGGGCTGGAGTTCGACCGGGTCATTGCATACAAGCCGCTGGTTGACCGTGCCCTGCAACTGGCCCGGCACCAGCCGCGCAATGTGCTGGTGCTGCAGCGGCCACAGGCGCACGCTGAACTGCTGCCAGGCCGCGACCTGGACTGGCAGGCGGCCTTGGCCGGCGCCGAACCGGTTGCGCCCGTCGAGCTGGATGCCGGCGACCCGCTGTATATCATGTATACCTCAGGCACCACCGGTAAACCCAAGGGTATCGTCCGGGAAAACGGCGGCAATGCCGTGGCGCTCTGTTACGCCATGCGCCATATCTATGGCATGCAGGCCGGCGATGTGTGGTGGGGCATTTCCGACGTCGGTTGGGTGGTCGGCCACTCACTGATCGTCTACGGGCCGTTGATGAGCGGCTGTACCACCGTGTTCTACGAAGGCAAGCCAATCCGCACCCCGGATGCTTCGGCCTATTGGCGGGTGGTGGAGCAGTACCAGGTCAACGCGCTGTTCTGTGCACCTACGGCCATGCGCGCCATCCGCAAGGAAGACCCGGAGGGCGACCTGATTCGCAAACATGACCTCAGCTCGCTGCGGCAACTGTTCCTGGCGGGGGAAAAGCTGGATTCCAGCACCCATGAATGGCTGGAACGGGTGAGTGGCAAGCCGGTGCACGACCACTGGTGGCAGACCGAGACCGGCTGGCCGGTCACCGCGCCTTGCGTCGGGCTGGAGGGCAGCGCGGCGAAGCCAGGGTCGAGCAACCGGGCGGTGCCGGGTTACAACGTTCGCGTACTGGATGACGAAGGCCACTTGCTCGGGGCCAACCATCAGGGTTCGATCGTGATTGCACTGCCACTGCCCCCCGGCTGCAGCCAGACGCTGTGGGGGGATCACGAGCGCTACCTGCAGGCCTACCTGTGCACATATCCGGGGTACTACCACACGGGTGACGGCGGCTATCTGGACGATGATGGCTTCGTCTACATCATGGGGCGCACCGATGATGTGATCAACGTTTCCGGTCATCGTTTGTCCACCGGTGAAATGGAAGACCTGGTCGCCCGCCACCCGGCGGTAGCGGAGTGTGCTGTGATCGGTGTGCATGACGAGATCAAGGGGCAGGTACCGTTGGCGCTGGTGGTACTCAAGGATGGCGAGGGCATTGCCGAGGCGCAGTTGCTGGTGGAGCTGGTGGGCAGTGTGCGCGAGGAAATTGGCCCGCTGGCCTGTTTCAACCGGGTCCGGCTGGTGAAGCGCCTGCCCAAGACCCGTTCCGGCAAGATTCTGCGGGCGGTGCTGCGCAAGATTGCCGATGGGCAGGATTATGTGCCGCCTTCGACCCTGGATGACCCTGCGGTGCTGGGTGAGATCGAAGCGGTGCTGGCGGATTTGCCCAGGGCGGGTTGATGGTTTGACCTCGATGGCCCCTTCGCGGGCGGGACGTGCATCGGTGGCTCGGCAGAGGCCGTCGTAGGCGCGGGTTCACCCGCGAAGAGGCCGGGCCTGCTGGCCAATTACCACCCGCCGTTCACCGTTGCGGCCGCTACCGTACTCGCGGGTAAACCCGCTCCTACAGACGCATCGGTGGTCGTAGGAGCGGGTTCACCCGCGAATGGGCCGGCTCAGGCACTGCAGGCTCAGGGGGCAATCTGGTGCAGTTGCCCCAACCGGCTGCGGGTACGCATCAGGTCGGCCAGCGGGCCGCCCAGGCTCTCTTCCAGCGGACGTTTACCTATGACAATCACCCGCCGATCCTGGTCATACAGCACATCCACCAGGTTGACGAAGCGCTGCTGAGCCGCCAGCGAACACGCCGAGAGGTCATCCAGCCCATCGATGACCCACTCGTCATACTCCCTGGCCAGCACCAGGTAGTCGATGACCGCGGTGGCCTTCTCGCACAGATCGTCAAAGCCAAGCACCACCCGCCGGCCATCGATGGCCAGCGCTCGCAGCGGGCGCTTGTTCACGTCCAGTATCACCGGTTGTTCGCTCGGCACATTCAGCGCCTGGCGCTGCGCCGCATCACCCGGCCAGACATAATGGCCCTGGGTAAAACGCTGATGCTCGCGGTTGGCCGGCAAACTGCGAAAATCCGTGTCGCCACCGACTTCGAGCACTTGCATCGAGCTGTTGATCAGGCGAATGACCGGCAGAAAACGTTCGTGATACAGCGGGTTGGGCAACAGCCCTTCGGGCGCGTAGTTAGAGGTCACCAGCAGGTACACGCCACGGGCGAACAAGGCGTTGAACAGCCGGGTGAGCAGCATGGCATCGCCTATGTCATGCACGTGGAATTCGTCGAAGCACAGCACTTGGCAACCACCCACCAGCTCGTCCAGCGTTGCGCCCAGCGCGTCGTCCAGCGCCCGGTGGCGGTGCATGCCCTGGTGCAGGCGTGCAAAGAAATCATGAAAATGCAGGCGCAGCTTGGCGGCTATCGGCACGGCCTGGAAAAAGCCATCGAGCAGCCAGCTTTTACCCCGGCCGACCGAGCCGTACAGGTACAGACTGCGCGGTTGACCTTGTTCAAGCTGCGTCAGTTGTTCGGCCATGCAGTGGATTACCCGCCGCTGACCGTCACTCAGCTGATAACCACGGCTGTGCGCCTTGTCCTCGAACCAGCCGAGCAGCTCGCTCTGTTGATTGGCGGTGCCGCGCAAGCGTTGGCCAAGCTGGCGCAGCGGGGTAGGGATCCAGGCAGACAAAAGCAACGCTCCTTGGGCGATGGCGGGGCAGCCTGCAGCTTGCCCGAGAGCGGCCATTTTGACTAATAGAGAAAGTGCCGGGCAATCATCACTTCTTGCGATAGGTCTGGCCGCCTCTTGTGCCTGTGCGGGCTATGCCTTTCGCTCCAGCTGGCGTTCGATCATGTACTTCACCGCCAGGCGACGTTCCTTGAGGTGGCGCAGGTCTTCGTCGACGAAGTTACCGGCCGATATCGATTCGGCAGCGAGCACCTGGTTGTCGATGTCCATATATTCGTCCAGCAAGCGGTCCAGCGCCTTGTCCTGCTGGCGGCGCTGCTGGACGATTTCGCGCGGGTAGTGCAGGTCCTGGTAGAGATCGTGAGAGACAGGCATGGGGTCCTCCTTGGTCAATGCAATGGGCTTACCTGATTGGAAGTGTGGAATGCGATTGTGTTGAAGCGAGGCGGGCGGAAACCGACGGACGGTCGCCACACCAGCGCCCAAATGACTAACTCGCTGTTTTTTGGCAATTTTTTTGATCAGGGGGGTTCACAGACCGAAAGTTTGTTGTTAAAGTGCCGCGCATTCCAAGACAACAACCCGGTTGTCACTCAGTTGGAATTGTCAGAGCAGCAAACGCTGCATCCGATACAGGGGCGTCGCCAAGCGGTAAGGCAGCAGGTTTTGATCCTGCCATGCGTTGGTTCGAATCCAGCCGCCCCTGCCATTTTTCAAAATTCAAACGTATTTAACCCGGTGCCAGGAAAGATGAGCGCTGGGTTTTCGCGTTTTCGCGTTTTTGTGATTTTGCGCGCCTCCGCACCTCCTGAGCGCGGGGCGTGCCTTACCGGGTTACCCGGAAATCCCCAGCATTTCGTTCAGCGCCCTGGCCAGTTCATCAGCCTGCACCGGCTTCTGGATCACCAGGCTGCCCGGCAGGTCCAGCCCCTGCAACTCCGCATAACCGGTAAGAAACACCACCGGCAGGCGGGGGTACCGTTCGCGGGCAGCCAGCGCCAGTTGAGCACCATTGAACTCGGGCATGGCGAAATCAGTCAGCAGCAGGTCAATGTCGTCATCCAGCAATGCCAATGCCTGCTCGCCGCTGTGCGCCTGGCGCACCTGGTAGCCGTATTGGCGTAACACATCGCCAAGCATGTCGCGCACCAGGTGGTCGTCGTCCACCAGCAGCACCGTGCGGTTATGGCCGCTTTCGCTGATTGACTGACTGAGCACTGCTGCTACGGGTTCGTTCACCATCTCCTCTTTTACCGCCGGCAGGTATACCGCCACCTCGGTACCGCGACCGAGTGTGGTGTCGATGCGCACGCCGCCACCGGACTGCTTGGCAAAGCCGAACACCTGGGCCAAGCCCAGGCCCGAACCTTTGCCAATGTCCTTGGTGGTAAAGAAAGGCTCGAATACCTTGGCCAGCACCTCTTCGCTCATGCCGCAACCCGTATCGCGGATGCTCAGCATCACGTACTCGCCCGGGTCCGGGTCTTCCGGGCGTTGCGGGCGCTTGTCGATATGGGTGTTGCGCGTTGTCAGGGTCAGCTGGCCGCCGTCGGGCATGGCATCGCGGGCATTGATCGCAAGGTTGAGGATGATCATCTCGGTCTGGGTGGGGTCGGTCAGTGCCTGCCACAGGGCCAGGTCAAGGTCCAGACGTACCGAGACGTTGCCACCCAGCGTGCGGCGCAGCAGCTCTTCCAGACCGGCCAGGGTACGGTTGAGGTTCAGCGGCACCGGCTCCAGACGCTGGCGGCGGGAGAAGGCCAGCAACTGCGAGGTCAGCTTGGCACCACGCTCGCCCGCTTCGCGGATATGGGTGAGGCGAGTGCGGGCCTTGTCCAGGTCGGCCTTGGCCAGATCGCGCTCCAGAAAGCTGGCACCGGTGAGTATCACCGTCAGCAGGTTATTGAAGTCATGCGCCACGCCAGCCGTTAGTTGCCCAACCGCTTCCAGCCGCTGCATCTGCTGCAGAGCGGCCTCGATGCGCTCGCGCTCGTTGATCTGTTCGCGCAGCCGCGCGTTGGCGTCTGCCAGGCTCAGGGCGGCTTCGCGCTCGCTGGTGATGTCGCGTGCCACCACGTACAGCAAGGTGTCCTCCGGCACCACCACCCACGACAGCCAGCGCTGTTGGCCGCCGGCATGCAGGATGCGACCGACAAAGCGTGCGCTGGTGCGGCCGTGGGCGAGGGCGGCCAGTTCGGTGAGTAACTGTTCCTGGTCCTGCTCAGGCAGCAGGTGCAGCAAGGACGACTGGCTCAGGCGTTCGCGTGAGAAGCCCAGGCTGGCTTCCCAGGCGGGGTTCAGTGCGACCGGGGTCAGGTCTTTGTTCAGCACGGCCAGCAAATCCTGCGACAGCTCCCAGGCACGATCGCGTTCGCGGGTACGGCGCTCGACCCGCTCGCCAAGCATCTCGTTCAGCTGACGCAGCGCCTGGGTGGCCTGGCGTTGCGCGTGGATGTCCTGCAGTACGCCTGAGAAGCGAACGCACTGATCATCGACGAACTGGCTTTGGCCGCTGCTCAGCAACCAGCGGGGCTCCAGGCCATTGGGTTGCGCGATCCGAAACTCCACGCGGTAATGACCGTCACTTTCCGGGCGCATGGCATGTTCCACCGCCTCGCGCACCAGTGGCAGGTCGTCGGGGTAGATGCCGGCGTAGAACACTTCAAGGCTCATTTCGGTGCTGGTGGGCAGGCCGAACAAGGTCTTGCAGCGGTCATCCCACAGCAACAGGCCCTCTTGCGGGCGCAGGTCCCAGGTGCCCATGCCGGCGGCGTCGATGGCGATGCGAGCACGTGCTTCGACGTCCGCCAAGGCCTCTTCGGCGCGGCGACGGCGCTGGCGTTCCTGTACTTCGCTGAGGGCCCGGCGCACGGCTTTGGGCAGCAGTGGCAGGTTCTTCTTCAGCACATAGTCGGTCGCGCCCAGGCGGATCATTTCCACCGCGTGCTCTTCGCCATAAATGCCGGACAGGAATATGAACGGGATGTCGGGTGCCAGGCGTTGGGCGATGGCCAGCACTTCGGTGCCGGACGAGCCTGGTAGCACGCAGTCACACAAGATCAGGTCGTAGCAGGCCTGGCGCAGGGCATGTTCGACACCCGCATGGTCGAACACCAGCTGCGACTGCACATGCAGCCCGCTGCGCTCCAGGCGCATCAGGGTAAGCTCAGCGTCCATCGAGCTGTCTTCGACCATCAGTAGTTTCAACGGCGTTTGCTGCATCGTTGCGGCGGCCTCAGTTGCTACCGCGACGGTTCAGTCGCAGTGAGCCGGGTGGCGGTTCGTTTAGCACTGCCCAGAATACCCCGAGGTCGGAGATGGCGGTGACGAATTCCTTGAACTCCACGGGTTTGACCACATAAGCGTTTACCCCCAGCTCGTAGGCACGCAACAGGTCGGGCTCTTCGCGCGAAGAGGTGAGCATCACGGTGGGGATGCTGCGCAGTTCGGCAGTGGCGCGCACTTCCTTGAGCACTTCCAGGCCGTCGACCTTGGGCAGTTTCAGGTCGAGTAACAGCACGGCAGGGTTGCCGTCATCGCGCTCGGCATAGGCGTTGCGGCGCAGCAAGTAGTCGAGCGCATCAGCGCCGTCACGCAGCACGATGACCTCGTTGGCCAACTGGCTGCGCTCCAGGGCCAGCAGGGTCAGCTCCAGGTCTCGGGGATTGTCTTCGACCAGCAGAATGGGCTTGAGCATGATGGTAGCGATGCCTCAGGTAGCAGTGTTTCGGGGTAGGGTGAAGTGGAAGCTGGCGCCCTGGTCGACCTGGCCAGTGGCCCAGACTCGACCGTCATGGCGCTCGATGATGCGGCGTACGCTCGCCAGGCCAATGCCGGTGCCTTCGAAATCTTCCATGCGGTGCAGGCGCTGGAAGACGCCGAACAGCTTGTTGGCGTAGGCCATGTCGAAGCCCACGCCATTGTCGCGGATGCAGACCTCGGTTTCGTCAGGGTGCTGTACGGCACTGATCTCGATGCGAGCAGGCGTACGGCCGCGAGTGTACTTGATGGCATTGGCTATCAGGTTGTGCAAGGCCATGTTGATGAATGCCGGGTCGCCGATCACCTTGGGCAGCGGGGCGATGTCCCAAACGATTGCGCGGCCTTCGTAATCGGGGGCTAGCTCGCTGCGAATGGCCTCGACCAGGGCGTTGAGGTCGACGTCGGACAGGCGCAAGGCCGAGCGGCCCATCTGCGAGAAGTTGAGCAGGTTGTCGACCAGGCTGCCGGCAAAGTGCGCCGCCTCACCAATATGCTGGAGGAAGCGTTTGCCGCGTTCGCTCAAGCCTTGGCCTTCGATCTCGCCAAGCAGTTCGGTATAGCCGGCGATGTGCCGCAGCGGGGCGCGCAGGTCGTGGGAAACACTGTAGGAAAACGCTTCGAGCTCCTTGTTGGAACGGCGCAATTCGCCAGCCAGTTGTGCCAGCTCTTCGGCCTTGCGCAGGACAATGCCCAGTACCGCGGCGCGCAGCTCCATCACGCCCTCGATCACCAGTGGGTCCCACGCCTGACAATAGCCGCGCAGTTCTTCCTGCCAGCGTTCAAAACTGTTCCGCGGGTCGAGGTTGCCCTGTGGCCCGACCTGCTTGGTCGGCTGGCCGGCCCAGTTGACCGTGCGTATCTGCTCGGGGCGGAACCACAGCAGGTAGTGCGAGTGGATCTGCGAGATGGCCACCGCCAGCACCCCGCCAGCATGGTTTGCCAGCTCGGGCAGCTCAGTGATGTCGCGGCGCAGGTTGTCGCTATGGAACACCTTGTCTTCGTCACGTTGGCTTAGCCAGTGTACCAGCGCCGTCACCTGGGCCTCAGGCGGGGTCTGGCCGATCAGGTCACAGCGCTCGGCCGAGATCACTGCCGCGCCCTGGGCGTCGGCGAAGGCCAGCAGCACGTGAGGCAGGTCGCGCAAACCGTCACTGACGCTGTCGTGGTCGGCCATGGACGAGATCATGCGTACGATGTGCTGGCGCAGCGCCAACAGCTTGCGCGTACTGGCATGGGACTCGCGGGACTCTATCTGCAACGACAGTACGCTGGCCAACAGCTCGCAGGCCGTGCGGGTGCGCAGGTCCACCGGGCGTGGCTGCTGATGGTGGCAGGAAATCAGCCCCCACAGCTCGCCGTCGACCACGATCGACAGCGACATCGAGGCCAGCGTGCCCATGTTGCGCATGTACTGCAGGTGCACAGGTGACACGCTGCGCAGTACAGCAAAACTCATGTCCAGCGCCTTGCCAGTGCGCGGGTTGGTTGCGGGCAGCAGTGGCGAGGGCTGATAGTTGGCATCTTCGATCACGCGGATACGGTTGACCCGGTAAAGCTCGCGCGCCTGGCGCGGGATGTCTGCAGCCGGGAAACACAGGCCTGCGTAGCTGGGGTAGCCCGGGTCGGCTACCTCGGCCAGCACCTGGCCATTGCCTTCGGCATCGAAACGGTACGCCTTGACCCGCCCAAAGCCGGTGATGCGCTTGAGCTGCAGCACCGCTTGTTGCAGCAGGTCTTCGATACTGCCGGCCAGTTGCAGACTGGCGACAAAGCTGCGCACCAACGGGTAGTAGTCGCCTTGCCCGACCAGGTCTGCTGGCAGGCGGGGTGGTTCGAACTCGGCAATCAGTACCTGATCGTGGCAATGGACCAGCATGTGCAGCAGGGCACTGACGGGGTTGCCCTGGCGCAAGTGCACGTCGCCAATGTGGAAGGGGAAGACTTCGTCTTCGGGAAGCCGTGTGAGGTGCGCGTGCAGGTCAAAGCCCTCGTGAACCAGGTCGGCGAAGTGGCAACCGATCAGTTCGCGGGCTGGCAAGCCCAACCAGTGCTCGACATTTTCACTGGCCTGCAGCACGCACAGGTCGGTGGCATCCAGCACCAGCAGAAAGCCGTGAGGCTGGATGCTGCCCGGAACCTGAATCGGTTCTTGGGCACAGCGCTCCATGGCGTCTGCCAGTGAGTTGTCTGCAGTCATGATTGAAAAAGCTCCTGTCATGTCCGTCCGTGTACGGCACAGGTGTCTGGCGCGGGACGAATACGATTCACCCTAACAGAATCCCGGTGAATTTACCGGCTCCTGGCCATTGGAGGCACGGGGTGGCCACGGGTTCTGTGTGGTACAGGCTTTTTTTGATGCCACGGTATCGCTTTGTCGCTAATACAAAAAAATGGCTTTATGCCACATCGGCTGCGCCGCCTCACTGCTACGCTCAGTTCAAGACGTTTCGATAAGGATAACAAGGTGACGGAGCGCATGCTGGCCCCGCTGTTTGGCCTGTTGTTCAGCGGCACTACCGTGGCTGCGGATTTTCTCGTGGAGGTGCGGGTACTGGTGCAGCGTGGCTGCATGCTGGTCAACCAGACCCGCGATGCGGGAGCCCAGGCCCTGGGAAGGATCGACCTGGGTGCTACGGCGCGCCTGGATGGCCCTGGCGCGCCCTTGAGTGGTGTGCTGCTGAGCCAGCGCCCGCCGCGCCTGGAGTGCAACCCGGATACGCCCTATCAGGTGCGCGTCGATGGTGGCCAGCATGGTGGTGTTGGCGAACTCCGCTACCTGGCGAGCGATGATCGCCTGGCGCGGCCCATTCCTTACCGCTTGTACCGTGACGCTGCCTGGCGTGAGCCGCTGGCAGTGGGGGTAGCCCAATCGGCGCGTGTACCGGGCAGCGGTTCGGTTGAATTGCCGTTGTACGCACGTATCGACAAATTGGCCTGGGTGCCGGATGCAGGGGTTTATGCCGACCTGCTGAAAGTCACCGTCACCTGGTAGGGACGCCACCATGCACAAGGACGCCATGCCATGAGCCGCACTTCGATCCTGTTGCTCACCCTTGGCCCGCTACTGGTCCCCGGCGGTGCGGTGCATGGCAGCACCACCGGCTTCATACAGGCGCGGCTGGTCATCAGCGCGTCTTGCCAGATCAGCAGCAACGAGACGCAACCGGCTGTGCTGGGTGACCCAGGCGTACTGGACTTTGGCGAGCGCGGTCCGAACTGGGATCAGCCGTTGCGCAGCCAGGTGGACGAAGTGGGCGGTCAGGGTAGCCTGCAAATCAGTTGCACGCCTGAGGTTCAGGCCTTCAACGTGCGTATCAATGGTGGTCTCAATGGCGACGATGGCATTCGCCGCCTGAGCAACGGCCGTGAACTGATTCCTTATCAGCTGGCGGTCGACCCAGGCGGTAACAGCCGCTACGGCGTCGGCCAGGCGCGGGCCTTCACCATTCGCAGCAGCCAGCAAGTGCCGATTCCCATCTACGGTGTGGTAGTGGCGCAACCGCGGGCGCTGCCGGCCGGGCTTTACCGCGACACCCTCAGAGTGACCCTGGACTGGTAACCACGCAAGGAGACTCCGATGCGAACGAACCTTTCATATTGCTTCCTCGCAGGCCTGGGCCTGGCGTTGGCTTCCCAGGCCCAGGCGGCCACGGTGACGGGGAGTATCAGCTCGACCCTGACGCTGACTGCGGCGTGCCAGGTCAATGGCACGTCGGGCACGTCGGGGCTTGACTTCGGTGCCCTGGACTTCGGTACCGAGGATGCCTTGTTCGTCACCGCCGATGCCCAGGTGCTGGGAGGCGGGGGAGGCGCCATGAGCATCCTGTGCTCTGCAGGTACGGTGCCTGTGATCAAAGTGAGTGCAGGCCTGCATGATGGCCAGTCGAGCGGTGGCACCCGTGCGCTCGCTGATGGTTCTGGCAACTTTGTGCCGTATGACCTCTATACCGACGCGGGGCGTACGGCGTTGCTGGCGGTCGACGACACCATCACCCTGCCGACCAGTACCGGCGCCGCTCAGACGGTCAACCTTTATGGCAAGGCCGTCGGCAAGGCGGGCCTGCCCGCAGGGGTCTACAGCGACACGATCTCGGTCGAGCTGTCGTTCTGACCCATGCGCGGCTGGCTGGCAGGAGGCCTGACTGGCGTCAGCATGTTGTTGGCCGCTCCGTTGGGGGCAGTGACCACCAGTACCTTCACGGTGACGGCGCAGGTTGTCGCCGGGTGCCTGGTGGTGGGGGGTGTCACCAGCTATGGCACGCTCGATTATGGCTCGCAGTCGGCGCTGTCCACGGGGCTGCTCAGCACATCGCTGGGTGGTTCTACCGTGACGTTCCAGTGCACGCCGGGCGTGGCCATGAGTATGAGCCTGGACGGCGGGCAAAACAGTGCCAGTGGCACACGCAACCTGAAGCGCACCAGTGGCACGCAAATGCTGGCCTACCAGTTGTACCGGGACGCCGCCTATAGCCAGGCCTTGGGGATCGGCCAGAGCGTGGCGGTGAGCTATTCCGACCCGACGGCGATCAAGTTACCGGTGTACGGACGGGTTCAGCTGACCGGCACGCAGCCGGCAGGGACCTACACCGATGTGGTGCAAGTGACGGTGACCTGGTAACGGCCAGCGCCACCCATGACAAGTGTCTAAGGAGAGCTGCATGCGGGCAGGCGCGAAGTGGACGCGTGGATTGACAGGTTTATTGTCGCTGGCAAGCCTGCCGGCCTGGGCGGCCACTTCGGTGCTGATCTGGCCGATCGACCCGGTGCTGGAGGCCGACCAGAAGGCAGGTGCGTTGTGGCTGGAAAACCGTGGCACTGCGCCGGCAAACCTGCAGGTGCGGGTATTCGCCTGGCGCCAGGGTGATTACCAGGAGCAGTTCCAGGCGCAGCGCGAGATTATCGGCAGCCCGCCGGTCGCCAACATTGCACCCGGGCAGAAGCAACTGATCCGCCTGACCCGTACCGGCCCTTCACCGGCCGGCCAGGAGCAGGCCTACCGCATCATCATCGACGAGATTCCGCCCGCCATTGCGGTCGACAAGGCCGAGCCCGGCGCGACGGCGGCCATTCGATTGCAGATGCGCTATTCGGTGCCGCTGTTCGTCTATGGCGAAGGGCTGTGGGGCAAGGCCGACCCTGAAGGCAGACGCAATGCCGAGGGCGTGGGCAAGCCGCAGCTCAGCTGGCGCCCGGTGACGGTGCAGGGCAAGCCCTATATTGAACTGCGTAACACGGGCCCGGTACATGCGCGGCTGACCGATGTGGTCGTGCAGCAAGGCAGCCAGAGCAAGCCACTGGCTGAAGGCCTGCTGGGTTATGTGCTGCCGGGGGCAAGCATGCGCTGGCCGGCTCCCGTCGCATCCGGCAACGGCAGCGTGCTCAAGGGCAGGGTCAATGGTCAGCGCTCGGCGGACGCCATCCGCCAAGGCCAATGAGCCAACGGCTGAATGAAGTGCAGGGGCCAAGGAGGACCCGGCAATGGTTGGAAACCGTGTGTGAAGTGGCTCCCGGCGACGACGTGCCGCTGGTGCCTGGGGCTGGCCATGGTCAGCCCCGCGCTGGTGCTGGCCGACGACTTGCCCCCACCGCCCACGGAGATGTCCGCCATCGCCGAGGCCACCCTTTACCTCGACCTGGTGGTGAACCAGATGCCCAGGGTTGACCTGATACCGGTGCAGCAGCGGGCCGGGCGGTTGTATCTGGACAGCGACGTATTGCGTGCAGCCGGCGTTTCGCTGCCGGGCAATCCCCAGGGGGAGGTGGCCCTGGACAGCATCGCGGGGCTACACACCGACTACGACAGTCAGAACCAGCGCCTGCTGCTGCAAGTGCCGCCAGCCTGGTTGCCAGAACAGCAAGTGGGTGATCGCAACCTTTACCCGGCCAGCGATGCGCGCAGCAGTTTCGGCGCCTTGTTCAACTACGACCTGTATCTCAACGACACCGATGAAGGCGGTACCTACCTGGCCGCCTGGAACGAGCTGCGCCTGTTCGACAGCTGGGGTACCTTTTCCAGCACCGGGCAGTGGCGTCAGTCTTTCAATGGCGCACAGGCGGACGATACCCGCCGTGGCTTCATGCGTTACGACACCACCTGGCGCTTCACCGACGAGCAGCGCCTGCTGACCTACGAAGCCGGTGACTTCGTGACGGGTGCCTTGCCCTGGAGCAGTTCGGTGCGAGTGGGTGGGGTGCAGCTGTCACGCGACTTCGCTGCGCGTCCTGATCTTGTCACTTACCCGTTGCCTGCGTTCGCCGGTGAAGCGGCGGTGCCGACGTCGCTTGACCTGTTCATCAACGGTTTCAAGTCCAGTACCACCGAACTGCAGCCAGGCCCCTACACCCTGACCAATGTGCCGTTCATCAACGGTGCCGGGGAGGCGGTGGTGGTCACCACTGATGCCCTTGGCCGGCAGGTGTCGACCACCTTGCCGTTCTATGTCACCAGCAGCCTGCTGCAGAAGGGCCTGTCGGACTACTCGGTGGCCGCCGGGAGCCTGCGCCGTGATTACGGCGTACGTGATTTCAGCTATGGACCGGGTATCGCCTCGGGCAGCCTGCGCTATGGGCTCAGTGACATCTTCACCCTGGAAACCCACGCCGAAACGGCTGAGTCGCTGATGCTGGGTGGGCTGGGTGGCAACATGCGCGTGGGCAACTTCGGCGTGCTCAACGCCGCCTTGGCGCAAAGCCGGTTCGATGGCGAAAAGGGGCACCAGGTCGCCCTTGGCTACCAGTACAACAGCCAGCGCATCGGCTTCGGTTACCAGCGCCTGCAACGCCACGGCGACTATGCCGACCTGAGCCGGGTGGGCTCTGCGGAGATGCAACTGAGCAAAAGCAGCGAACAGGTCACCCTCAGTGTCAACCTTAACGAGTACGGCAGCATTGGCGCTGGCTACTTCGACGTGCGCGCCGGTGACGGTACGCGTACCCGGTTGATCAACCTGAGCTACAGCAAGCCGCTGTGGGGCAGCAGCAGTGTGTACCTGTCGGCCAACCGTGAAGTGGGTGACAGCCAGTGGGCGGTGCAGGCGCAACTGGTGATCCCGTTCGACTTGCACGGCACCTTGGCGCTGAGCATGGAACGCAGCAATGAAGGCGAGACCCTGCAACGGGTCAACTACAGCCGTGCGGTGCCAGCGGGTGTCGGCGTCGGTTACAACCTTGGGTATGCCGCAGGCAGCGACCGTGATGCCTATCGCCAGGCCGACGTCACCTGGCGCCTGCAATCGGTGCAATTGCAGGCCGGTGTGTATGGCAGCAGCGGCGAGATGACCCGCTGGGCCGACGCCAGTGGTTCTCTGGTGTGGATGGATGCCGGCGTGTTCGCCGCCAACCGTATCGATGATGCCTTCGTGGTGGTCAGCACCGCAGGTTACGCGGATGTGCCGGTGCGTTATGAAAACCAGGAAATCGGCCGTACCGATGCCAAGGGGCACTTGCTGGTGCCTTACAGCAGCGGTTACTACCGGGGTAAGTACGAGATCGATCCCATGAACCTACCACCGGATGTCCTCGCGCCGGACGTTGAGCAGCGTGTGGCGGTACGACGGGGCAGTGGCTACTTGCTGGAATTCCCCCTCAAGCGCGTCATGGCGGCCAGTGTTGAATTGGTGGATGGCAATCAGCAGGTGCTCAAACTGGGTAGCCGTGTTACCCACGCAGAGAGTGGCACCCAGGCGGTGGTGGGATGGGACGGGCTGGTATACCTGGAGAACCTGTCGTTGCATAACCGCCTTCAGGTGGCGCTTGAAGGGGGTGGGCATTGCGAAGTGGCGTTCGACCTGCCCGAAGCGCAAGGCTCGGTCCCTTTGATTGGTCCGTTGGTGTGCCGATGAATGCCTGGCGGCGGGGCCTGGTGGCGAGCGTGCTGCTGTTGCCGAGCAGTACGGTCTGGGCGCTTTGCTCATCGGTGGCCACGTTGCCGGCAGCGTTTGGCAGCCTTAATTCAACGCAGGTTCGCAACACGGTACAGACGGCTTCCAGCCTCAACTCCGGGTTGCAGTGCACCGGTTCACTACTGACCGTGCTCAGCAGCGGTGATCACTTCTACGCCACGATCACGCCCGCCTCGGGCGGGCTGGTCGGCCCGACAGGCGATGTCATTCCCTACACGCTGTATGCCGATAACACCACCCGCTACCCGATTACCCGGGGTGTGGCCTACGACTTCGCCCGCAACGGCATCCTCGACTTGCTGGGGCTGCTCGGCGGTACCACGCCCAAGGCGGTGCCGATCTACATGCGCACCCAGATTGGCAGCAATGTCGCGGCCGGGTTGTATCAAGAGGCCCTGACCGTGGCCTGGAGCTGGGATTATTGCTCGGGGATTGGCGCGTTAGGGATATGCCTTGGGCGCGACATCGGCTCGGGTAGCCAGCTCTTGAACGTGAGCCTGACGGTGACCAACGATTGCCAGATCACCACGCCTGACATCAGCTTCGCCAGTGCGCCGGTGGTGGCGGGGTTCGGCACGGTGAGCCAGGGCATAAACGTGTCATGCACCAAGGGCAGCAGCTACACGGTAGGGCTGGGTGACGGGCAGAACGTGTCCGGTGGGCGGCGGCGGATGAAGTCTTCGGCCAACAACTACCTGGCCTATGACATTTTCAAAAGTGCCGGCACCGTGCGCTGGGGGGCGTCAGGGGCTGCCAGGCGTTCCAGTACAGATGCCGACATCAACCCCGGCGTGGGTACCGGCACGGGTAGCCAGGTGTTCAACTACAACGCCAAGGTCTATACCGATCAGGCGACACCGCCGGCTGCGACCTATACCGACAGTGTGATACTGGATGTGCAGTTCTGAACGGCGGTCAATACCCCCGAAGCAACCGCCGCGTGTCGCGACGGGCTGCTCCTGCAGGGGCTGCGCAAGACGAGGTTCAGCGCAAATCGCCAACCATGCTTGCCAGGGTCTCCAGCACCGCGCCGGCCAGTGCCTTTGAGCGCGCCCCCGACCACCCGGTGACTGCATCGGGCGCGTCGTCATGGTCCTTGAACGGCATCTCCAGCGTCAGTGACAGGCAGTCATGGGCCATGCCCACCGCATTGCAGGCCAGCGTCGTATTCGCCTGTCCGGGTTCGTCACGGGTATAGCCATGCACCGTCTGGAAGTCGCGGGTCAGACTGCACAAGGTGCTACGGAACTGCTCTTCGAGTTTGGCCAACCGAGGGGTGTAACCCGGGTTGCCCTCGCATGCGGCCGTGAACACGTGGGGGATCTCTTCGTCACCGTGCACGTCGATGAAGGCATCCACACCGTACTGCTTCATCTGCGCTTGTGCAAAGAACACTTCCGGGCTGAATTCGACGCTGGCGTCCTGCCAGGCGCGGTTGAGGTCCTTGCCCTTGAAGTTGGTGCGCAGGTGGCCAAGGAAGGCGCCGTCGGGGTTCATGTTGGGGATCAGGTAAAGGTCGGCCTTTGCCAGCAATTGCTGGACCACCGCATCGTTGGCCTGCAGGCGGTCGATCACGCCTTCCATGAACCATTCGGCCATGTGCTCGCCCGGGTGCTGCTGGGCAATCAGCCACAGCTTGCGCTTGCCTTCGGCACCGTCACCTGCCCGCAGCAGCGGGATATCGCGGCCCTGGATACTGCGGCCGCTGGCCAGCAACTCGATCCCCGGGAGTTCGCGGGCACGCTCGATCAGCTGGTTGTGGCGGGCCCGCGGGTAGGGCTCGAAGTAAGCGAACCAGATCTGGTCCTGTTCAGCCTTGACCTCGAACGATAGCGCCGTACCGTCGAACTGGCTTGGCACGCGGAACCAGCGCTGCTGGTCGTAGCTGGCCACAGCGTTGTAGCCGCTCCACGCGTTCTTGTACGAGGAGCCAGAAGCGTTGTCCAGGCTGAAGCGATGGACCTGCCCCGGTGTGAGCCCGCTGACCTTGAAGTGGAACCACTGGTAGTGGCCGCTCTGGGTGTCCGGGCGGATGGCCAGGTGTACCTGGGCCGGGTTGCTGGCATCCAGTACCTGGATGTTGCCGGAATCGAATGCGCAGTCGATCTGCAGGGGGGACAGCGTCACGGTCATGTGCCGGGCTCCTTTGCGGGCATTGTTGTAGGGGTACTGTATACGGCTTGGCAGGGATGCTGTGCAAGATCAGGCAGGGCGAGCCGTTGGCGGGCAGCTGGTATGCCGCGAGCCAACGGCCGGCAAAGGTGTGAACGTCAGGTTATTTGAAGAACTGACTGGGCGTGGTACCGAACTGGCGTTTGAACATGCTGGCGAAGGCACTTGGGCTGTCATAGCCCAAGGCCCCTGCCACATCGATGATTCGCTCGCCCAGGGCAATCCGCTCCAGTGCCTGCATCAGCCGCGCCTGCTGGCGCCACTGGCCGAAGGTCATGCCGGTTTCCTTGCGGAACAACCGCTGGATGGTCTTTTCGTCCACCCCCAGTCGCAGGCCCCAGTCGGCAACGGTGGCGTTATCCTCGGGCCGTTCATGCAATGCCGTACAGATCACCCGCAGGCGCTGGTCGCTGGGCTGCGACAGCTTCAGCGGCAAGGTCGGCAGTACGCAGATTTCGTCGAGGATCAGGCGCATGACCCGGGCTTCGCGCGAGTCCTCGGCAAAGGGTGCGGTGAAGCCCACCGAGGCCTTGATCAGTTCGCTGAGCAGCGGCGAGATGCTGATGGCCTTGCTCTGCAGGGGCAGGCCCGTTGCCGCGTCGATGCGCACGAACACACTGCGCATCTTCACGTCGCCGACACAGCGAATGGCATGCACCTGGCCGCAAGGCATCCACACACCTCGGCTGGGTGGCACAGTCCAGCATTCGTTTCCGGACTCGACGATCATCAGGCCTTTGATGGCATAGATCAGTTGATGCTTGGTATGGCTATGGGGCTCGATGAACCAGTCGCTTGGGTAGTCTGTCGCACGGCTACCCACTTCCCAGGTCCACTCATCGACCTCCACCAGCAATTCACGCTGCGGCTTTACCATCGTGACCTCGTATCGAAGCAGCCTGGCAGCGCCACTTTAGCAGCAACGGCCAGGGCGGGCCTGCGAGCGGGTGGCCGGTAGCAAGGCGGTGGCCAGCCCGAGCAGCGGCAGGAACGCAATGGCCTGGTACACCCACTCGATGCCATGCCGGTCGGCCAGTGCGCCCAGGCCGGCTGCGCCCACGCCGCTGATGCCGAACATCAGCCCGAACATCACCCCCGAAACCATGCCGACCCGGCCTGGCACCGCCTCCTGGGCATACACCACCAGGGCAGCGAATGCCGAGGACATCACCAGGCCGATGGCCACCGCCAGCACGGCTGTCCAGGCCAGGTTGGCATGGGGCAGGGCCAGGGCGAAGGGCGCCACACCGAGGAACGAGACCCAGATCACGGCCTTGCGCCCGATGCGATCACCCACCGGGCCACCGGCAAAGGTGCCCAGCGCAACGGCTGCGAGGAACACGAACAGGTACAGCTGGCTGTGCTGCACACTCAGGCCGAAATGCTCGATCAGGTAGAAGGTGAAGAAGTTGGTGAACGAAGCGATGTAGACGAACTTGGCGAACATCAGCACGGCGATCACCGCCACAGCGCGCCACATGGCACCCCGCGACAGGCCGGGGGCCTGTTGGCCAGCGAAGGTCTTGAGCCGGGCCTGGCCGTGGCGCACGCTCCAGCCTGTCACCCGCAGCAGCACCAGAACAGCCAGCGCAGCGGCCAGCATGAACCAGGCAATGGCCGGTTGGCCGTGCGGAATGATGATGGCAGCAGTGAGCAGCGGGCCGAGGGCCGAGCCGGTATTGCCGCCGACCTGGAAGGTGGATTGCGCGGTCCCGAAGCGCCCGCCGGAGGCCATTCTGGCCACCCGCGAGGCCTCTGGGTGGAAGGTGGCCGAACCCACGCCGACCACGGCGGCGGCCACCAGCAGCATTTCATAGCTGCCGGCAAAGGCGAGCAGGGCGATGCCCACCAGCGTCACCAGCATGCCGGCAGGCAGCAGGTACGGTTGCGGGTGCTTGTCGGTGAACATGCCGACCCAAGGTTGCAGCAGGGAAGCGGTCACCTGATACACCAAGGCGATCCAGCCGATCTGGGCAAAGCTCAGCGCGAAATCGCTTTTCAGCATGGGGTAGATCGATGGCAGTACGGCTTGAATCAGGTCGTTGAGCAGGTGGGCGAATGCAGCAGCACCGACGATGCGCACGACAAAGCCCTGAGGCTGGTCGGCAGGCGTGGCGGCGGCTACGGAGGCGGCGTAGGTTGTCATGGGCAAGGTTCTTCTAGGGCAAGGGAACAAGGCGTTGCCGCAGCAGGTTATCCAGTGCCGAGGTTGCCTGTCTCACGCCGAACAGGCAGCCAATATCGCGTTTCGGGCATCCGTGCCCGCAGCCTGACAGAGCACGCTGGCGGCCGGCCTTTCATCATTACAGCCCGTGTGCAGGAGCGGCCTGGTGT
The DNA here is from genome assembly GCF_900291005.1 of Pseudomonas sp. Kh14. Classification (NCBI taxonomy): domain Bacteria; kingdom Pseudomonadati; phylum Pseudomonadota; class Gammaproteobacteria; order Pseudomonadales; family Pseudomonadaceae; genus Pseudomonas; species Pseudomonas sp. Kh14. Next base: position 155,127 of record NZ_OLKJ01000024.1, read on the forward strand.
CGCGATGGGTCGCTCCTGCAGCTGATTGCCTTCAGGCCATATCGGCTGCGGTCTTGCCGGCGACCTTGTTGCGCCCGCCCAGCCATACCAGCAACAGCCCCGCAGCCGCCAGCACACCTCCGGCCATTGGCACGGCGGCGTAGCCCAGGTTCAGGCTGATAACCGCACCACCCAGCGCCGCGCCCACGGCGTTACCCAGGTTGAACGCACCCACGTTGATCGACGATGCCAGGCCTGGCGCCTCGATGGCGGCAGTCATTACGCGCATTTGCAGCGGCGGTACCACGGCGAAGGTGAACATGCCCCAGACCAGCAGGGCGATGGCAGCGCCGATGTGGCTACCCAGTACCAGGGGCATCGCCAGCATGATCAGCGCCAGCACGGCGAGGAAGATCTTCGCCGCGCCATCCAGCGACCAGTCGGCCAGGCGGCCACCCAGGCTGTTGCCAAGGGTGAAGCCAACCCCGATCAGTACCAGCGCCAAGGTTACGAAGCTGTCCGAGGCACCGGTCAGTTCGGCCAGCACTGGCGCCAGGTAGGTGTACAAGGTGAACATGGCGCCGGCACCGAGCACGGTGGTGGCCATTGCCAGCAGCACGCTGGGGCGGGCAATGACCGCCAGTTCCTTGCGCACATGCGGCACGCTGCCGCGTTCACCCTTGGGCAGGGCGTACCACAGCGCGGCCATGGCCAGCAGGCCGAGTACGGCGGTACCGGCAAATGCCATGCGCCAGCCAATCTGCTGGCCGATCCAGGTGGCGGCCGGCACGCCGCCGATGTTGGCGATAGTCAGGCCCATGAACATGGTGGCCACGGCGCTGGCCTGTTTCTCCTTGGGCACCACGCTGGCTGCCACCACGGCTCCCAGGCCGAAGAACGCACCATGGTTGAGGCTGGTGACCAGTCGCGAAGCGAGCAGGGTGTAGTAGTCCGGCGACAGTGACGACAGCAGGTTGCCAAGGGTGAAGATGGCCATCAGCGCCATCAGCGCAGCGCGTTTCCCAAAGCGGCTGAACAGCAAGGTCATGATCGGCGCGCCGACCATCACGCCAATGGCATAGGCGGTTATCAGCATGCCGGCGCTGGGGATGCTCACCTCCACGCCCTGGGCGATGACTGGCAGTAGCCCCATCGGGGTGAACTCGGTAGTACCGATGCCAAAGGCGCCAATGGCCAACGCGAAGAGCACGCGGCCGGGTGTCATTGTTTGAGCCGTCATCGGTGTCAGTCCCAGGTTGGCGCCAGGCCGTCAGGGCTGACCTCGCGGCCATTGCGCTCCAGCTTGGCGATACGTGCCATGTCGTCGGTGTCCAGCGTCAGGCCACAGGCAAGGAGGTTGCTGGCCAGGTTTTCACGCTTGGTCGACGACGGGATCACTGCATAGCCCAGTTGCAGGGCCCAGGCCAGGGCAACCTGGGCGACGGTAGCCTTGTGCTTGGCGGCGATCTGGGCCAGCACCGGGTCTTTCAGCACTTTGCCGTAGGCCAGGGTCATGTACGAGGTCACGGTGATCCCTTGTTCCTTGAGGAACGCGGTCAGCTTGCTGTTCTGCAGGTAGGGGCTGAGCTCGATCTGGTTGGTGGCGATTTCCCCTTTGCCGACCACGGCAATGGCTTGCCTGGTCAGCTCGATGTTGAAGTTGGAAACGCCGATCTGGCGAGCCAGGCCTTGCTGCTTGGCGTCGGCCAGGGCCTTCATGTACTCGGGCAGTTCTACGCCATTGCCCGGCGCTGGCCAGTGGATCAGCAGCAGGTCGACGTAGTCGGTGCGCAGTTTCTGCAAGCTGTCACGCAGGCTGGGGATCAGCTTGTCGGCGGCGTAGTTGTCGACCCAGATCTTGGTGGTGATGAACAGCTCGCTGCGCGGTACGCCGCTTTCGGCGATGGCCTGGCCCACTTCGGCTTCGTTCTTGTAGATCTGGGCGGTATCGATGACGCGGTAGCCGACTGCCAGGGCAGACTTGACCGAGTCGATGACGGTTTGGCCGGTGAGGCGGAAGGTGCCGAGGCCGAAGGAAGGAACGCTCATGGGGTTGCTCCTGAATAGGGGGAGGATCATGTCGTGCCCAGTGTGCAGGTTTGAACGGCAGCGAATAAGCCACTACGGCGCCAAAGTCATTTGACCTGTAGGCACAAATACATTTTCAAGCTGTGCATTCACTACATAAATAGGGCCAGAGGGGATTGGAACCTTGTTCAGCTAGCGCTTTTTTATCAAGCGTTGAGGCTGCCCATGACCCGTTCCGTAATACCTGCCGATTCCATCGATGCGCTGATTGCCCGTCAGCTGCCAGGCTGGCTCAAGCGCGCGTCTGCCCAAGAGCTGACAAGGCTGCGCGCCGCTGCTTTGCGCCAACAGCAGGCGCAGGACCAAGTCGACGCCTGGCTAGGGGCCATAACCCCCCTGGATGAGTTTGCCGATTCGTTGCTCAAAAGAGCACTTGAGGCCCATTCGATCAGGCAGGTAGACCTACGCCAGGCACAGCTCAGGCTGGTGACCCTGCAGCCAAAACCGTCGATATCTCCTGCTTTGCCAAGCACATCGACACGCATCGTCAGCACCCAGACCCTGCTATCGGCGGCACTGCATAACTTCCACGAAAAGGAAATGCAGCCTGGCTGGTTCGCGGCCGGGTCGCAGTTGGTCACTGCTAGCGGGCACCTGCTGCCGCTAAGTGCGCAAGCCTTTGTCCGCCTTTGCAGAGACCTTGATATCGGCAGGCGTTATCAAAGCCATTTGCAAGCGAAGCTTGAAGGCGAGGGGGCGGCCGTCGAGAGCACCCTGGAGGACGCGATGAGCGCCAACCTGGCGCTTGCTGCAATCGCCGCAAGGATCAAGGGTGAAATCGATGAGCAGACCTGTCAGTGGATCACCCAGGTTGTGGGCACAGGGTCTTTCCTGCCAGCCGACAACACCGTGTTGAAGTGTCACAGCCTGCGGCTGTTGGGCAAGAAGGTTATTGGCGCAGTGGTGATCGAAGTGCGTCAGAACGCCCGCCTGCTTGGCGTTATCGCGTGGTTGCCTGAGGACCCGTATGCCCCGGTGAGTTGGCACACCAGCTGGGAACTGCTGTACATGACCCTTGGCATACGCTTGCGTAATGAAGCCTATCGGCGTTACTTCCAGCGCTTCATCGCAGAGCGTGATCGCGTCGCCTTCTGTGTGGCCCTGAGTGCGCTGCTCAGCCACGGTAATACTGTTCTTCCGCTTGAGCTGGATGGCCGCTGTTTTGCGATCGAGGGCGATGTGTTCGTCGCGCTGCGCCAAGCCCGGATCGACAAAATGCTGGATGACGCACGGGTATTGGCGGTTTCGACAGAGGATGAAGATGTCGCCGACCGTCGCGCACGTTTGCAGGGCTATCTGGACTTGGGGTTGAGCGTGGCAGGCCTGGCAGCGCTGTTTGTGCCTGTGTTGGGGCAGGCCCTGCTGGGGCTTACGGTCGTGCAATTGGCGGGGGAGGTGTACGAAGGCTACCAGGACTGGCAGTTGGGTGATCGCGACGCCGCATTGGGCCACTTGTTCAACGTGGCCGACACGGTTGTGATGGCGGCGGTTACGACGGCCGGGGCGACGGCACTTGGCAAGCTGGCCCAGCGAGTGGCCCAGGTGGATGCCTTGGTGCCGGTAAGCCTGGGCGATGGTCAGTTGCGCCTGTGTGATCCGTCCTTGTCGGGCTATCAGCGTGAGGGCGTCGATCTGATGGTAGGACAGGCCGTGAATGAAACTGGTCGCTCGCTGAGGCGCCTGCACGATGCTGTCTATGAAGTGAGCGAAGGGGACGATGGCGCATGGCGTATTCATCACCCATCGAGGCCACAGGCCTACGTACCGGCACTTGAGCACAATGGTGCCGGGGGATGGGTGCATGAGTTCGAACAACCGCAGCGCTGGCATGACGCCGCCTACATGGTGCGCCGCCTTGCCAGTCGCACGGCGCAGGTGCCCGATGAGGTGGTATCCGTGGCGTTGCAGACCACCGGTTTCGATGCTGACTGCCTGCGCCGTTTGTTACTGGAAAATGCGCCTCCGCCGGCACGCTTGCTCGATGCCATCGAGCGCCAGCAATTGCACCATGATTTCCCGGCGTTGCGAGGTGAGGCTTTCGAGGAGGTCTTCAACGAGCGACAGATCAGCCCGCAAGCAGCAGACCGGGTCTTGATGCGGGACTTCCCAGGCCTTTCCCACCGCTGCGCACGGGAAATCGTCGAGGGGGCCAGCAGTGTCGAGATGGAGAGCCTGACGGGCGCAGGCCGGGTGCCCTTGGCCTTGGCGGAACGTGCACGCTGGGCAATACGCGACAGTCGGATAGACCGTGCCTGCGCAGGGTTGCGCCAGGCTGCGGCAGAAAATGACGATACCGGTAAGCTCGCGCTGGGCCTGATCGATGCCATCGCCCCTTGGTCAGCTGGGGTCAACGTTGAGCTGCCTGCCGCGGGGAGGGGTGGGTTGCTGCAGACGTTGAGACGGCAGCTGGACAGCCGCCAGCGACAGTTGCTTGGTATTAGCCAGATGACGGATGACGCACTGGGTGAGCGGCTTGGGCGTGAGGCACTCGCTGACCGTGAAGCGGCGGCCCGAATGATTGGGCTGGCCCGTGTGGGGCAGGGGATTCGCCCACCTGTGCGGTTGTTCGATGGGCGTTTGGGCTACCCGCTCAGTGGCCGCCTGACAGGGACCCGCCAGGCACTGCGGCGCACGTTGAGCCACGTGTTCCCGGTGATGAGCAGTGAGCAGCTGGAGGTCTACCTGCAAGACCTGGCGCAGCGGGGGGTGGACCCGTGGAACCATGTCAGCCAACTGTTACAGGCCAAGGTCAGCCTCAAGCAGGCATTGCTAGCCTGGCGAAATGACGCAGAGCTGAACATTGTTCGCCGCCTGCGTCGTATCAAGGTTGCCAGGCGCATTACGGCAAGCTGGCAGCGTTTTACCCCAGGGGAGGTGGCGGGTGACCACCACCTGACCCTCGTGGGTGAGCGGGTGGGTGACCTGCCGGCCCTGCCTGATAATGTGAGTTTTGACCACATCACGCACCTGACCCTGCGCGATATGCAGGTGACGAGCCTTGATGCGGGCTTTCTTGGTCGCTTCAGCAAGGTGCGCAACCTGGACTTGCGGAACAACCGGCTGACGCGCCTTCCTGCAGGTATCGAGCAACTGACCGAATTGAAAAACCTGCGCCTTGGTGGCAATCAGATCGTGCTTTCCAGCGAGGATAACCTGCGTTTGAGCCAGCTTGTGGAGCTGCGCCGCCTGGAGCTCAACGGTAACCCGGTCGGTTTGCTGCCACCCTTGGCGTCTTTGCCCCTGCTGCGCCGGCTGTCCTTGCGCAACACCGGGCTGGGCGATCTACCCGCTGATCTGGCCAGGCACGGTAATCTGGAGTTGCTGGACATGCGTGACAACCAGATCCAGACGCTGCCTGAAGCGCTGTCTTTAGTGCCGCTTCGCTTGTTGCGGGGCCTGGAGCTGCACGACAATCCACTCTCGGACGAAACCCTGCAGCGCTTGCAGTTGGCCAGGGCGTCGGCAGGGGCCGCTGAGCGTCGACGTGCAGCTCATGCCACTTCGATCCCGAACGCTGCAGCCCCTTGGTTTTCAGGATTCACGCCAGCCCAGCGCGAGGTGCGATTGGCGATCTGGAACCGCTTGAGCCAGGAAGCCGGGGCGCAGGATCTGTTTCGCTTTTTCTCTGATTTACGCGTCCTGCGTGAATACCACGCACAACCCCGCGACCTTCAGGCGCGTGTGTGGCATATCCTCGAAGCCTGCGAGCAGCACGCTGAAGTACGGGCGAGCCTGTTCGAGCAAGTTGCCCGACCGCGCAGTTGCAGCGACGAGTTGCTGCTGACGCTCAGCGAGCTGGAGATTGGCGCGATGGTCGTCAGGGCCGGAACAGCCGGTACTGGGTTGCAGAAGGAGCGAGCGCTGGTCAGGCTGGGGCGTTCGTTGTACCGCCTGGACAAAGTCAACGCGATTGCGGCGCGGCATATTGCCGATTACTTTTCGAACGATCCCATCGAGGTTTACCTGACCTATCGCGTCAGGCTGGCAGATAGCCTCGATCTTCCTGCCCAACCCAGCTATCTGTCGCACGAGAGTTTCAGTGGGGTTGGCCGTGAAGACCTGGACGCCGCGCGCAACGAGGTGCTGCGGGAGGAAACGCCACAAGCCTTGGCGCAGGCGCTGGCAGATCGATCCTTCTGGCAGGACTACCTGCACGAGCAGCAGGCAGCGCGCTTCAGCCGCTTGGACGAGCCTTTTCAGCAGCGCCTGGATGCGTTGCTCGAACAGTCGAAGACGTTGAGCGATGGCGACTACTTTGCCCAAACCGAGCATATCTGCGCAGCGCGTGAGGTTGCGAAACGGCAACTTTTGCTTGAATTGAGCCGTGAGGCAATCCAGCGCCACGGCCTGTGAACGAAACAGCCCGCCGAGAGGCGGGCCGTTCGCTGGGGCGGGACGATCAGCGGCGGCGGAACAGCGGCAGCGGTTCGTCGGTGGCGGCCTGGTAGGTCACCGAGAAGTCCTTCAGGCTTTGCAGCGCGTCTTCCGGGTCCTTGTCGGCACGGATGGCGAATGCGTCGAAGCCGCAGCGGGCCATGAAGAACAGCTGGTCGCGCAGCACATCGCCGATGGCGCGCAGTTCGCCTTTGAACTTGTAGCGGTCACGCAGCAGGCGCGCATTGGAGTAGCTGCGGCCGTCGGTGAATGCCGGGAAGTTCAGCGCGATGACCTGGAAGTGGTGCACGTCTTCACCGATTTCCTCCGCTTCCTGGTCGCTGTCCAGCCATACACCCAGGCCGCCATCGCGGGCCTTGAGCACGTGGGCATGGTCGCGCCACATTTGCAGCGGCACGATGTAGTCGTCGCAGTTGGTCAGCTCGTCGAACGAGGTTTCCTTGGGCAGCAGGTGCCAGGTTTCGTCGACGATCTGGTTGTTCTTAATGATTCGCTGCATAGACGCGTTCCTTGAAGGGGTCGATGCCGATACGCTGGTAGGTGTCGATGAAACGCTCTTCCTCGGTACGTTGCTCGACGTACACGGCGATCAGCTTCTCGATCACATCGGCCATGTCATCCTGCGCGAAGGACGGGCCAAGGATCTTGCCCAGGCTTGCGCCGCGTGCGGCGTTGCCGCCCAGCGACACCTGGTAGAACTCCTCACCCTTCTTGTCCACGCCGAGGATGCCGATGTGGCCCACGTGGTGGTGGCCGCAGGCGTTCATGCAGCCGGAGATGTTCAGGTCGATTTCGCCGATGTCGAACAGGTAGTCCAGGTCGTCGAAGCGGCGCTGGATGGACTCGGCAATCGGGATCGACTTGGCGTTGGCCAGCGAGCAGTAGTCGCCACCCGGGCAGCAGATGATGTCGGTCAGCAGGCCGATGTTCGGGGTGGCGAAGCCGCCCTCGCGCAGTTCCAGCCACAGGGCGTGCAGTTGGCGCTGCTCGACGTCGGCGAGGATGATGTTCTGCTCGTGCGAGGTGCGCAGGAAGCCGAAGCTGTAGCGTTCTGCCAGGTCGGCCACGGCGTCCAGCTGCTTGTCGGTCACGTCGCCAGGGGCAACACCGGTAGGCTTGAGTGACAGGGTAACAGCCACGTAGCCCGGGCGTTTGTGGGCGCGGGTGTTGCGCGAGCGCCAGCGGGCGAACCCTGGGTGCTCGGCATCCAGGGCGGTGTAGTCGACGTTGTCGAGTGCGAGGTACTCGGGGTCGACGAAGTGGCGCGATACGCGCTGCACTTCGGCTTCGGTCAGGGTGGTGGTGCCGCCACGCAGGTGGACCATTTCGGCCTCGACCTTTTCGGCGAACACTTCCGGGGTAAGGGCCTTGACCAGAATCTTGATCCGCGCCTTGTACTTGTTGTCACGGCGACCGTAACGGTTGTACACCCGCAGGATGGCGTCGAGGTAGCTGATCAGGTCCTGCCATGGCAGGAATTCGTTGATGAACGAGCCCACCACAGGGGTACGGCCCAGGCCGCCACCGACCAGCACACGGAAGCCCAGTTCGCCGGCAGCGTTGCGCACCGGCTCCAGGCCAATGTCGTGCACTTCGATGGCTGCGCGGTCTTCCTGCGAGCCGTTGATGGCGATCTTGAACTTGCGTGGCAGGTAGGCGAATTCCGGGTGGAAGGTGGTCCACTGACGGACGATTTCACACCACGGGCGCGGGTCGACGATTTCGTCAGCGGCCACACCGGCGAACTGGTCGGTGGTGGTGTTGCGCAGGCAGTTGCCGCTGGTCTGGATCGCGTGCATCTGCACGGTGGCCAGTTCGGCGAGGATGTCCGGAATGTCTTCCAGCGCCGGCCAGTTGAACTGCACGTTCTGGCGGGTGGAAATGTGGGCATAGCCCTTGTCATAGTCGCGAGCGATCTTTGCCAGGGTGCGGACCTGGTTGGCGTTCAGCTGGCCGTACGGCACCGCGACACGCAGCATCGGCGCGAAACGTTGGATGTAAAGGCCGTTCTGCAGGCGCAGAGGGCGGAATTCTTCTTCGCTCAGCTCACCGGCTAGGTAGCGGCGGGTCTGATCACGGAACTGCTTGACGCGGTCCTCGATGATCCGCTGATCGTACTCGTCGTATACGTACATAAAAGTCCTGTCTCAGGCATGCAGCTATTCGCGCGCACGGCCGCGCACTCCGGTACGGAGCCGGGGAACGATAGCAGGTTGCGGTTATGCGCTAAAGTGATGTTTTTGCATATGAAAAGAACCAAATGGACTATGTGAGATTGACTGCCATTTGTGCGCTGAGCATCGCCATGCGTTTATAATCCGGCGTTTGCTTCGCAGAGATGTGACCCCATGCTCAAGGCCTTGTGCCAAAGCTTGTGCCTTGCCTTGCCATTGGTGGCAAATGCGCAACCGGCTTCGGTGGTGTTCCTCAACCCGGGGCTGTCCAACGAGACATTCTGGACCAGCTATACCCGCTTCATGCAGGCCGCCGCGGACGAGCTGGGCATGACCCTGCAGGTGCAATACAGCGAGCGCCGAGCCGACCTGGCACTGACCCAGGCCCGGGCGATCCTGAGCGCGCCGCAGCGGCCGGATTACCTGGTGCTGGTGAACGAGCAGTATGTGGCACCGGAAATCCTGCGGCTGTCGCGTGGCACCGGGGTGAAGCTGCTGCTGGTCAACAATGGCCTGACCGCCAGCCAGCGCCTCAGCATCGAGGGCCAGCCCGACAAGTACGCCGAGCCACTGGGTACCTTGATGAGCAACGACGAGCAGGCAGGCTTCCAGATGTTGCACCTGTTGCTCGCACAGCTGCCTCACGACGCAGGTCCGGTGGACCTGGTGGCTTTTGCCGGGGTCAAGACCACCCCGGCCTCGCAGTTGCGCGTTGAGGGCATGCGCCGCGCCCTGGCCGATTTCCCTCAGGTGCGCTTGCGGCAAGTGGTATACGGCGGCTGGAGCCGCCAGCGCGCCTACGAGCAAGCGAAACAGTTGCTTGAGCGTTACCCGGCCACCCGGCTGGTGTGGTCGGCTAATGACCAGATGGCCTTTGGTGCCATGCAGGCGTTCGAGGAGGCCGGGCACACGCCGGGGCGTGACGTGCTGTTCGCTGCCGTCAACAGCTCGCCCGAAGCCTTGCGCGCGCGTATCGATGGGCGCCTGAGCGTACTGATGGGTGGGCATTTCACCCTTGGCGGTTGGGCCATGGTGATGTTGCACGATGACGCTCATGGGCTTGCGTTGAACCGCGACGGCGTGCGCGAGCGCCGTGTTCCGGTATTGCAGGAAATCGATCAGGCCAAGGCCAGGCGCTGGCTGAAGCTGTTGGAAAGGGACGACTACGGCGTCGATTTTCGGCGTTACAGTGCCGAAGGGCGGCCGCCCGGGTACCGTTACCCGTTTCTGGCGTCTCCGGTCGAATATTGAATGACCCTGCTTGAGGGAAGGGCATTGCTCGTCTTAACTGCTGGTGGTGAAGTGCATTCCCATAACCACTACAAGAGGCAATGCAATGGGAAACTCAACCAAGGTCCGCAAAGCTGACAGCAGTGTCGATGCCTGGGCGATCCTCTGCCTGATCGTTCTGGTGGTGGTCACTGCCGTGTATTGGGTCAGCCACCAGTGACTTGAAACTCAAGACCGTGATGTAGCAGGGGCGTCTGCGGGAGGGAATCTCGCAGGCGCTTTATTATTGCCTGTGGCCGCCTCTTCGCGCTGAAAACATATCCCTTGAGAATGGCGCAGGACCGTCGTAGGAGCGGGTTTACCCGCGAAAGGGCCGGCCCTGCTGGCCAATCTCCACCTGCCGTTCACCGTTGCGGCCGCGACCGTATTCGCGGGTAAACCCGCTCCTACACAGATCGGTGGTGGACACAGGTCGGTGGTTGGACACAGGCCGTCGTAGGAGCGGGTTCACCCGCGAAAGGGCCGGCCCTGCTGGCCAATCTCCACCTGCCGTTCACCGTTGTCGCCGCCACCGTATTCGCGGGTAAACCCGCTCCTACACAGATCGGTGGTGGACACAGGTCGGTGGTTGGACACAGGCCGTCGTAGGAGCGGGTTCACCCGCGAAAGGGCCGGGCCTGCTGGCCAATTTCCACCTGCCGTTCACCGTTGCCGCCGCGACCGTATTCGCGGGTAAACCCGCTCCTACACCTGATCGAGGGTGGACACAGGCCGCTGTAGGAGCGGGTTTACCCGCGAAGAGGCCGGCACAGGTTACCGGGTCAGGTGCAGGGCCAACTGCACCAGGCCGATCAATACCGCAATGAACACCAGGGTGAACAGCGCACCCAGCGCGATGAAATGGCTGGCCTTGCCGTGGGTGAAGTCGCGTGCGCGGTTTTTGCCGCTTTGCACGCCGAAGGCGGCAGCGAGAATGCTGTGCAGCATCTGCCAGAAGGTCGGGGGTTTGCCCTGGCTGGAATCATCCATGGTGGCTCCTGGGAAAATCAGAGGCAATCAGGGACAGTGTAGGCAATGGTTGTGAGGTTGCCCGTGCCGGCCTCTTCGCGGGGAAACCCGTTCCGACAGGTAAATGAATGCCCTTGAGGGCTGTTTCATACCTGTGTGGGCAAGCCCGCGAAGAAGCCAACGCAGTCGTTTAGCTGTCATACCCCAGGTTAGGCGCCAGCCAGCGCTCGCTCACGCTGATATCCTGGCCTTTGCGTGCGCTGTAACGCTCGATCTGGTCCTTGTCGACCTTGCCTACGGCAAAATACTTCGCCTGCGGATGGGCGAAGTACCAGCCGCTGACCGCCGCCGCCGGGAACATCGCGAAGTGCTCGGTGAGGTACACCCCGCTTGGCCCGGTTTCACCGATGGCGGTGCCATCGAGCAGGCGGAACAGGGTTTCCTTTTCGGTGTGGTCGGGGCAGGCCGGATAGCCCGGCGCAGGGCGGATTCCGCTGTACTGTTCCTTGATCAGCGCCTCGTTGTCCAGGTGCTCGTCGCGGGCATAGCCCCAGTGCTCTTTACGCACCTGCTCGTGCAGCCATTCGGCACAGGCTTCGGCCAGGCGGTCGGCCAGGGCCTTGACCATGATCGAGCTGTAGTCGTCGCCCTTGTCCTGGTAAGCCTTGGCCACTTCTTCGGCACCGATGCCGGCGGTGGTGATGAAACCGCCTACGTAGTCGGTCACGCCGCTGTCTTTCGGTGCGACGAAGTCGGCCAGCGACCAGTTGGGCTTGCCGTCTGGCTTGATGGTCTGCTGGCGCAGGTGGTGCAGGGTGGCCAGTGCCTGGCCGTCTTCGCCGTAGACTTCGATGTCGTCATCGTCCACCTGGTTGGCCGGCCAGAAGCCGAATACCGCGCGGGCGCTGATCAGCTTCTCGTCGATCAGCTTGTCGAGCATCTCGCGGGCATCCTTGTACAGCGCCGTAGCAGCCTCGCCAACCACCTCGTCAGTGAGGATGCGCGGGAACTTGCCGGCCAGGTCCCAGGAGATGAAGAACGGGGTCCAGTCGATGTACTGGGCCAGGGTGCGCAAATCGATGTCTTCCAGCACCTTGACGCCGGTGAAGGAGGGCACCGCTGGCTGGTAGCTGGCCCAGTCGTACTGCGGCTTGGCAGCGATCGCCTGGGCGTAGCTGAGGCGCTCGGTGCGGGCGCTGCGGTTGGCGGTGCGCTCGCGCACGTCCACGTATTCCAGGCGGGTCTTCTCGACGAAGCCCGGCTTGAGTTCTTTGGACAGCAACTGGGTGGCCACGCCGACCGCGCGCGAAGCGTCGGTGACGTAGATGACTGCGTCGTTGCTGTACTTGGGCTCGATCTTGACCGCCGTGTGCGCCTTGGAGGTGGTGGCGCCACCGATCATCAGCGGCAGTTCGAAGCCCTGGCGCTGCATTTCGCGGGCAACGTGGACCATTTCGTCCAGCGACGGGGTAATCAGGCCGGACAGGCCGATGATGTCGCACTTCTGCTCGCGGGCTGTCTGCAGGATCTTCTCCGCTGGCACCATCACGCCAAGGTCGACGATGTCGTAACCGTTACAGCCCAGCACCACGCCGACAATGTTCTTGCCGATGTCGTGCACGTCGCCTTTCACCGTGGCCATCAGGATCTTGCCCTTGGCTTCCGGCTTGTCGCCTTTTTCGGCTTCGATGAAGGGGATCAGGTGAGCAACGGCCTGTTTCATGACGCGGGCCGACTTGACCACCTGCGGCAGGAACATCTTGCCCGCGCCGAACAGGTCGCCGACCACGTTCATGCCGTTCATCAGCGGGCCTTCGATCACTTCGATGGGGCGCGCGCACTGCTGGCGGCATGCTTCGGTGTCTTCGACGATGAACGCGGTGATGCCCTTGACCAGCGCGTGCTCCAGGCGTTTTTCCACCGGCAGCGAGCGCCACTCTTCGTTTTCCACTTCCTTGGTTGCGCCGCCACCTTTGTAGTCGTCGGCGATGGCCAGCAGTGCATCGGTGCCATGCGGGGTGCGGTTGAGCACCACGTCCTCGACCTTTTCACGCAGCTGGGCCGGGATCTCGTCGTAGATCTCCAACTGGCCGGCGTTGACGATACCCATGGTCAGGCCGTTCTGGATCGCGTGATACAGGAACACCGAGTGGATCGCCTCACGCACCGGGTTGTTGCCACGGAACGAGAACGACACGTTGGACACGCCACCCGAGCTCAGGGCGTGGGGCAGGTGATCGCGGATATAGGCACAGGCTTCGATGAAGTCGACGGCGTAGTTGTTGTGCTCTTCGATACCGGTGGCGACGGCGAAGATGTTCGGGTCGAAGATGATGTCTTCTGGCGGGAAGCCCACTTCGTTGACCAGGATGTCATAGCTGCGCTGGCAGATTTCCTTCTTGCGCGCGGCAGTGTCGGCCTGGCCGACTTCGTCGAAGGCCATGACCACCACGGCAGCGCCATAGCGCTTGCACAGGCGGGCGTGGTGCTTGAACTGCTCGACGCCTTCCTTCATGGAAATGGAGTTGACGATGCCCTTGCCCTGGATGCACTTGAGGCCGGCTTCGATCACTTCCCACTTGGACGAGTCGATCATGATCGGTACGCGCGAGATGTCCGGCTCACCCGCGATCAGGTTGAGGAACCGGACCATGGCTGCCTGGGAGTCGAGCATCCCTTCGTCCATGTTGATGTCGATTACCTGGGCGCCGGCCTCGACCTGCTGCAGGGCGACTTCCAGGGCTTCGGTATAGTTCTCTTCGCGGATCAGCCGGGCGAATTTGGCGGAACCGGTGATGTTGGTGCGCTCACCGACGTTGACGAACAGCGACTGGCGGTCGATGGTGAACGGTTCCAGGCCCGACAGGCGGCAGGCCTTGGCGATTTCCGGGATCTCGCGCGGCTTGTACTTGGCCACGGCTTCGGCAATGGCCTGGATATGGCCTGGGGTGGTGCCGCAGCAACCGCCGATGATGTTGAGGAAACCGCTGGCGGCGAACTCCTCGACCACCACGGCCATCTCGGCCGGGGTTTCGTCGTACTCACCGAAGGCGTTCGGCAGGCCGGCATTGGGGTGGGCGGACACGTGGGTATCGGCCTTGGTCGCCAGTTCTTCCAGGTACGGGCGCAGGTCCTTGGCGCCGAGGGCGCAGTTCAGGCCCACGGAAATCGGTTTGGCGTGACGCACCGAGTTCCAGAACGCTTCGGTGGTCTGCCCCGACAGGGTACGGCCGGAGGCGTCGGTGATGGTGCCGGAGATCATGATCGGCAGTTCGACGTTGTCCTCCTCGAACACTTGCTGCACGGCGAAGATCGCCGCCTTGGCGTTGAGGGTGTCGAAGATGGTTTCGATCAGGATCAGGTCGGCGCCGCCTTCGATCAGGCCGCGGGTGGCCTCGATGTAGTTTTCGACCAACTCGTCGAAGGTGACGTTGCGGAACCCAGGGTCGTTGACGTCTGGGGAAATCGAACAGGTTCGGCTGGTAGGGCCGAGCACGCCGGCAACGAAGCGCGGCTTGTCCGGCGTCTCCAGGGTCTTGGCATCGGCAACCTGGCGAGCGATGCGCGCGCCTTCGACGTTCAGCTCGTAAACCAACGACTCCATGCCGTAGTCGGCCTGGGAAATCTGCGTGGCGTTGAAGGTGTTGGTTTCGAGAATATCGGCACCGGCATCCAGGTAGGCCTTCTCGATGGCGGCGATCACGTCGGGGCGGCTGAGCAGCAACAAGTCGTTGTTACCCTTCACATCGCTTGGCCAATCGGCAAAACGCGTGCCACGATAGTCGTGTTCCTCCAGACGGTAGCTTTGGATCATAGTACCCATGCCGCCGTCGAGGATCAGGATGCGCTCTTTGAGTGCGTTCTGGAGTGCTTGGAGACGAGCGCTGCGGTCGGACATAGGAACTACCTGGTCGGGCGAATATCAGAAGGTGCCGAATCATAACAAAGCTGCGCGGTTTTTAGGCATGTCGCCCATTTGCATGAAAACTGCTCATGTTGGGCCGGCGGAGGCAGCGCAAAGCACCCAGGACGACCAGGCAACAAATCGTGATGGCTTTCAAGAACCAGGACTTTCCGCACATGGTGCATCGTATCCTTGCCGGCGCCTTCGCCCTGCTCATCAGCGGCGCGGTCTTCGGGCAGGCCCCCCAGTCGAGCCCGGCTATTTCCTACACCCGGGACATTCAACCGATCTTTACCGAGAAGTGCGTGGCCTGCCATGCCTGCAACGACGCCGCCTGCCAGCTCAAGCTGGAAAGCCCTGAAGGCGCGGTACGCGGGGCCAGCAAGGTCCCGGTGTACCAGGGCGAGCGGAGCAAGGCGGTGCCCACCACGCGGCTTTTCTACGACGCCCACAGCGAAGAGCAATGGCGCAAGAAGGGCTTCTACTCGGTGCTCGACAACCAGGGCGGTCAGGCCGCGCTGATGGCGCGCATGCTGGAGTTGGGCCACAAGGCCCCGCTTACGCCCAACGCCAAGCTACCCGAAGAGATCGTCCTGGGCCTGAGCCGCAACAACATGTGCCCGTTGCCCCATGAGTTCGACGCCTATGCCGGCGCACACCCCAGGGAGGGCATGCCGCTGGCGGTGACCGGGCTGACCGACGACGAATACGACACCATGCGCCGCTGGCTGGCAGCCGGTGCGCCGGTGGAGTACCAGCCGATCCAGCCTAGCGCGGCCGAAGCCAGGCAGATCGCAGAGTGGGAAGAACTGCTCAACCGCCCGGGTTCCACCGAGGCGCTGGTGGGACGCTGGCTGTACGAGCACCTGTTTTTGGCGCACATCTATTTCGCTGGCGGCGAGCAGGGCCACTTCTTCCAGTGGGTGCGTTCGCGCACGCCAAGTGGCAAGCCGGTCGATATCATTGCCACCCGACGCCCCAACGACCCGCCGGGCACGGACTTCTACTACCGGTTGATCCCGGTGCAGGGCGTGATCGTGCACAAGACGCACATCACCTACCCGATGGGGCCGCAGAAGCTCAAGCGCGTGAAGCAGCTGTTCTATGCCGGCGACTGGCATGCCGCCGCGCTTCCGGGCTACGGTCCGCGCCACCGGGCCAATCCGTTTGAAACCTTCGAGGCGATCCCGGCAGTGGCGCGCTACCAGTTCATGCTGGATAACGCCGAGTATTTCGTGCGCACCTTCATCCGTGGCCCGGTGTGCCGCGGGCAGATTGCCACTGACGTGATCCGCGACAACTTCTGGGCGCTGTTCCAGGAGCCGGCCTTCGATCGCTACGTCACCGATGCCGAGTACCGGGGCGAGGCTACCCCGCTGCTGGCCATGCCTGGTCAGATCGATGACGTGGGCAGTGTGCTGAGCCTGTGGCACGCCTATCGTGACAAGCGCAACGACTACGAGAAACTGCGCCGTGAAGCCTATGCCGAAATGCCGGCACCGAGATGGTCGACGCTGTGGGCCGGTAACGACAACGCGCTGCTGAGCATCTTCCGCCACTTCGACAGCGCATCGGTGACCAAGGGCTTGGTGGGGGATGTGCCGCTGACCGTGTGGTTGTTCGACTACCCGTTGTTCGAGCGCACCTATTACCAGCTGGCGGTCAACTTCGATGTGTATGGCAACGTTTCGCACCAGTTGCAGACGCGCCTGTACTTCGACCTGATCCGCAATGGTGCCGAGGTCAACTTCCTGCGCCTGATGCCAGCCGACCAGCGCAAGGCGATCCTTGGCGACTGGTACCAGAACAGTGGCAAGGTGAAGATGTGGATGGATTATGAAGACATCGACACCGACACCCCGAGCGGCATCAAGCTCGACCCGCGCAACCCCAAACGCGACTTTGGCCTGAAGCTGCTGCAGCGCACCGGCAGCTTGAATGCCGCACCGGACCCGATCAACCGCTGCCAGGGCGCGTTCTGCTCACGGCCGCAGATGAGCGAAGAGTTCCGCAATGCCGAGCAGTCGCTCAGCCGTCTGGTGTCGCGCCCGGCGGCCGGGCTGAAGGTGATCAACCAGTTGCCCGAGGCGACCATGCTGCGTATCGAAGGGCAGGGCGGCCAGCGTCAGGTGTACAGCCTGCTGCGCAACCGCGCGCACAGCAACGTGGCGTTCCTGCTGGGTGAGGCGTACCGCTACCAGCCGGGGCTGGATACCCTGACCCTGTACCCGGGGGTGCTCAGCAGCTACCCGAACTTCATCTTCAACATCCCGACCACGGATGTGCCGGAGTTCGTCGAGGACATGGAGTATGCCAAAGATGACGAGGCGAAGTTCGAGCGCATTGTCATGCGCTGGGGTGTGCGCCGCAGTCACCCAGCGTTCTGGCACTACTTCCACGACCTGAACAGCTATATCAAGGAGACCGAACCGGTCGAGGCGGGCGTGCTGGACATGAACCGCTACGAGAACCTCTGATCGGGTTGGCTGACCATTCCTAGTACCTTGCGGTCGGAACGGGTGGGTGGTCTTGATCGATTGCAAAGGGGGCTGCTTTGCAGCCCTTCGCGGGTGAACCCGCTCCTACACAGGTACGGCGCTGCTCTCAAGGCTGGCGCTGGCCTCTGCACTCGATACGGGCCTCAATGCACCGCCAAGCGCAGGGTATTCCATGCTGTATTCGCTTCAGGCACTGCGGGCGTTCGCCGCCTGGGTGGTGGTCTGCCACCATTTCATGCAGATCTTCTTCGACTTCCACGCCACCGGCCCCATCGGCCAACTGCTCACCGACCGTGGCGCCGTAGGCGTCGACATCTTCTTCGTCATCAGTGGGCTGGTCATCTACCTGTCGACCCGCGATAAAACCATCGAACCGCGCCAGTTCCTGCTCAATCGGGCGCTGCGCATCGTCCCTGCCTACTGGTTCTACACAGCCTTGATGGCCATGTTGCTGCTGGCATTCAGCCAATGGATGCCACATCAGGCGTTTGACTGGCGGCACCTGTTCCTGTCGCTGCTGTTCATCCCGGCGGAAAACCCAGGTGGCTACGGCCTGTACCCGACCCTGAACGTGGGCTGGACGCTGAACTTCGAGATGTTCTTCTACCTGCTGTTCGGCCTGGCCTTCCTGGTACGCCAACGGCATCACCTGCTGCTGGTGACTGCCGCTCTGTTGCTGGTCAGTGAGGTACTGGGGCGCATGGGCGTGGTCAGCCGCTTCTACAACAACGACATCATCTATGAGTTTCTGCTGGGCATTGGTGTCGGCGTCCTGTACCGCCGCGGGCTGATCCGCCAGGGGCGGTGGTTGCCGCTGGCGTTGCTGGGTGTGGCGGGCATGGCGATCTACTGTCTGGACGCTTCCCAGCGCTTGCTGCACTGGGGGTTACCGAGTGCGATGGTCGTCCTGGCCTTCGTGGCCATGGAGCCGCTGTTCCAGGGCAATCGGCTGCTCAAGGCCCTTGGCGACTGTTCCTACTCGGTGTACCTGATTCATGTGCTGGTGCTGTATGCCGGTTGGTTCGCCAGCCAGCGGCTGCAGCTGAACCCGTTCCTGACGTTCGCCCTGTGCGTGCCGTCCATTGGACTAATGTCGTGGTTCAGCTACCAGTGGCTGGAGCGCGGCCTGTACCGGCGAATGCAGGCCTGGCTGGCGGCGCAACGGGGGCCGGCCCCTGAATATGCGCTTTCCCGAGTCAATTGCTAGGACTTTGTTCGAAGGCTGGGTTGGCGTACACTTGGCCGCAAGTCTGTGAGGAACCTACATGAGCGCTATAACCATTACCGACGCCGCCCATGACTACCTGGCCGATCTGCTCTCCAAGCAGAATACGCCCGGCATCGGCATTCGCATTTTCATCACCCAGCCGGGCACCCAGTACGCCGAGACGTGCATCGCCTACTGCAAGCCGGGCGAAGAGAAGCCTGACGACACCGCCGTGGGTCTGAAAAGCTTCACTGCTTACCTGGACGCCGTCAGCGTACCGTTCCTGGAAGACGCGCTGGTCGACTACGCCACCGACCGCATGGGTGGCCAGCTGACCATCAAGGCGCCAAACGCCAAGGTGCCGATGGTCAACGAAGACAGCCCGATCAACGAACGTATCAACTACTACCTGCAGACCGAGATCAACCCCGGCCTGGCCAGCCATGGCGGCCAGGTGAGCCTGGTGGACGTGGTCGACGACGGCATTGCCGTGCTGCAGTTCGGTGGTGGCTGCCAGGGTTGCGGCCAGGCCGATGTCACCCTGAAGGAAGGCATCGAGCGCACCCTGCTCGAGCGTATTCCGGAGCTGAAGGGCGTGCGTGACGTGACTGACCACAGCCAGAAAGAAAACGCCTACTACTAAGTTGAAGGCGGCTCCCTTAGCAACAAAGTGTTACGGTTTCAACCCCTGCGACAACAGGCCGCAGCCCGTATTCAAAGGGCTGCAGGCCATCCCCGCGTTGGTCGGGTAGAACCCCTCTGGGTGTCATGCCAGAATGCCCCGGTTTTTCGACCGGCCCGTCCCGAGGGCCGGCACCTTCCCTTTAAAGGATGGTTTCATGAATGATCTTTTGACCCGGCGTGCGGTTGTCGCCGGCATGGGCGTTCTCGGGCTTGGCCTGCTGGCAGGCTGCAGCCCGGCCCGGGGGCTCGAGTTCAAGTACGGCAAGAACATGAGCAACGAAATCCTCGGGCGCAAGTTCAGCCTCAAAGACCCGCAAGGTAACGTGCGCACCCTGTCGAGCTTCTACGGCAGCATGCCGATGGTTTTCTTCGGCTTCACCCAGTGCCCGGCCGTCTGCCCGACCACGCTGGCGCGGGCGGCGCAAATTCGCAAGCTGCTGAGGGGCCGCGACCGCGACCTGTTCCAGGTGGTGTTCATCACCCTGGACCCGGAGCGCGACACGCCCGAGGTGCTCGATGCCTACGTCAAGGCCTTCGACCCGACGTTCACCGCGCTGACCGGCACCCCCGAGGAAATTGCCGCCGTGGCCAAGGAATTCAAGGTGTTCTACGAGAAGGTTCCGGCCGGAGACACCTACACCATTTCTCACTCGTCCACCAGCTACGTCTACGATACACGTGGCACCCTGCGCCTGAGCCTGGGCCATTCCCTGAACGCCAAGGAATGCGCCGAAGATCTGGTCACCCTGATGGAGATCTGCTGAATGTCGATGCAACCGATCAAACGCGGTTTGGCTGCCCTGGTACTGATGGGGCTGGCCCTGCCGGCCATGGCCCAGACCACCGTGAGTGATGCCTGGGTGCGTGCCAGCGTGCCGCACCAGCAGTCCACCGGTGCTTTCATGGTCCTGACCGCCAGCAGTGACAGCAAGCTGGTGGGTGTTGCTTCGCCCGTGGCCAAAACCGTGCAGGTGCACGAGATGACCATGAACGGTGACGTGATGGGCATGCGTGAGGTCAAGGCTATCGAATTGCCAGCCGGCAAGGCAGTGACCCTGGACCCGAATGGCCTGCATGTCATGCTGATGGGCCTGCACAATCAGGTGAAGGAGGGTGACAAAGTGCCTCTGACCCTGACCATCGAGGATGCCAAGGGCGCCAAGGAAACCCTGGAAGTTCAGGCGCAAGTGCGTGCGCTCAACGCCGACGCGGGTGGTGGGCATGATCACATGCACATGAACCACTGACAGATCAAAGGGCCGCGTTCAGCGGCCCTTTTCTTTTTCAACTGCGCCTTTCAGCTACGAAAGCGCGGCAGCGGTCTGTCGAGGGTCAGCGACGTCAGGGTCTTGCGAACCTGGGCCTCATCGGCCTCCAGTGCCTTCAAGCTAGCGCGGATCTTGCCGGCGGCGGGCACATCGCCCTGCCGGTCGATCCAGTCGGCAATCTCCTTGCAGGCACTGCTCAGACAGGCCTGGCGCTGGTTCATCAACGACAGAAGGGTGGTGAGCTCTCTTTCGGACATGGCAGGATCCTCCATTCAGCCTTGTCAGTGTAGCAGAGGGTTGGCCAGGCTCTTGTGGCCTTTGCAAGGCGCGCTGCGGCAGCTGCCAGTGGCTGCTCTCGCGGCGCGGTAAAAACTCGTTACTTATAAACAGCATGTTTAAAGTTGATGCTCGTGCCGTGCAAGGGATTCAGGGCTCGGTATCTGAAAGTGACCTGTTGAAGTGCTCAACTGCACAGTCTGTAGCTGCTGGCGGGTCTGCATTCTCGAGAGGGCGCTGCGCCCTCTCACGCGCGTAGAGCAGAGTGAACGCAGGCTTGCCGATACGCCCCCGGGGTCACCCCATAGGCTTGTTTGAACTGCCGGCTCAAATGGCTCTGGTCAGCAAAGCCGAGGTCGAACGCCACTTGCGAAGCGGCCAGGCCGTGCTTCAGCATTTCGCGGGCGCGGGCCAGGCGGCGTTGCTTCAGCCAGGCATGGGGTGGCAGTCCGGTGGCCTGGCGGAACACCCGGGCGAAGTGGAACGGCGACAGGTTGACTGCTGCCGCCAGCGCTTCCAGTGAGGGCGGGTCGGCCAGTTGGCTTTCCAGCAGTTCGCGGGCGCGGGCTACGGCCAGGGGTTCGTGGCCAGGGGCCGAAGGCTCGGCGCACTGCCCGTGCCGCTGCACCAGGGCCAGCACCGCCTGGCGCCAGGCCGTCTGCTGCTGCAAGGCGCTGGCGCTGGCTTCGGACAACTGATGCAGCTGGCTGAAAGCGAGGGCCAGGGCCGGGTCATGGATCACGCTGTCCTTGAAGCTGGGCATGCCGTGGCGGCCCAGTTCCAGTTCGTCGAGCACACCGGTGACCCGCTCGTGCTCGGGATAGAAGCCGCGATAACGCCAGCCGGCTTCATGGGCCGTAGCGCCGGTATGCAGTTCGTCGGGGTTGATCAGCACCATGCTGCCGACCGGTGCCAGGTGCTCGCTGCCGCGGTGCCAGAAGCGCTGGGCGCCCGACTCGATCACGGTGAATACATAGCCCTCGTGCACATGCGGGGCGAAGCGCTGCTGATAGTAGCGAGCGTGCAGCATCTCGACGTCGCCAAGGGCTGGCGCCTGCCAGAGGTGTGTCTGCTCGCGCAAGGGCGGGTTCATGCCAGCCAGCTGCGCAGAAGGAAGAAGATCAACATGCTCACCAGCATGCTCAGCAACACGCTGCGGGTCAACAGCACCAGGGCGATGGCCACAAGGGAGCCCAGCAGGTAGGGGTTGAGCAGGCTCAGGTTAAGCTGGTGGTCAGCCATGAAGACGATCGGGCCGCAGATGGCGGTGAGCATGCCCGGCACGGCAAAGCCGAGAAACTGCCGGGCATTCGAGCTCAGGCGCAGGGGCAGGCGCGGCTCCAGGAATGCGTAGCGGTTGAGGAACACGATGGCGCCCATAGCGAAAATCAGGATCCAGGTCATGCGCGGGCTCCGGCGAATTTCTGGCAAATGAACCCGGCGCTCATGCCCAGCAGGCCTGCGACCACCAGGGCAGTTTCCCAGTGCCAGTAACTGAACAGCACTGAACAGAACAGCGACACGGCTACGCACACTACGGTGGCCAGGTTGCGCACCAGGGGCGCGATCAGGGCGACAAAAGTGGCGACAATGGAGAAATCCAGACCGAATTGGTCCAGGTGTGGAATATTCTGGCCTAGCAGTATGCCGGCCAGGGTGAACAGGTTCCAGGCGATGTAGAAGGTCAGGCCAACCCCTAAGGCATACCAGCGGTTGAATTGCTGCTGGTCGTACTGGCTGGTCAGGGCGAAGAATTCGTCGGTCAGCAGAAAGCCCAGGCCCAGGCGCCAGCGCAGCGGCTGGCTGGACAGTACCGGTCGCATCGACAGGCCATACAGCAGGTGCTGCGAGGTAAGCAGCAGGGTGGTGAGCAGGATCGACGCCAGGTTGGCCCCCCCCTTGAGCATGCCAATGGCCACCAGCTGCGCGGCGCCGGCAAAGACGATGGCCGACAGCCCTTGCCCCTGCCAGGCGCTGAGGTTGGCCTCGATGGCCATGGAACCGGCCAGCAGGCCCCAAGGGGCAACGGCCAGGGACAACGGGAGAATGGCAATGGCGCCGTGAAGAAAGGCTTGGCGGGCGATGTGGGGCATGATGGCTGCATGGCGGCTACGTGGCAGACCAGCATGACAGACGGGGCAGGGGATGGCTTGAACGATCTTGCTGGTCGAGGCGTATTCGCCTCAACCTCAGTGGCCAACTGACAACAGGGCCGCAAGGCGGCCCCGAATGACCCTGGGTTATGGGCGGCTGGTCAGCAGCTGTTGCGCCGTTGCGCAGCCATTGATGTCTACGGCTTTCTGCAGCAGGCTCGTGCGCTGCTGTGGGTCGAGGTCGCCAAGCAGGCGGTACACCTCGGCCTGGTAATCGCGCTGACGCCCCCATAGCATTTCCAGGCCTTGTGGCCGGCTGCGGTTGCAAGCCAGGCGTGTGGCCGGTTGCGGGTAGTAGGGGGCGTACACGGTGGCCATGCTGGGGATGGCCTCCAGCGCTGTACGGTACTCGCTGCTGACGTTGTAGGGCCGGCACCAGGTGGCGATGGCGGGCGCCGGTGCGGCAAACCCCTGCTGGAGGCTGGCCTCGAGCAACGGGCAGGCGGCCTCCGGGATTTGCGCGGCGGGCAGGTACGTCATGTAATACAGCGCCAGACGGTACTGTGCGACCGGGTGGCCAAGTTCTACCGATTTTTTCAGCAGGGCAACCGCTGTCGGCAAGGTGTGAGCCATGGCCTGGCCCTGGCGGCTAAGCTCAGGGTCGCCGCCCACTGCGGTGCGCAGCGTGCTGGCAGCGTCGTCCTGGTTGTCGGCCTGCTCCAGTAGCGGCAAGGCCTGACGGTAGAGCAGGTCGGCATGAGGGTCGATGCGTACCTCCAGCGCTTGCGCGGCCAGTGGCATCAGCGCAGCCAACAGCGGGGGCAGGCGTCGCACAAGGCTCACAGGCAAACCCCATGGGTGGCCAAGTACGGATGGACGGCTTCGGTGTTCATGGCGGTCAAACGTGCGCCTCGGGCAAATCGTAACGACGACGTATTCTAGCCACCCAAAGGGGGTGGCCGAAAGACCACTCGACAACTGTCAGACGAGCTTGATCGGCGTGACCTTGCGCTGGGCATGTTTTTCCTGGGCCAACCCAAGCTTGGCGGTGATCACCTTGGCCAAGGCATTGTTGCCCAGATCGTTCAGGTGCAGGCGGTCGATGAACAGGTCGGCGCCGAACACGGGCGAGCTGTCGAGCATGCAGTTCATGTCGTAGCAGGGCACCGGGTCGGCCTGGCTTTTGATACGGCGGAAAAATGCCGAATGCAACTGTCTGTCGAATGCCCCCTCCAGTAGCCGGTCGAAGTTGGCCGGTTGTTGCTGCAGCGCGGTCAGCATGGCTTGCTCGCCGGCGGGCAGGGTATCCCGGCACCAGGGCAGCAGTGGTTGCAGGATGAAGGTGAGCGTGGCGTGGCTGTCTGCCAGCAGACGGTCCCATTGGCGCAAGGTGCGGCCAATGTTGTCGGCGGCACGGGCCAGTCGTTTTTCCGGGGAGGACAATGGCCAGCTGACCGGGGCTGTGACCACGGGAGGGGCCAGCGCCTGGCCGATGCGCCGCCACAGCGACTGCCGACGGGGTGGTGCGCAGGGCTGCATGCCTTCGCTGAAACTGTTGAGAAAAGCCTGGTAGGCCTTGGCGTGCTGCGGGTCGTTGGTACCTGCGAGGACTTCACACAGGGCTTCGTGGGCCAGGCTGTTGAGGCCACTGAGCACCACCACATGGCCGAGTTGGCCAAGGCGGTGCTGGTGGGTCAGGAACATCATCAATTCCTGGGTGGCGTTGAGCCCGCAGCCGGCCAGGCTCAGCCAGACTTCGCCCGTGAGCATCGACAGGTGCGAGGCCACCGTGTGTTCGTCGGAGCTGGCGCCGATGCCCAGGGCTGTGGAGCCGCCGACCAGCAGGTTGATGCGCGACGCACCACCGTGCTCGGCCGCCGAAAAGCGCTTGCCGGCGCAATGGCTGTAGCGCAAACCAAGTGCATCGGTGTTGATGGTGCCGGAGCGGTAGCCGGTTTCGTGCACATGCAGCATATAGGGGGCACGGCGACTGCCCAGCAGGAGAAAGCGCTGGTAGTCCTGCTGCAGCGGCGAAGGAGACGGGCGCGTATCAGTCGTGGTCATGGTCTCTCCTTCGCTTAAGCCGGGTACTTTGCAGCAGATTCAGGCCGCCAGTTCCTTGAGGTTGTACAGCAGGCCGCCGGCGGCGATCAGCAGCAGGGCGACGCCCGAGGCCAGGCTGATGATGCGGTTGCTGCGCTGCGAGGCGATCTTGCCGATGGCGAAGATGTACAGGCTGAGCACGGCGAAATCGATGGCCACCCACAGTAGCGACAGCACCACCATGCTCTTGCCGAACGATTCGGTGATCTGAATGAACTGCGGGAAGAAGGCGATGAAGAAAATGATGTCTTTCGGGTTGGAAATACCCACCATGAAGCCTTGCATCAGCCCGCCGCGCCCAGCCTTGGGGGCCTCGCTCGCCGCGTCTGACGCGGGTGCCTGCAGGGCGTCCCTCAACGTGCCCATGGCAATGTAGCCGATGAACAGGCAGCCCAGCAGGCTCATGGTGCTGAGCCATGTCTTGTCGATGGCGGCACTGGTGAGGATGATCCACGCTGCCGCGCCGATCAGCACCAGTGATGCCCAGTTGGTGCCGACGGCGGTGAACATGGCCTTGCGCGAGCCGGAGGCGGCCGCAGTGTTGACGATCAGTGCCACCACCGGACCGGGAGTGGCAATCAGTAGCAGCACGGTGAGGGCGTAGGTGGCGGTGAGTGCGGTATTCACGGTCAGTTCTCGATCAGTATGTCGGGTGTCGGCTGGTGTGCGGCATGGGCGTGGAACGGGCAGCGTGACGGGTTGAGCGAGCCTGTCTCCTGCAGTTGATACTGCTTCCACTCGTAGTTGTCGGTATCGCCGAAAAAGCCAAGGGTGTCGGGCACAACGCCGTCGTTGTAGTGGTGCACGCGCTCGCGAATGCGCTCGCGGATGCGCTTGCCACTCTCGGTGTTGGCGTTGGCCACTTCGTCGAAGTTCTCCCGCGGGTTGATGACGAAGGTGATGTGCTGGCCCAGATTGCGGCTTTTCATCTGCTGATGGCCGGGGAAGTTCATGTTGATGAACAGCGGCATGCCGGCATAGCAGAACGACCAGCCGGTATCGTCGGGATCGGCCGGGATGCCTTGAGGCCAAGGGTGCGGGTCGCGCGCATGCACGCCGCGCAGTACCTTCCAGGCCAAGGCCTGCTGCTCGGCCAGGCTACTGCCGGCTGCGGTTTCGAGAAACACCACCAAAGGGCTGCCGATGCGCTGCTTGGGTGCGATCGGTGCGACGGTGCGCACATAGTTGGCCAGGCCCTGCGCGATATCATCGGCCAGTTGCTCGGCGCGGGCGAAGAGAATGTGGCAGGTTTCGCCGTTTACCGCCTTGCGGCCAAACAGGCAGGGGAATTCGGGGTTGGCGAGAATACTGCGAAAGTGTTCTATGGTTTTGAACGTCCAGTGTTGCATGTTGTGACCATGTTCAGCGGCAAGCTCCAGCGCATCCAGGCGATAGCAATTTCCATATCCCGTAAACATGATTTCCCCAGGCGTTGATTTAAGTAAACGTTCCAGTCACATGCAGGCAGGATCTTGGTTATGTTTGTTATTTACCTGCATTTTCCGAGACGCTCTTGCCGTTGTAAAACGCGTGGAGTTATGACCTACTATTAGTCTCACTCATGCTCGGGACGCCGCCATGTCGGAACGGATTCAGGCCTTGCACGCGCTGCGTGCCTTCGAGGTGGCCTCTCGCTATGGCTCTTTCACCCGTGCTGCTGAGGAGCTGGCCCTGACCCAGGGCGCCGTCAGCCATCACATCAAGACCCTCGAAGCCCTGTTCGGCTGCGACCTGTTCGAACGTCGGGGCCCGAAGCTGAGCCTGACCGAGCACGGCCGCCTGCTTGCGCAAGAACTGAAGGTCGGCTTCAAGATCATCGAGAATGCCTGCGCACTGCTGCGGCAGGATCGCTACGGCCTGCGCCTGAAGGCGCCGTCCACGCTCACGGTGCGCTGGCTGCTGCGGGCGCTGGATGCGTTCAAGAAGGTCGAGGACAACTGCAGTGTGCAGCTTTCCAGTGTGTGGATGGATATCGACAGCGTGGACTTCTATTCCGAGCCCTACGACTGCGCCATTCTCCTGGCCAGCGGGCGATTTCCCGCCGATATCGAGAGTTTCAAGCTATTCGATGAATGGCTGATCCCGGTATGTCACCCGGATTACATGTCACAGGTGCAACCGCAACTGTCCGACCTGCCCCGATGCGAGTTCCTGCACCCGTCACCCGACCGGCGTGACTGGCGGCGTTGGCTGGCGCGAATGGATGCGCTGGACATCAGCATCGACCAGGGGCAGGTGTTCGATACCCTCGACCAGGGCATATCGGCCGCCCAGCAAGGCTTGGGCATTTCAGTGGTCGATCTGGTACTGGCCAGCACCGACCTGGCCGCCGGACGCCTGGTCACGCCTTTCAAGCATGCCGTGGCCACCGGCGACGGTTACTACATTACCTGGCTCAAGGCCAGCCCAAAAGCGAGGCAGATGCACAAGCTGCGTGACTTCCTGCTCGGCCAGGTGCCACCGCTGGCCTACAAGGACATCAACTACCTGTACGGTTGAATACCCGAGCGATCATGAAGTCGATGAATACCCGCAACTTTGGCGGCATCTGCCGCCCGGACGGCCACAGCAGATAGAAGCTGCCGCGCCGTTCCATGAAGTCGTCAAGGACACTGACCAGTGAGCCATTGGCCAGTTCGCGACCCACGTTGAAGTCCGGCAGACAGGTAATGCCGCGGTGGTTCAAGGCAAAGCAGACGCGTGTTTCGACGTGGTTGCAGACCATCGAGATGGGGATGTCATAGGCTTGCTCAGGATGCTCCTGGCGCAGCGGCCAGGTTTCCAGCTTGCCGTTGCTGGGGAAGCGATAATGCAGGCAGGTATGCGCCGCCAGGTCGCGTGGGTGCAAGGGAGTGCCGCGTTCGCGCAGGTACTCGGGCGAGGCTACCAGGCGGTGCTGAAAGTGCCCGAGGAATTTGGCGCTGAGCCGGGAATCCACCGGCTGCCCGCCGCGCATCACCACATCGAAGCCTTCGCCGACGATATCCACCATGCGGTCGGAGAAGTCCAGGTCCAGTTCTACCTGTGGGTACAGTGCCATGAACTCGGCCAGGGCCGGCATTACCAGTCTGGTCACCTGCGGCATGCTCACCCGCAGCCGCCCGCGCGGCGTTTCGCTGGCCTGCGACAGCTCCTGCTCGGTGGCTTCGATTTCGGCAAGGATGCGCCGGCTGCGTTCGAGGAACATCGTGCCCTCGGCGGTGAGGGTGATGCTGCGTGTGCTGCGGTGGAACAGGCGCACGCCCAGGCGGCTTTCCAGGCGCGCCACGCGTTTGCCCACTGCCGAGGCACTGATCCCCAGTGACTGGCTGGCGGCAACGAAGCTGCGGGTTTCGGCCACCCGGTTGAAGACCACGAAGCCGCTGAGGCTGTCCATGTCGCACTCCTGATTACGGACGCTGATGTCCTGGGTGAGCGGCATTGTAACCGTCTTTTTCCGCAATGGCCTTGTCTTGCAGACTGTTCGCCTCGTTTCTCACTCAAGGCATTTGCAATGTCCCAGACATCTTCCGCACCGTTGCTGGCTGCCAGCAACGAACGTCTGCCCGTTGGCGGACTGCTGGCGCTGGCCATGACCGGTTTCATCGCCATTCTCAGCGAAACCCTGCCGGCGGGTCTGCTCGACCAGATCGCCGATGGCATGCACATCAGCCAGGCCATGGCTGGGCAATGGGTCACGGCGTATGCCTTGGGCTCGTTACTGACCGCCATCCCGTTGGTGACGTTGACCCAAGGCTGGTATCGGCGCCGGGCGCTGTTGCTGGCGATCATCGGCTTCGTGCTGTTCAACGGGCTGACGGCCTTGTCGGACTCCAACACGCTGACCCTGGTGCTGCGCTTTTTCACGGGTGCTGCGGCCGGCCTGGCATGGGGCCTGATTGCTGGCCATGCCCGGCGCATGGTGCCGGTACCGTTGCAGGGCCGGGCCATGGCCCTGGCCATGCTCGGGCAGCCGATTGCCTTGTCGCTCGGCTTGCCGATTGCGACCTGGCTAGGAGCGGGGCTGGGCTGGCGCGCGACGTTCGTGGTCGTCACGCTGGTGGCGTTGCTGTTGGTGGTGTGGGTGTTGCGGTCGGTGCCGGACTACCCGGGGCACGCTGCCGGAAAGCGGCCGGCGGCCACGCAGGTGCTGCGCACGCCGGGGGTGTTGATCGTATTGCTGGTGATCCTCACCTGGATCCTTGGCCATAACATTCTCTACACCTATATCGTGCCGTTGCTGGCGGCGGCTGGCATGGCTGCGGACATTGGCCCTGTGCTGATGGTGTTTGGTCTGTCGGCGCTGGCCGGGATCGGCCTGGTAGGGCTGCTGGTCGACCGACACCTGCGCAAGCTGGTGTTGCTGAGCCTGGCCGGTTTTGCCTTGGCCACGCTGGCATTGGGGCAGGCATCGTCGTGGCTTGTGTACCTGAGCATCGCCTTGTGGGGAATGACCTATGGCGGCGCCCCGACCCTGCTGCAGACAGCGTGCGCCGACGCCGCAGGCCCGGGTGGTGACGTGGCGCAGTCGATGCTGGTGACGGTGTGGAACAGCGCCATTGCCCTGGGTGGGATCATTGGCGGATTGCTGCTGGCTGGGGCAGGTGTGGAGTGGTTTGGCGCGGTGGTGCTGGTGTTGATAGCCTTGGCCTGGCTGCTGGCCTGGGCGGGGCGTGGAAGCGGTTTTGTGGCGGGGAGGCGCTAAAACACTCATGCCAGGCACGACACAGGTAGAATAACGCCATCTACAGACAATCCAGAGGTCGACGCAGTGGAGTTGCAGCAGGGTTTTGTCCTGACCCGGCACTGGCACGATACGCCGGAAGGCACCTGCGTGGAGTTCTGGCTGGCCACCGATGACGGGCCGCGGCTGTTGCGGCTGGCGGCGCAGGAGTCGGTGGCTTTCATTCCTCAGGCGCAGGCCGAGCACGCCCGTGTGCTGCTGGCCAACGAACCCGGGACGAAGCTCAAGCCACTGCGCCTGAAGGACTTCGAGCATCGCCCGATGCTTGGCCTCTATACCCGCCAGCATCGCCAATTGATGCAACTGGAGCAGCGTCTGCGCACGGCCGGTATCGACGTGCTCGAGGCCGATATCCGCCCGCCGGAGCGTTACCTCATGGAGCGCTTCATCACGGCGCCGGTGCAGTTCACTGGCCAGCCTGATGCGCAGGGCGTTTACCGGGAAGCCCAGCTCAGGCCGCTGCCAGGCTATCGCCCGGCACTGCGCCTGGTGTCGCTGGACATCGAGACCAGCGAGCGTGGCGAGCTGTACAGCATCGCGCTGGAGGGCTGTGGCCAGCGCCAGGTGTACATGCTCGGTCCGGCCAACGGCGATGCCAGCGGGCTTGACTTCGACCTGGAATATTGCACCGATCGCGCCGCCTTGATCACGCGGCTCAACCAGTGGATGGCCAGGCATGACCCGGACGCGATCATTGGCTGGAACCTGGTGCAGTTCGACCTGCGTCTGCTGCATGAGCACGCCAAGTCGTTGCAGGTGCCACTGACGCTGGGGCGCAACGGTGCGGTCATGACCCTGCGCAGCCATGCCGGTGGCGGCCACGTCTTCGCCGATGCGCCGGGGCGGCTGCTGATTGATGGCATCGAGGCGTTGCGTTCGGCCACCTGGAGCTTTGCCTCGTTCAGCCTGGAGAACGTTGCCCAGACCCTGCTGGGTGAAGGCAAGGCCATCGACACGCCGTACCAACGCATGGACGAAATCAATCGCCGCTTCGCCGAAGACAAACCGGCCCTGGCGCGCTACAACCTGAAGGACTGCGAACTGGTCACGCGCATTTTCGCCCATACCCGGCTGCTCGACTTCCTGCTCGAACGTGCGTCGGTTACGGGGTTGGCCGTGGACCGCAGCGGTGGGTCGGTAGCTGCGTTCTGTCACTTGTACATTCCGCAGATGCACCGCCTTGGCTTTGTCGCGCCCAGCCTTGGCAGCCGCCCGGACGAAGCCAGCCCCGGCGGTTTTGTCATGGACTCGCGCCCGGGGTTGTACGACTCGGTGCTGGTGCTGGACTACAAGAGCCTGTACCCGTCGATCATCCGTACCTTTCTCATCGACCCGGTCGGGCTGATCGAAGGCCTGCGTCTGCCTGACGACGCACATTCGGTCGAGGGTTTTCGCGGTGGGCGTTTTTCACGCACACAGCACTGCCTGCCAGCCATCGTCGAACGGGTGTGGCAGGGCAGGGAAGCGGCCAAGCGCGAGGGCAATGCGCCGCTGTCGCAGGCCTTGAAAATCATCATGAATGCCTTTTATGGCGTGCTTGGCTCCAGCGGTTGCCGTTTCTTCGACCCGCGCCTGGCGTCGTCGATCACCATGCGCGGCCACCAGATCATGCGCCAGACCAGGTCCCTGATCGAGGCGTGTGGCTACGATGTGATCTACGGTGACACCGACTCCACCTTTGTCTGGCTCAAGGGTGCCCACGCCGAGGAAGACGCGGCGCGCATCGGCCGCGAGCTGGTGGCAAAGGTCAACCAATGGTGGCAAGCCCATCTGCACGAGACCATGAACCTGCACAGCGCCCTCGAACTGCAGTTCGAGGTGCACTACCGGCGCTTCCTGATGCCCACCATCCGCGGCACCGACGAGGGCAGCAAGAAGCGCTATGCCGGCCTGGTGCAGCGGGCCGACGGTGCTGAAGAAATGGTTTACAAGGGCCTGGAGTCGGTGCGCACCGACTGGTCACCGCTGGCCCGGCAGTTCCAGCAGGAACTCTACGGCCGTGTGTTCCGCAGCGAGCCCTACCGTGATTATGTACGCGAGTATGTACGGCGCACGTTGGCGGGCGAGCAGGACGAACTGCTGGTTTATCGCAAGCGCCTGCGTCGCCCGCTGGCCGATTACCAGCGCAACGTGCCGCCGCATGTGCGTGCCGCACGCCTTGCCGACGACTACAACAAGCGTCTGCAGCGCCCTCTGCAGTACCAGCGTGGGGGCTGGATCAGCTACGTGATCACCACCGCCGGGCCTGAGCCGCTGGAAAACCTGCAGGCACCGATCGACTACGATCACTACATCAGCCGCCAGCTACTGCCGGTGGCCGACGCCATCCTGCCCTTTGTCGGCGATGATTTCGCGCGCCTTACCGACCATCAGTTACTGCTGTTCTGAACAGGTGGTAGATAGCTAGGCGTCAGCCTGACGCTACAGTCTTCAGACTCGGCCTTCCATGTCGTCGCGGAGGCAGAGATGCAGAACAATAGCAGTCAACCATCGGCTGCGGTCGATACCCTTGCCATGGCACAAGCATGCCAGGACCACTACATCGCACAGCGGTTGCCGGCCTGGATGAAGCGGCTGAGCATGGCCGAACTCACCCTGCTGAGCGAGGCGCTGCATGAACTGCTGGCCTGCCGTGCAGGCTTGTCGTCAGCGCTGGCGCGGCTAAGCAACCTGAATGCATTTGCCCGGCCCTTGCTGCAGCAAGCGCTCGGTGCCCACGGCGACCTTGATGTCGATCGCCTGTACTTTCGCCAGCGGTACACCTTTCCCTCACACACGATCCATTATGTAACCAGTCGGCTTCCGGTTGTCGGCAGCGACTACTACGACATCCCTCTGCTCGAGGCCGCTTTGTGCAATTTCACCGCAGAGCAGCAGCGCGACCAGCCACAGGGCAATTGCCTGGTCGATGTGCGCGGCGCAAGGCGCAGTGAGCTGTCTGCACCGGGCTTTGCCAGGCTGTGTCGAGCGCTGGATCTTGGGCAGAAATACCAGGCGCATCTGGATTCGGTACTTCAGCCCGAAGTCAGGGGATTGCTGACGCGACGGCAACGCTACTGCATGCTGGTGGATGCCCTGCAGGCCAGGGCGCAGGGCATATTGAGCGCAGACGAACTGCAGTGGGTGGTGGCGCTGTGCATGAAGGACACGCTCGGTAAGCTCGAAGGCGCATCGGTTCGCGTGCGCCAGTTGGCGTTGTTCGGTTGCCGCTTGCAGCAAATCGTCGTGCTGGACGTGATCGACGCGGGCTTGCTGTTCAACACCAGCAAGCGCGTGCTGGTCTATGTACCGGGTGACCCGCACGGCCCCTGGAGCGTGCGCAGCGACCTGGAAGATTATGCCCGCCGGGTGCTTGGCAAACGCCTGCGCGAAGATGACTACCGGCGTTTCTTCAACCGCTTCGTGCGCCGACGCGATAGCCAGCGATTCTTCTCGGCCGTCAGTACGCGCCTCGATGACGTGCCCGGCTGGGCAACCCGGGACCTCGATGAGCAGACCTTTGCCTATCGCCTGCCATTGTTCGAACACCTTGCTGACGACTGGATTGCGCGGATCAAGGACGATGCTGCGATCATCGCCCCGCCCGTGGCCTTGCTTGATCGCGAGGTCCAGGCCGAACACGCCCGCCGTTTGCGTGCTGAAGGCTGGACCCTGTTGGGTGTCGCAGGGTTCTTCGTTCCGGGCATCGGCGCGGTGTTGTTGGGGGTGATGGCCTGGGAACTGCTTGAGCAGACGTTCCAGGCTGTAGGGGACTGGCAGGAAAACGAACGCAATGCAGCACTGGCGCACCTGCTGAATGTAGGCAAAGGGCTGCTGGCTGTCGGGGCAACCGTTGGCGTAGTCGCCACGGCCCGACGCGCCTGGAGTGTGGTGGACAACCTGGTACCGGCGCAGCTGGAAAACGGTGAGGAAAAACTGTGGAACGCAGACCTCGGCCCCTATCGCTGCGAAAGCCCGCCAGACACGGCGGTGCCGGACATGGAGGGTATGCACCGCCTGGGCGAGCGCCGCTGGATCAGCATGGACGGGCACTGGTATGAGATGACCTGGCACAACGACGATGAACAGTGGCAATTGCTCCCTTACCAGGGCTATGCGCCGCCGCTCCGTCACAATGGAGCCGGTGCGTGGCGGCTGTGGTGCGAACAGCCCGCCGAGTGGGGCGACTCACGCCTGTTGTTCCGCCGCCTGGGCGGGCCATTCAGCGACCTCGACGACGCGCAGATCGACCGGTCGCTGGCGATTCATGGCCTGGATGATCAGCATCTGCGGGCATGGCATGTGTATGGCCGACCGCCGGAGGCCGCGCTGCTCGACACCGTCACACGCGTGCGGCTCGCTGGCAGGATTGGTACGTTGGTCAACCAGTTGCGCGAGGGCGGTGTAACCGCAGACCCGCAACTGCTGGAGCGGGTCATGCACCTTCCACAGGCCGCCGGCAAGGACGGAGTAGCGTTGGCCGAGGTGGCTTGGGCCGGGCGACGAGAACTGCTTCAGGCGTTGTACGAAGAGCAGAATCCCGACACGGAAACTGGCCGCCTCTTACGACAGAATTTTGCCAGCCTGCACCGTTTGGCCGCGGATGAGGTGTTGCGCGATGCCAGCGAGGATGACCTGCAGCGTTTGCGTGAGACGGGGCGTGTGCCGTTGCTGATGGCCGAGGCAGCAAGGTTGCAGGTTGCGCGGATTCGAATGGCGCGGGTGTACGAGGCGCTGTGCATCGATACGCCGCAAAACCTCGACCTGGCGCGTGTGGTCCTGAACCTGCTGGTGCATGTGCCGGGGGCTGGCGGGCCGGGGTGGCGATTGTACGACGGTGATGCCAGCGAGCCGTTACTGACAGTCGAGGGATCGGCGCAGACGTTTGACCTGCTTCATCGTCATGAGCTGTTCCGCCTGCGTGCCCGAACGCACACGGTTGCCGGTGAGAGGGGCGAGTTGTTCGAGACCTTGGCAGCAGCCTATGACGACGCATCGCAAGCGGCCATCGGCCAAGGCCAGCCCTTTGTGCCTGCGCTGCGCCAGGCGCTGACCAATGTGGCTTTCGACCAACGCCAGACCGTGGTGAACCTGCTCAGGCTGGAACAGCCGAGCGGCTCGTTTCTCGCGCCGCAACGTCTTGCTGATGGCCGGATTGGTTACCCCATGGCGGGTGGCAGGCTATGGGGGGCGTTAGGGCTAAACAGGCCAAGGGCGCTTCAGGCCCGGTTGCGAGACCTGTACCCGGCCTTTAGCGACGAACAGATCGGGCGCTGGTTGGCCTCAAGTGACGCACAGGCCAGACTATCTATGCTGGAGCAGCAATATGGGATGCTCAAGAGACACTTGACCCAGTGGGCGCGCAGTGACTTGCTGTCATCAGAACTGGCCGCCCGGCGTGAGTTCAGAAAGGGGCTGATCAACTGCTGGCGCTGTCTTGTGCCGGAACTGCAAGGACAAGCAGCACTGGACGACGGGCGCTTCATGCTGACCCAGACCATCAGCCGCTTGCGCCATCTGCCGGCCCTGCCCGAGCAAGTGGGCTTTCCCCACGTCTCGATCCTGGCCTTGCGCGACATGCGCGTGGAGCACGTTCCGGATGAGTTTCTGCGGGCGTTTCCCAACTTGCGCAACCTGGAAATCACCCATTGCCGACTCACGCGTTTGCCATTGCCGCTGATGCTTGTCCAGAAGCTGGAGGTGCTCGACTTGTCTGGTAACCAGATCGCCCTTGACCAAGGCCAGGCGTTGGTCCTGGCAGATTGCCGGTCCCTGGTGTACCTGAACCTTTCAGACAACCCGCTGCGCAGGGCATTTTCCGTCCAGGCAATGACCGAGCTGAATGCCCTCTACCTGTCGAACACCCAGTTACCCGAGTGCCCCTACGGGCTGATGGACGCGCCAGAACTGCACACCCTGAACCTCAGCGACAACCGTATTTCTGAACTGCCCGAGGGTTTTCATCAATCGCAGTTGTGGCGCTCGGGCAGGGTCGAGCTTTCTGGCAATCGGCTGGGGGCCGCGCAGGACGGGTTTTCAACCTGGCATTTGCTTGAGGGCAGTCGCGTGCCTTACCGGTTGCGCATCCTGGATGCGTTGCCTGGCGAGCGTCGAGATGAAATGGCTGCACTGTGGGCCCATCTGGAGGCCGAGGAGCAATCGGAAGAGTTCTTCAATACCCTGTCGATGCTGACGGAATCGGGCGCCTTCAGCTTCTCATCGACTGCATCCGCGCTCGCGGCCCGTGTGTTCGACATGCTCCAGGCGATGTCTGAGCATGATGCCCTCAGGCAGGAGTTGTTCGAGCACGCTGCGGCGACCGGTTGCCAGGATAACGCCACCGTGCGCTTCGCCGACCTGGAACTGCGAGTGATGATATGGCGCACGAGGCACAGCGGATCTGCCCGGCCTGAACGGGGCTTGTTGAAGCTCGGTGCCCGGATGTGGCGGTTGGCGGTGCTTGAGCAAATTGCGGCTGAACATGCCCATCGGGTGGGGGCGGGCGCTGAATCGATCGAATTCGCCTTGGCCTATCGAATCGGCTTGCGCAAGTCTCTGGACTTGCCTGGCCAGCCCGATGAAATGCTCTATGCAGGTATCCCTGCCTTGAGTAAGCAGGACCTTCTCCTGGCCCGTGAAAGGGTCCTGGCGCGACAGACCCGGGAGGGCATTGCTGATTACCTGTCACGCCAGTGGTTCTGGCAGGATTACCTGCGCAAGGCTTGCGCAGTTCGCTTGCAAGTGCCCCAAGCCATGCACGCTGAGCTGGAACGGCTGATGGCGCTGGGGAATCGGGATGAGGAAATCGCACGGCTGCAGATCCGCAATCAGCAACGTGAGCATGCGGTGTTGCTGCAGTTGACGCTGGAGGCGCTGGACCGGAATACGGTGCAGCGTGTGCTCAGTTAGCGGGTGGCCGGTTGTCTGGCCGCAGGCATTAGCTATATAGCGCCTGGCGGGGAGCAGGCAATTTAGTCTGGCCTCTTTTCATGAGGAGGCCCCCGCTATGGACACCACTTTGCCGTCAGATGCGCAGGCCGCCATCGATGCCTTCCAGGACGGCATCATCGGCAGGCGCCTGCCACCCTGGTTGCGTCATGCACCTGCTGAGCAACTGCCTGAGATCGGCAAGGCATTGTCAAACAGCCTTCGCTGCTGTGAGCAAGTGAACACGGTGCTGCGAGGTATCGAGGGCATCGACAGTTTCGTCGCATCAGCCCTGGGGAAGGCCCTCGACCAGCGTTATGGGCTTGGCCGTAACCCGTACTCGCTCAGGTTTCTGGAGGGCCGCCGGGAAGCTGTGATCAACAGTCAGCCAGTGGGCGCACACCTGACTACCGTGGTCTATGAAGAAAAGCCGCTGCTCGAAGTCGCATTGCGCAACTTCACGGCCGCGCAGGCGCAGGAAGGTGGCCAGCCGCGCGGTAACCGCCTGCTTCTTCCACGCCACGGCACGGTCAAACCCCCTACGAGCATCGAGTTTGCCGGACTGTGTCGTGAGCTGGACCTGGGTGAGCGCTATCAACGTCATCTGGATGCCATACTCACGCCCACTGGCAGTGCCGAGCGCCTGGTATCACTGCTTGTGGATGCCACGCGCTACACCATGCTTGTGGACGCCTACAAAGCCAGGCAAGAGGGAACGCTGGATGCCAGCGAACTCAATGTGATGGTAGCTGTGTGCGAGAAGGGGAAGCTGCCGCGCTTGGCGGGCGACCTTGTGCAGGCCAGGCAACTGAAATTGCTGGGGTGCCAGATTGAGCAGGTGACCGTGTTCGTGGTGGTCGAGCAGGGCGTCCTGTTCAACACGACGCGTCGGGTGTTGCTTTACGTGCCTGGAGACCCTTTTTCGCCCTGGCGCGCGTTCGAGAGCCTCGACAAACTGAACCGCGAACTGGGCCGTCGCTTGCGAGACAAGGCTTACCAGCGTTTTTTCAGCCGCTTCGTGCTGCGGCGCGACAGCCAGGCTTTTTTCGCCCAGGTCGCGGAGCGCTTCGATGGCCTGCCGGGCTGGGCTTTTCGCGATCTCGAACCGCGCTTGCAGGCTTACCCGCAGCCGTTGTTCATCAGCCTGGCACAGGCACGTATCCACCAGATCAAGGACGATGCGGCGATGATCGCGGTCCCTGTGGCCAGGCTGGATCGTGAGGTTCAGCGCCAGCATGACCTGCGCCTTGCCGCCGAAGGATGGGCGCTGCTCAACCTGGCCAGTTTCTTTGTGCCTGGGCTTGGCCTGGCGCTGCTGGCCGTGACGGCCTACGAACTACTGGGTGAGGTCTATCATGGCGCCGAGGCCTGGCAGCAAGGCGATCGTCAGGAGGCGCTCGACCATTTGACCCATGTGGCGACAGACCTTGCCGTGCTGGCGACCGCGGTCGCCGGGGTGGGTGTGGCTCGACGGGTTTGGGCGCGCTCTGCGAAGGTCGATGCCATGGTGCCGGCTCGGCTGGAGGACGGCACTGAGAAACTCTGGCAACACGACTTGACCCCGTTTCAAAGCCAAGCCCCCGTGGCAGCCTCGAGCCCGGACGCCTTGGGTATTCGGCGTCAGGACGGGCGGGCCTGGATCGAAATGGACGGGCATCACTATCGCTTGGCAGAGGCGGGTGATGATCAATGGCAGTTGCATCCGGTCGACGGCCACGGGCCGTTGCTGCGCCACAATGGCGCAGGTGCTTGGCGGTTGTGGAGCGAGCAACCGGCACGGTGGACCGACAAATACCGCATGTTCCGGCGTTTGGGCGAACCCTTCAGTGGGCTGAATGACGAACAGATCGATCAGGTTCTGCTGTTCCACGGCCTTGATGGCGACGACCTGCGTGGCCTGCATGTACACGCCCAGGCACCGAGCCCCGGCATGATCGACAGTGTGGAACGGGTCAGGCTTGATCAACGCATCCGCAGCATGATTGGCCGTCTGCGCAGCGGCGAGCCGGTAGCAGATACAACAGTGCTCGATCACGCTCGGCGCCTGCCAGGTGCGAGTGGCCTGACAGATCAGGCACTGGCCGCGCTGGCATGGACGCAGCGCCGAACACTGCTGCAGCACCTTTTCGAAGCCTTGCAGCCCAGCGACACCCCTGGCAGTGCGGCGCTGCGCCGGGTGTTCCCGGGGCTGAGCGCGCGCACTGCGCAAGCATTGGTACGGGCCGCCAGCAGCGTGGATCGCACGCGGCTGCGGTCCAGCGGAAGGGTTGCATTGGGGCTGGCCGAGGCGGCAAGGGGCAGTGTGCTGGCTACCCGTCAGGCTCGGGTATTTGAGGCGTTGTACCTTGATACGCCGCAGCATGCAGACCTTGCACGGGTGGTGTTGGGCTTGCTGCGGTATGTACCCGGTGGCGAACAAGGTGTGTGCTGGCGTCTGTACGAAGGTTGCCTGGGCGGGCCGATATTGGCGAAGACCGAGCAAGGGCAGCGGGCGTTCGATCTGGTGCACGTGAACGGTACGTTTCAACTGCATGGCAGCCAGGGCACGGCGCTGGGTGAGGCAGGTGAGTTGTTTGACGTCATGGCGCCAGCCTATACCGAAGCGCAGAGGGCGGCGATGGGGATCGGCGATCCATTTGCGCACAACCTCAGGGTGATACTGGCGCGCGAAGCGGCACGCCATCGTGATGAGATCAGTCGTTTGCTTGGCGCGGTACGCCCAGGTGCTGTCCGAGGGCCCATGCGCTTGGCCGATGGACGTATTGGCTACCCGCTGGGTGGTGGCGGAGTAGGTGGTTTCGCATCAAGGGGTAGTGCCCTGAGGGCCACGCTGCGCGATCTCTTTCCGTGGTTGAGTGATGAGCAGGTCGAGACCTTCGCCGATGACGCCAGGCGTTCAGGGCAGCAGATTGAACACGTACTGGCTGACCTTCGCAATGAGTTCGCCATCCTGCGCATGACACTGAATACCTGGGTGGCACGAGGACAGGGCGATGTCAGGGAAGATCGAGAGGCTCTACGCCAGACGTTGTTCAATTGCTGGCGGCGGTCGGTGGGCGTGGGGGAACTGCAAATAAATGCACAGGAAAACCTCCACGTCATGTTCTGCAATTTCAGATCGAGCGGCTTGCCCAACATACCCCCACAGGTCAGCTTCAGAGGTGTGACCAGCCTATCGCTGCTGCACCTTGACCTTCTGGAGGTGCCCAGCAGCCTATTGCTGGCTTTCCCTAACCTGCAAACCCTCGATCTGGGAGGGAACCTGTTGACGCGCCTTCCGCAGCCGTTGCTACAGATAGCGCAGCTGCGGCATCTTAGCCTGACCAACAACCGGATCGTCCTGAACATTGCACAAACCGCCACATTGGCCAGTTGCACGAGCCTGCAGTCTCTCGACCTGTCCCACAACCCCCTGGGGAGCCGGTTCACCTTGGCGGGTTTGGCTGAATTGCGTTGGCTGAACTTGCGTGACACACAGATCTCGCAATTTCCACTGGGCGTGTTCGACAACGCTCAGTTGGTATCCGTTGACTTGCGTGATAACCGGATCAGGTACATTCCAGAGGGTTTCTATCAGTTGCCCGTGTGGCAGCGGCGGCGGTTTCGTTTGAATGCGAACCCCTTGGGCGAGGCCCAAACGTTGCGCTTGCAGGCGTCGTTGAGTAGCGACGGTCCTGCCCTCGACGAAGAGCAAGTGCTTCTGCGGATGAATCACGCGCGTGAAGTATGGGGGGATGCGGTGGCCCCGGAGCATCGCGGCTTGATGCTTGCTGCCTGGGACACGCTGGATGCGGGGCAGGACGCCGAGCGTTTTTTCCGGGTGCTTCGCCAGTTGTTGCTGTCCGAAGACTTTCGTGTCAATGCGCGTGCACTGGGCAATCGGGTAATGGCGGTACTGCAAGCGATGGCCATTACGCCAGAGCTGCGGCAGAACTTGTTGTCAGTGGCCAATGATGAGTGGGGGTGCCAGGACGGTGCAACCTGGTGCTTGAGCAACCTTGAACTGAATTTGCTGGTTTGGCAGGTTGAGCACGCGGCTCAGGGAGAAAGCGAACGCGCTTTGCTAGACCTGGGCAGACGTTTATGGCGCCAGGATGCAGTCGACATGTTCGCTACCCGATGGGCGCTACAGCATGGCAGGACGCTGGAAGGAAGCGAGGTGGGGTTGGCTTTCAGGATCGGGCTGAGGGAGCGTCTCGACCTGCCATTGCAGGTGGGAGAAATGAGCTTTCTTGCGATCTCAGGCGTCCTGGATGCGGACCTTGCAGAAGCAGAGGCTGCAGTGCGAGATGCAGAAACCCCGGAAGAGGTTGCCCGCTCCATGGTTGACCGTGGATTCTGGCAGGCGCACCTGGAGCGTTCCCATCCTGAGCGATTTGCTGCGGTCGACCTGCCGTTCAGAAGGCAGCTTGAAAGTGTGCTTGACGACGAAGCGCTGAGCGAAGGTGCCAGGATCGACCAGGCGGATGCCATTCGTGATGCTCAGCGCGCTGCACGCAGAGGGCTGATGCTGGATATGACGATTCACGCGATGGAAGTTGGACCCAAGGGGCCATCTATCGATGTGCGTTGACATGCGCTTAGATCAAGGGCTGCCTGGCCCTGCCAAAGCGGCTTTGGGCTATGCTCAATCGTGCTGACAGTGGTTTGTACCAGCGCCGTAGTCTTGGCTTCAGGTGGCTCGGAAATCGACAGTTACTTTTGCACACCCCGTTCCGGAATGAACTGGTTTAGGCTCCCTGTCGGATTTTTCTCCATGATCTGTAGTCATTGGTTTATCGAGACAATAAGGAGATACGCATGCTTGTCCGGTCACTGACCCTCGCAACCTTGCTTGCTGTTGCCGGCCCCCTGTTTGCCGCAGACAGTGATGCGCCTCTAGCCAAGGAACTGGGCAAGGCCAGACCATTGGTGGTTATCGCTCCCAGCAGTGCCGACCCGACGTTGCGAGGGCTGAACAAGGCGCTTGAGGACCCGGCCACCCAGGCCGCGTTCAAGGAGCGCAACCTTGTCCTGTACAGCGTCGCCAACATGATGGGCAAGCGAGAGGACAAGAACCTGGAGCAGCAGACCACAATGGCCCTGATTCGGGAGCTGAAGCTGGGGGCGAGCAAGGGTACCAAGGTGATTCTGGTGGGCAAGGACGGTGAGCGGCACATGCTCAAGGACGACGACACCGGCGAGGCCATCGACCCACAGGTGATCCTTAAAGCGGTCGATGAACTGCCTGCCAGCGAAAAGGCGGTGGCGGCGCCCGAGCCCGTAGCGGCGGCCCCGCAAGCCAAGGACAAGGACAGCAAGCCGGCCAAGCCCGCCAAGCCAGCGGCCCCGCCCAAACCGCTGGAAGACTGATCACGCCGCATGGCCCCAAGCCAACTTGGGGCCCGTTGACGGGTGGTGTGTATCGCACTGTATCTGCCTGTGCTGCAGACCTACTGCCATACAAAAGTGCGCCTGGCACGATACATCCCCGACAAACCGCAACTGCCTAATGGCTCCACTTACCAACCCCAGTGGAGCTGCATCATGACTCAAGCAAGAAACACCCTCGGGCTGCTCGGCGCCGCCCTGATCGGCAGCATGGCATTGAGCAACAGTGCATTCGCCGTCGAGCCGCTGGCTCAAGGTTACCAACTGGCCTCGGCCAAAGTGGCCGGCGAGGGCAAGTGTGGTGAAGGCAAGTGCGGGGGGAGCGGCAAGGCTTCCCAGAGCGAAGGCAAGTGCGGTGAGGGTAAATGCGGCGCCGGCGCCAAGGCCGGGGCTGAGGGCAAGTGTGGTGAAGGCAAGTGCGGTGACGCCTCGTTCGCCAAAACCGACAGCAATCACGATGGCAAGGTCTCGCGCGATGAGTTTCTGGCGGTGGCCAAGGACCGTGCCCCTGATTTCGACAAGATCGACCGCAACCATGACGGTTTCATCTCCGAGCAGGAAGCGGCGGATCACCTCAAGGCGATTTACCAGGCCAATGGCAAGGCCATGCCGGATGGCTTGTTCAGCCACCTGACCGGCAAGCCCTGACTTTCTACCCCATGAAACGCCATAACGCTCCTCCTGCTGGCCAGGTGGGGCGTTGTGCTTGTTGGAGAACTTTTATGTTTCCTGCAATGTTGAACATCGGGCTAGGCTTGCGTCGCGGCCTGTTGCCGGAACTGCTGGCCATGGAGGCCGGCGCAGTGGACTTTCTGGAGTGTGCGCCGGAAAACTGGATTGCCGTGGGCGGCGCCTATGGCAAGGGCTTGGCCCAGTTGGCGGAGCGCTTTGCTGTCACCTGTCATGGGTTGTCTTTATCGCTGGGTGGCAGTGCGCCGCTGGACCGCCATTTCCTCGAGCAGACCCGGCAGTTTCTCGATCGCTACCAGGTGCGACTGTACAGCGAGCACCTGAGCTACTGCAGTGATGACGGGCACTTGTACGACCTGATGCCCATCCCGTTCACCGATGAAGCCGTACACCATGTGGCCGCGCGCATACGCCAGGCTCAGGAGCAGCTGGAGCGGCGCATTGCCGTGGAGAACATCAGCTACTATGCCGCGCCGTATCAGGCGATGAGCGAACTCCACTTCATCCAGGCGGTGCTCGAAGAAGCGGATTGTGACCTGCTGCTGGACGTCAACAATGTCTATGTCAACGCCTGCAACCATGGCTACGACGCCCAGCAATTCCTTGCAGGCTTGCCCCCGGCGCGCGTGACCGGGATGCACGTTGCCGGGCATTACGATGAAGCGCCGGACCTCAAAGTGGATACCCATGGGGCCGCCGTGAAGGAGGATGTCTGGGCGTTGTACGCCAGCGCTTGCGTGCGCTTTGGTGTCAAGCCGACGGTGCTTGAACGTGATTTCAACTACCCGCCCTTGGCCGAACTGTTGGCCGAGACGGCGCGTATGCGTGCTGTGCAATGCGCTGCCGGAGGGCAGGCAGATGAATGAGACTCTGCGTGCGCAGCAGTATGCCTTGGCCCGTCACCTGCGCGACCCACAGCGCCATGCCCCGCCGCCCGGCGTCGAGGCCCG
The DNA here is from genome assembly GCF_900291005.1 of Pseudomonas sp. Kh14. Taxonomy (NCBI): domain Bacteria; kingdom Pseudomonadati; phylum Pseudomonadota; class Gammaproteobacteria; order Pseudomonadales; family Pseudomonadaceae; genus Pseudomonas; species Pseudomonas sp. Kh14. The sequence goes on from NZ_OLKJ01000024.1 coordinate 198,673, forward strand.
GCGCCTGAAGGTTTACCGTGAGTTGTTCTATGGCGCTATCGAAGGCTTGCTGGCTGGCAGCTTCCCGGTGATGCGCCAGGCGTTGGGCGAGCAGCGCTGGCATGCCCGAGTACGTGATTTCTACGCCAGTTACCGTTGCCAGACGCCGTTGTTTACCGAAATTGCCGAGACGTTCGTCGACTACTTGCAGCATGTGGCGCTGGACACCCCTTGGCAGCTGGAGCTGGCGCACTATGAGTGGGTCGAGGCGCAACTGTACCTGAGCGATGCCGAGGACCCGGCGCATGACCCGGGTGGTGATCTGTTGGCTGGAGAGCCGTTGTTGTCTTGTGTGGCGCGGGTCCTGGCCTATCGTTGGCCGGTGGAACGCATTGGCGTGGACTACCAGCCAACGGCTACCCCAGCATCGCCGAGCTTGCTGCTGGTTTATCGCGATGCCCGGTTGCAGGTGCGCTTTGCCCGGTTGGCACCTATGGCCTATCGGTTGCTGGTGGAGCAGGGGACTGGAAGAGAGCGGCTGCAGGCATTGGGCGGGGATGTGCAGCAAGGGTTGGCATTGTTGGAGGCATTGCGCGAGCAGGGCGTCATTGTCGGAACAGTTTGAAGGCATAGGGGGCTGCGCAGCAGCCCCCAACCCTCATCTGCCGAACCGCATGCCAAGCCAATGATCGAGGCTGAGGCGCCCGGCGCCCTTGAGCAGCAGTGGCAGCAACGCCACCAGGTAGATCAGCGGCAACTTGTAATTGCCGAATCCCTGGTCGGTAATCGCATAGCCTTGGGCCAGCTCCGCCAGGCCCGACCAGTGCGCCGGCCAGTGCACTGCCGCTATCGCTACAACGGTTACCACCATCAAACCCAACGATGCCAGCCGGGTACCCAGGCCCAACAGCAGCAGCAACGGCAGCACCAACTCGGCCCACATCGACAGTTGCCAGTTCAGCTCCGCGGGCAGCAGGTTGAAGGGGAACGGGAAGTTGGACTGCAGGTCGGCGAACCAGTTGCTGCCGTTGAATTTCTCCAGGCCGGATTCGAAAAACTCCCAGGCCAGAAATACCCGTAATGGCACGTCGGCACTCCAGCTGCCGAGGCGATCAACGGTGGTCAGGGTACGGGTCAAGGTCGTCATTTGCGGTTCTCTCTTCAGGCAAGGGCGCGGGTGCTGCGACGTTGTTTACGGGCCACTTTGGCGGTGAGCTTGATGGCGATGGCGCTGAACATGAGGGCGAACGCCAGCGGGTACCACCCCCCCATGGGGATACGCTTGTAGAACGACAGGCAGAACACGGCAGCCAGTACCCACATGCCGCTGCTGTGCAGCGCTTGCCAGGCACGGCCGCCCAACAGCCGCATGGGGGCCTTGAACGAGGTGGCGGTAAGCAGCAGCAAGAACAGGTAGCCGACTGTGCCGGGCAGGCTGGAAGTAAGTGTGCGGCCGGCCCAGAACAGCTCGGGGAATTGCTGGGCGTAGCGATAGATCAGCACGCCGTGCACGGTGTGGGAGAACGCGAATGCCAACCCCAGGTAGCGTCGCTCCTGCAGGATGCGGCGGCTTGATGTGCCAGGCAGCAAGGTCACCAGCGAGGAGGCCAGGAACGCTAGCAGGAACAGTGCGAACGAGCTGCGTGCGGTGGCACGAATGGCACTGCGCAAGCCGTCCGGGTCAGGTTGGCTGGCCAGGACTACGGCGGTCATCGCCAAGGTCAGGCCAGCGAGGGCGGCGAACAGCTTCCAGCCGGAGGGTAAGGTGAGGGCTTTCATCAGGGACTCCCGGGGTGTGGTTGTGTGACCGGGAGTGTCTCGAGGCGGGGTATCTGCAGTGTGTCAGTGGGATGCAGTTGTGTATCTGTTTGTAGAGGCGACCTCGCGCTTTACAGGAGCGGCCCGATCGAGATCCAAGGCCGTTCCTGCCAACGATCGCACTTCAGGTGAGTTCGATCTGCGCGCACAACCCGCCCTGTTCGCGGTTGCTCAGGGTCAGCCGCCCCCCCATGGCCTGGATCAGCTGGTGGGCAATGGCCAGTCCCAAACCGGTGCCACCCGTGCTGCGATTGCGTGAACCTTCCACCCGGTAGAACGGCTTGAGTACTTCATCCAGCTCGTCACCGGGTATCCCTGGCCCGTTGTCAAGCACGCGGATGATGGTGGTACTGCCCTCGCGGGATACTTGCAGCTCGGCAGCACCTGCAAACTTCAGGGCGTTGTCGACCAGGTTCACCAGTACCCGGCGCAGCGCATGCGGGCGGGTCTCCAGCAGAGTCCCGCTGCTGCCGTGGCGTTCGACCTGGGCGCCGCTGTCCTGGTAGTCGAATACCAGGCTGTCGAGAAAGGCATCAAGGTTGACCCGGCAGGTCGCTTCGGTGCTGCTGTCCATGCTGCGGGCATACGCCACGCCTTCGCGCACCAGGTGTTCCATTTCATCCAGGTCGCTCCAGAACTTGTCCCTTTCGACCCCCTCATCCATCACTTCGACCCGCAACTTCATGCGAGTGATCGGGGTTTGCAGGTCGTGGGAAATGGCCGCCAGCAACTGCATGCGTTCCTTGAGGTGGGCAGCAATGCGCGCCTGCAGGGCGTTGAAGGCCACGGCAGCGTAGCGCACCTCGCGTGGGCCGCTTTCATCCAGTTGTACGCCGGGCTGGTCCGGGTCGAGGTTGTCCACTGCCCGGGCCAGACGGGTTAGCGGGCCGATGGCCAGGCGTACCGCCAGCCAGGTACACAGCAACAGCACAGCCAGCTGAATCAGCAGTACCACGGGCAACCAACGGGCTACCGGGACTGGTGCTGGTGTCACGTCGATGGTCAGTGGCGCGCCGTCGGCCAGGTTCAGGTGCGCCTGGAAGTGCGCATTGGGCCCCGGGATTTCCAGGAAGGTCAGGCGGTAGTCGCTGCCAATGGCCTTGACGATCGACGCGGCGGCCATCGGTGGGTCACTGCTGGGCATCGCTTCGCCCGCCAGGCCCTGGTCGAGGCGATAGCGGTAGGTGCGCCGTTCCAGGCGTGGCAGCCAGGCGGCACGCTCGGCTGCGGGCAGGCGGTCAAGGATGGCAACCGAGGTCGCCACGTCCTGTTCGAGGTTGCTGAGCATCATCGAGCGGCTGCTGATATAGCGCTCGTAGGCCTGCAGGCCGAACGACAGACCATAAGCCAACACCAGGCCGGTGAAGAAGATCAGCGCCAGACGCGAGGCCAGGGTGCGCGGCCATTTCATGAAGGGGTCTCGAGCAATTGCACCGGCAGCGAAAACACGTAGCCCTCGCTACGCACGGTCTTGATGCAGCTGGGCTCACGGGCATCGTCACCCAGGCGCTGGCGCAGGCGGCTGACCAGCAAGTCGATGGAGCGGTCGAAGATGTCGGCTTCGCGGCCCTGGGTCAGGTTAAGCAGTTGTTCGCGGCTGAGCACCCGCTGCGGGTGGTCGAGGAACACCCGCAGCAGGCGGTATTCGGCGCCGCTCAAGGCCACCAGGGTTCCTTCGCTGTCGAGCAGGTGGCGCGCGGTGGTGTCCAGGCGCCATTGACCGAAACCCAGCAGGCGGCTGCTTTCGCTGATGGTCAGGTTGGGAGGCAACATGCGTGTGCGGCGCAGTACGGCGTTGATGCGGGCAAGCAGTTCGCGGGCCGAGAACGGTTTGGTCAGGTAATCGTCGGCGCCCATTTCCAGGCCGATGATGCGGTCGGTTTCGTCATTGCGGGCGGTCAGCATCAGCACCGGCGTATTGCGGTGCTTGCCGGCGCGCAGCTCGCGGCACAACAGCAGGCCGTCGTCGCCAGGCATCATGATGTCGAGCACGATCAGGTCGACGCTGTTGGCTTCGAGAAAGGCGCGCATCTGCCGGCCGTCGGCAACGATGCTGGTGCGCAGGCCGTTCTTCTTCAGGTAATTGCCGACCAGTTCGCGGATTTCGCGGTCGTCGTCGACGATCAGGATGTGATCGACGTGTTCCATGCGCTGGGTTCCTGTGCAAAGTGGGTTGGGCGCAGTGTACCGAGCGCGTTCGCCCTTGCCTGCGGGAGTTTGTATTGCAGTGTATCTGGCACGGGTAGGGATACAGCAGGAGGCACATCACAACGTTGGGCGACACATGCGGGATACCTGGCTGACGTGAAATGGCTCTCGACCGGGGAGCAACACTCCCCACCCCCAAGTGTTACCCAGGAGAGATGCCATGAACGTCAAGACTATCGCCAACGCCAGCCTGTTCGCCGTGCTCAGCTTCGGCGCCATCGCTGCCCAGGCCGCCACTGCCCCGATGCAGGATGGCGGGGTCATGCAGTACCGCTACGGTGAGACTCTGGATGTGAAGAAAGTGCTGTCGGTGCAGGACGATCAGAGCAACGCCTGCGGCCTGGTGAATACCCGAATGGACTACCTTGACTCCCATGGCCAGCGGCAAAGCGTGCAGTACCTCACCTATGCCACGGAAGGTTGCCATGAAAACTGATCGGCGCAGGATGCTCAAGGCAGGTGGTTTTGCGCTGGCGCTGACGGGGCTTGGGTTGGCTGGGCACCTGAAGGCACGCGACAGCTACGGCGCCATGCCGTCGCTGTCGGGCGCCAGCCAGTGGTTGAATTCGCCGCCCCTGGATGCCCCGGGACTCAAGGGCAAGGTGGTGCTGGTGGACTTCTGGACCTGGGACTGCATCAACTGCCGGCGCAGCCTGCCGCATGTGAATGATTGGGCGCGGCGCTATGCCGATCAAGGGCTGGTGGTGGTGGGGGTGCACACGCCCGAGTTCGACTACGAGCATGATGTGGCGACTTTGCGGGACAAGGTAGCCCGGTTGGGTATCGGGTATCCGGTGGCGGTAGATAATGACTACAAGGTGTGGAATGCCTGGGGCAACCAGTTCTGGCCGGCGCATTACTTTGTCGACCGCAAGGGGCAGGTGCGCCATGTGCACTTTGGCGAGGGGGATTATGGTGGGCAGGAACAGGTGATACAGGCTTTGCTGGATGAAAAAGGGTGATTCTCCTCTACCGGCCTCTTCGCGGGCATGCCCCACAGGGAGAGTGCAATCAGTAACGTTTGCGCAGTACCTGTGGGAGCGGGCGTGCCCGCGAAGAAGCCAACACTTTTCTATCAGGTGAAACTGGCAAAGTGCGCCTGCATCCGGGCCGCATCCGCCTGCCGCCCGCTGAACAGCTCGAATGCCTTCACCGCCTGGAACACCGCCATGTTGCTGCCATCCAGCGTGCGGCAGCCCAGTGCCCGGGCCGCGCGCAGCAGTTCGGTCTCCAGCGGGAAGTAGATGATCTCTGCCACCCACAGGCGGGGATGCAGCAACGCCACCGGCAGTGGCGTGCCCGGTAGCTTGGCCATGCCCACCGGCGTGGTGTTGACCAGCCCGTCCGCTTCGGCCAAGGCTGTGGCCAGGTCGGTGCCAAGCACGGCGCGCTCCGCGCCGAAATGGGTGTTCAGGTTGTCCACCAACGCCTGCGCACGGGTCGCATCCACTTCGAACAGCACCAGCCGTTCTACCCCTTCACCCAGCAGGGCATGGGCCACGGCCGAGCCAGCGCCACCGGCACCCATCTGCACCACCTGGCGCCGTGCAACGTCGGGCAGGCCACGGCGCAAGCCTTCGGCAAAGCCCAGGCAATCGGTGTTGTGGCCGACGCGCTTGCCGTCCTTGAGCACCACGGTGTTTACCGCGCCGATACCTCGGGCCTCGTCGGACAGTTCGTCGAGCAACGGCAGGATCGCCTGCTTGAACGGGTAAGTAATGTTCAGCCCGGTGAAACCGGTATGTTGCGCGGCTTCGAGCAGGCCGGGCAGGGCGCTGTCGTCCAGTTGCAGCTGGTCGGCGTCGATCAGCCGGTACAGGTAGCGCAGGGCCTGGGCGTCGCCTTCGTGTTCGTGCAGGGCCGGCGTACGTGACAGTTGGATGCCGCGGCCGATCAGGCCGGCGAGGATGGCTTGCTGGCTCATGCCGCACGCTCCTGCAACAATTCGGCGAAGTGGCTCAGCGCCATGCGGTAGCCGTGGCTGCCCAGGCCGCAGATGACACCGACGGCGATGGACGATACGAACGACAAGTGACGGAAGGGCTCGCGTTTGTGCACATTGGACAGGTGCACCTCGATCACCGGCAGTTCGCTGGCCACCAGGGCATCGCGGATGGCGACCGAGGTGTGCGTCCAGGCGCCAGGGTTGATCACGATGCCGGCGCAGCGGCCTCGGGCGGCGTGGATCCAGTCGATCAGTTCGCCTTCGTGGTTGGTCTGGCGGAATTCGATTTCCAGGCCGTGGGCCTGGGCAGTATCGGCGCATCCCTGAGCCAGGTCAGCGAGGGTTTCGTGGCCGTACTGGGCAGGCTCGCGGGTGCCCAGCATGTTCAGGTTGGGGCCGTTGAGCACGAGAATAAGGGGCTTCATGACGGGCATCGCTTTGTTGTTGTTGAATGCCCGTAGTTTTGTACTGACTGGTTAGTTCCGTCAATTGGACAAGGTCGTCGCACCGGGAAAGTGGGCGATTATCGAACTTCTTCAGAAGGGATTGGCGTAAAAAAAAGCAGCAGGAAGACTTTGTGAATGTGGGGCTGCAAGGCAGCCCCAGAACGCTTAAACGGTCCTTCGGACTCCAGCTCGCACACCGTCCACGCCTACGTCATCATGCAAAGAAATCCGCGATGTTTCCGGCAACGCCAACCCGCCTACCAACGCCACCAGCGCAATCACCACCAGGTAGAATGCCGGTGCCAGGCTGCTGCCGGTTTGTCCGATGAGCCAGGTTGCCACCAGCGGCGCTGTGCCGCCAAATAGCGTGTAGGCCACGTTGTAGGTAATCGCCGAAGCGGTGTAGCGGGTACGGGTAGGGAAGCTTTCCGACAGCAATGCTGCGGTAACCACGCCGCTGCACAATGCCCCCACCGCTAGCAGGATCACCCCCAGCAGCGCACCCGACATCGAGCCAGAGCTGGCCAGCCAGTACGCCGGGAACACGCAAAGCATCACCCACAGGCAGGTAAAACCGATGGTCTTGCGCCGCCCCACCCGGTCCGAAAATGCTCCGGCCAGCGGGCAGCCGACCGCAGCGAACAGCAAGGCCACGGTGGTTACCAGCAGTGACTGCGCACGGGTCAGGTTGCCGACCAGTTGCAGGTAGGTGGCGAAGTAGGTGGTGAACATGTAGAACGACAACGCGGTCAGCGAAATGAACGCCCCCAGGTTGCGAATGACCCGGCCATGGTGGCGCAGGGTTTCTTTCAGCGGTGAATGCTCGTGCTCCTTGCCCTGGGCGACGGCTTCGCGGAACGCCGGGGTTTCTTCCATGCGCCAGCGCAGGTACAGGCCGACCAGTCCCAGCGGAGCGGCAATCAGGAACGGAATGCGCCAACCCCAGGCATTCATCGCCTCGGTCGACAGGCTGGCTTCCAGGCCATAAGCGATCACTGCCGCACAGGCAAAGGCGGAAAAGGTCGACACAGGCACGAAGCTGCCATAAAAGGCACGCTTGTCGTCAGGCGCGTGCTCCATCAGGTAGGCGCAGGCCCCGGCATATTCGCCGCCGGCAGAAAAACCCTGCAGGCAGCGGGCCAGGGTCAGCAGCGCCGGGGCTGCCAGGCCGATACTGGCGTAGGTCGGCAGCAGGCCGATCAACGTGGTTGAGCCGGCCATCAGCAAGATGGTCAGCGACAGGATGCGCTTGCGTCCCAGGCGGTCGCCCAAGGCGCCGAAGACGATGCCGCCCAAAGGGCGCAGGGCGAAGGCCACGGCGAACACCGCGAAGGTTTTGAGCAAGGCTACGCTGGCGTCTTCGCTGGCGAAGAACTGGCTGGCGATCAGCGTGGCGAGAAAGCCGTACACGGCGAAGTCGAACCATTCGACGAAATTGCCGATGGCCGAAGCGGCAATCACCCTGCGCAGGGTGGCGGGGGATACCTCATGATGTGCGGACATGCGGGTGCTCTCCGGTTTCCTTTGGCAGCCATGTTGAAAGTGGCGCAGTCGGGCCGCGCCATCGTTATTGTGCTTGCCAGTAGATAGCCGAGCGCTGCAAGGCGCTTTGTCGAGGGCGACCTCGGTATACCTGATTCGACCGGTGCAGCAGGTTACAGCCGGAGCAGCCCCAACGGCCTGTCAGGCCGCACGCTCAAGCACATCCAGCAAATCGATGAATTCCAGGGCCAGTTTATGCCGCGGCGCCAAATGCACCAATGGCACCGAGGCATGGTGCGATTCACGCATCTTGATCGAACTGCTCAGGTACACCGGCAGCACCGGCATGCCTTCGTTGCGCAGCTGCTCGACCAGGGTCTGGTGCAGCGCGGTGCGGCCGGCGAACTGATTGACCACCACACCTTCCACCTGCAGCGCGGGGTTGTGGTCCTGGCGCAGTTCTTCGACCTCGGCCATGACACTGTGCAGGGCCTGGCGCGAGAAACTGTCGCAGTCGAACGGAATCAACAGACGCTCGGCCGCCACCAGCGCGCTGAAGGTGTAGAAGTTCAGCGCGGGTGGGGTGTCGATGTAGATTCGCTCATAGTCCTCGCCCAGCGTCACCAGCAACTTGCGCAGCTTGTTGATCTTGAACTTGCTCTCCAGCTTGCTTTGCAGGTCGCTGAGGTCTGGGCTGGCGGTGACCAGGTGCAGGTTGCGGTAGCGGGTTTCGGTGATTGCCACGCGGTGCTTCTTGCCGGCGGCGGTAACCGGCGACAAGGTCTGGCGGAAGAAGTCGGCGATGCCGGGTGGAATGGTGTCGTTGACCAGCCCGGTGAGGTAGAAGGTGGCATTGGCCTGCGGGTCGAGGTCGACCAGCAAGGTTCGGTAGCCCTCGGCGGCGCTGGCAGCGGCGAGGTTGCAGGCGATGCTGGATTTGCCGACGCCACCTTTCTGATTGAAAACCACACGACGCATGAGACGCTCATCCATGAAGTAAAAATGTCAGGTCGGGGTCAATCCTATGACTGAAACGCTGCAGTTTTATGACAGGAATTGTTACAAGCCACCGAATCATCGTTGCCTGTACCGGCATTTTCACGGGCAAGCCCGCCCGATGGGTACAACACAAGACGTTCAGGCAAAAGCGACCCGGTTGCGCCCCTCTTGCTTGGCCCGGTAAAGCGCCCGGTCAGCCTCGCCCAGTGCGTTCATGGGCTCGCCGTGAGTCTTGCCATCCCAGTGCGTCACCCCCAGCGAAATCGTCACGGCGCCCACCGATTCCACCGGCATCTCCTGTACGGTCACCCGCAACCGTTCGGCCACCGCGGCCGCCACGTTCAGGGTGGCCCCAGGCAGCAGTATCAGGAACTCCTCGCCGCCGGTGCGACACAACAGGTCACCCTCGCGGCAACAACGGCGCATGAGCTCCGCCAGTTGGCGCAGTACCTGGTCGCCCACTTCGTGTCCATGGCTGTCATTTATCCGTTTGAAATGGTCGATATCCAGCGCAATGGCTGCAAACTCCCGGTTTTCAGCCTCCAGTAACGACAGGCTGATTTCCAGGCTGCGGCGGTTGCCCAGGCCGGTCAGCGGATCGGTCTGGGCGTCCCGATTGAGCCGGCCGATACGCTCTTGCAGCAAGTTCAGGCTGAACAGCAACGCGCGCTTGAGCTCTGCCGCCTCGAAGTACCAGGCTCGCACCTGATGCAAGTGCTCGGCGGTACCGGCGCGGTCCATCGTGCGGGCACCGGCGGCGAGTTTCCACAGCGGGCGGGCGATGGTACGGGCCAGCCACCACAGCAGCAGGCTGCCAACCAGCGCCAAGGGCGCCGAACTGGCGATCACGTTCAGCACCAGATGGTGCAGCGGTGCCACCGTCTGCGCCAATGGCTGCTGCGCTACCACGCCCCAGCCGGCGCTCGGGACCGTGGCGAAGCCGGCGAGCATTTCCACGCCCAGGCTATTGGTCAACTGCCGGGTACCGCTGTCCAGTGTCGCCAACTGGTCGACCAGCGCATTGCCCTCCACCACTGTGCCTACCCGCTCGCTATTGGGGTGGTACAGCAGGCGTCGGTTGCGGTCGACCACATATAGGTACGAACCGTCCTTGTAGAAATGCTCGCCCAGCAGGCTGTTGAGGATGTTGCGTTCACGCAGGTACAGGCTGCCACCCACATACCCCAGGTAGCGGCCGTTGCGGTCGAAAATGGGTTGCGACAGCGCCACCACCAGGTTGTCCGCCGCCGACAGGTAGGGCGTGGAAACCAGTGGACGGCGTTCGTGCAGGGCTTCCAGAGCGCCGGGTGACTGCACGTGGGTGCCGACAAGGTGGCGTAGCGGGGCGGGGGATACTGCCAGCAGTACACCGTTGGCGTCGATCACGAAGGTGGAGTTGAAGGCCATGCTCTGGCCCAGTACGCGGTCGCTTTCCACCTGCAGCGCTGCGGGATCGCTCAACTGCCGGCTTTGCACGCTGGCGCTGAACATCAGTTGCTGCAAGGCGTTGCCAATGAAGGTTTCGGTGATGCTGGCCAGCTTGGTCGCATACACCCGGTTGGCTTCCAGGGCATTGTCGATCAGTAGCTGGCGCTGCACCCGGTAGCTGGCGAAATAGCTGGCGCACAGCATGACCACTGCGGTAAGGGCGCAGAGCACCAGAATGAGTGTACGTAGATCCAGGCGCAATCCATGCTTGGTGTGTGGCAATCCTGACCTCGGGTGATCGTAAAGGGCGGCTGAACGGAAGTTACCTTGGCGGGCAGCGCTCAAGAGCCTGCCTTGTCCAGCGCATCAAGCTCATCTTCCACCTGTTGCATGCGCTGCTCGACCACGGCCTGTACGTTCACATCGCGGGCGGTTTCGCGCATCAGGGCGGTGAGTTTTTCGCTCAAGCGTTTGCCGGCTTCGGTGTCTTCCAGGGCGCGAGCTTTGGCAGGGTCCTGGGTGGCGGCGACGATGGTGGCGAATTCGGCGTCGCTGAAGTTCTTTTCGCTGTACAGGCGGAACAGGTCCCGGCGCTGGTCCTCGACGGTGAGGTGCTTGCGCAGTACGGCCTGGATGGTCGCTTGCGACAACTGCGGATGACTGCGGCCCAACAGCGCGGACATGCGCTCGATGTTGTGCTTATAGGCGTCCTGCAGCGGCAGCTGGCTGAGGATCTGATCTTCACGGGAGGGTTTCTGATCGCAGGCGGTGAGTGCAGCAGCCAGCAACAGGGGTAACAGCAACTTCGGGAGGCGAGGCATGGTGTGGCCTGGTCGGGCAGTGAAGACTGATGATTATACCGATGTCCGCCTTGCCACGACGAGCCCTGTGATTTGCCTTGAGCGGCACGCTACGGTAGAACCGTGCGCTCCCAACCACACTGGCAATAGCCCGATGCCGAACTGGACCCTGCAACCTGTAGCGCGTGAAACCATTGCCGAAGTGCTGGCGTTTGTCGACAGCGCCCGGCGCGCGCTTTTCCCGATGCTCGCCAACGCACCCTTGCCGCATGACCTGGCGCATTTCGCCGACACTTACCTGGACGGTGCCGGCTGCTTTCTGGAAGCCCGTGAGGGTGGGCGGCTTGTTGCGGTGATCGGTTACTTGCCCTATGACCATCGCTTTGCCCAGCTTGATTACTGCGCAGAGCGAGTAGTCGAGGTGGTGCGGCTGTTCGTGTTGCCGGCCTACCGCAGGCATGGCCTGGCTGCTGCCTTGTTTGGTGCCTTGCGCGAACGGGCGATGCAGGCAGGCTTCGACTGCCTTTACTTGCATACTCATCCGTTTCTGCCGGGTGCCATTGCCTTCTGGGAGCGGCAAGGGTTCACGGTGGTGGATGTGGAGCAAGACCCGGTGTGGCAGACCACGCACATGCAGTTGCGATTACGCTGAGCTGTGGGAACGTGCCTGTTGGCGATGACGCAAGAGCATGGGCAGGCTACCAGGTTCAGGGGGCGCGAAAGCGCAGGATCCGCGCGCCGTCGAAAGGGTCGATGAGGTAGTGGGCGTGGACGCCGAAGGTGCTCAGCAGGCGCTCTGGGGTAAGCACTTCGAAGGGTTTGCCGAGGGCGACCAGACGGCCCTTGTCGAGAACCGCGACACGGTCGCAGGTCAGCGCCTGGTTGAGGTCATGCAGCGCCACCAGGGTGGTGACCGGCAGCGCCTGCACTTGTTGCAGCAGGCTTAGCTGATGCTGAATGTCCAGGTGGTTGGTCGGTTCGTCCAGCAGCAGCACCTGCGGCCGTTGGGCCAGCGCGCGGGCGATGTGCACACGCTGGCGCTCGCCACCGGACAGCGACCCCCACTGGCGCGTGCGCAGGTGCAGGGCGTCGAGGTCGGCCAGGGCTTGCTCGACGATGGCGCAGTCTTGCCGGGAGAACGGTGCCAGGGCCGAGAGCCACGGCGTACGGCCCAAGGCAACCGCGTCGAACACACTGATCGCATCGAGGGTGTCGGCCTGCTGCTCGACCAGCGCCAGCGCCTGGGCAACACGTCGGCGGGGCATCTGTGCCAATGGCTCACCCAGGAGCTGCACGCTGCCGCAGGCGGGTGTGCGCAGCCCTGCCAGCAACTTCAACAGCGAAGATTTACCCGAGCCGTTGGGGCCGACGATGCCCAGGGTTTCACCGGCGACAACGCGAAGGTCGATATCGCTGAGCACGGTATTGCCGGCCAGTTGCAGCCCCAGCCCATGGCAGGTCAGCGGAGAGATGCGAACAGTTGCCATGGCTGTCATGGGCGCCCCCGACGGCTGACCAGAATCAGCGCGAATACGGGGGCACCGATCAGCGCCGTAACCACGCCCACCGGGATCACTTGGCCGGTGATCAGCGTGCGCGAAAGAATGTCTGCCGCAATCAGGAACAGCGCACCACCCAGTGCGCTGGCGGGCAACAGACGGCTGTGCCCGGGGCCGAGCAGAAGGCGCAGGGCATGGGGTATAACCAGCCCGACAAAACCGATGGCGCCGACAATGGACACCATCACAGCCGTCACCAGCGCTGCACAACTGATCAGCAGCAACTGGGTGCGCCGCACCGGGATGCCCAGCGAGGCGGCCGAATCGGCCCCGAAGGTAAAGGCATCCAGCGCACGGCGATGCCACAGGCACACCAGCAAGCCGAAAACCGCCACCGGTACGGCCAGCCACACCGAAGGCCAGCGCACGCCGCTCAGGTTGCCCAGCAGCCAGAACAGGATGCCGCGCGCCTGTTCGGCGGTGGCCGACTTGGTGATCAGGAAGGCTGTCAGTGCATTGAACAGCTGCGAGCCGGCGATACCGGCAAGGATGACCTGTGCATTGTTGCTGCTGGGGCCGGCCGCGCGGGCCAGCACCAGCACCAGGGCGAATGCGGCACCGGCACCGATGAAAGCCCCTGCGGACATGCTTAATGCCAGGCTACCCAGGCCCAGCAGGCCGACGAGCACCGCGCCGGTCGAGGCACCGGCAGACAGCCCTAGCAGGTAGGGCTCGGCCAGTGGGTTGCGCAACATCGCCTGCAGGATGACACCGCAGGTGGCCAGCCCGGCGCCGCAAGCGGCCGCGACCAGGGTGCGGGTCAGGCGGTAGTTCCAGACGATGCCGGCGTCGATCGGGTCCACCGGGTAGGCGGCTTGCCACAGGTGGTTGGCCAGCACCTGGCCAACCACGCTGGGCGACAGGTTGGTTTCGCCAATGGCGGTACCGGCCAGCAGGGCGGCCAACAGAGCGGCCAGGGCAACCGCGATGCAGGGTAAAAGGCGGATCATCACAGGGCTGCTTTACCGCTGGCGAAGGCCGTGGACAGCGTCTGCACGCCGCGGAACAGGCGGATGCCGGCCTGCATGGCGTCGGCGTCGAGGATAATGATGCGGTCGTGCTTTACCGCGTCCATGTTGCGGGTTACCGGGTCACTGCGCAGGAATTCGAGTTTTTTCTGGTAGTCGTCGGCGGGGAAACGGCGGCGGTCCATGCGCGCGATGATCAGCCAGGTCGGATTGGCCTTGGCCAGGGTTTCCCAGCCTACGCTTGGCCATTCTTCGCTGGACTCGACCACGTTGCGCACACCGAGGGTGCGCAACATGAAGTCGGCGACACCCTGGCGGCCGGCCACATAGGGATCGATGTCCAGGTCGGCGCTGGAGAACCAGAACAGCGCCGAAGTTGCCGACAGGTCCTTGCCGGCCAGTTGTGCCCTGGCGCTGTCGAGGCGCCCTTGCAACTCGGCGTTCAGTGCCGCGCCGCGGTCCTGAACGTCGAAGATCTCGGCCAGTTGGCTGACGCTCTTGTAGATGCTGTCTACCTGGAACGCTTGCAGGCGGGTGCCGTCTGCACCGACCAGGTTGTCCTTGCCCTCGCAGTCCGATGGCAGCACGTAGGTGGGGATCTTCAGCTCATCGAACTGCTCGCGGGTGGCGACCACGCCCTGGGCACCGACCATCCATTCGAACTGCGCCGCGACCAGCTGCGGGCGCTTGCCGACCACCGCCTCGAAGCTGGGGTCGTTGTCGGCCAGGCGCGGCACCTTGGCGTTCACCGCCTGGTATTCCGGCAATACGTTGTTGAACCACAGCGAGGTGCCCGCCAGCTTGTCACCCAGCCCCAGGGCATAGAGCAGCTCGGTACCGGCCTGGCCGATGGTGACGGCGCGCTGCGGCGCCTGGGCAAAAACCTGCGGCTTGCCGCAGTTGTCGACCGTCAGCGGATAGTGGGTGGCAGCGGCCTGGGCCAGGCCAGTGAAGCCTAGGCCAGCGAGCAGGGTGGCGAAACGGGGCAGCATGCTGGGCGATCTCCTATCGGACAGTTCTGGTGAGGAACGCACGGACAGGCATCGCCGAGCCCCAGCGGGTGGCTGGGGCAACACGGATGGCCAATCCCGGACACCCCGCCGGTTGGTGAATGTAGGCCGGCAGGTCTCCTGACTGGTGCGTCACGGCCCGGCTCCGGCCTTCCCGGGCGGTAGGCCCAGTGGCATCGATGGAGCAGGCTCGGCACCTACAGTTGCGGGGGCAGTTCCGTTTGGCCCGTATTGGCAGGCCTGGGATTCCCTGTTAGTTCCGTGGTGGAAACCGGCGGCCCGCATGGTAGACCATCGCGTCACCAGGTGAAAACGCTTTTCAGAAGTACTTCAGCCAACGGATGTCACGGCGACGCTGCTTCAGGCGGGCGAACCCGCGCACCGGCAGGTACAGCGAAACCGCCAGCAGTACTGCGCCCAGCCATATCGCTGCAACACCGTCGAAACCGAAGTAGTCGCCATGGTTGAGCCCGAACAGCGCCACGCAGGCCAGGTACAGCAGCTTCAGCACATACAGGTGCAGCAGATAGAAGAACATCGGTGCCGCACCGAACACCGCCAGGGCAGTGATCCAGCGCGCCTGGCCGGCCCGCTCGAAAGCGCGTAACAGCAGCAGGCCGCAGCCCAGGGTCAGGGTCAGGAACAGCAGCGACGGTGGGTATTTGGTGATGTTGAAGAAGCTCATCAGGGTTTGCGTGAAGGTTGGGTAACCGCTCCAGGGTGCCTCACCGTAACCGTTGAACATGCGCAGCAGGACAAAGCCAAGCAGCGCGAGCAAACCTGCCACCAGCAGGTTTTGCTGGCGCTGGCCGGCATCGCTGCCGCGGGCGAACCAGGGCCCCAGGCCGTAACCCAAGGCGATGACGCCGATCCACGGCAGTACCGGGTAAGACGTGCGCAGGTGCAGGTTTTCGGAAAACGCCAGCCAGCCGCGATCATGCAGGATTGCCCACGGCACATGCAGGGCTGAATCCACGCCAAAGTGCAGGCCGTCGAGTAGGTTGTGGCCGGCGACGATGCTGGCGCCAAGGGCGAGCAGCGCGGCGCGCGGCAGCCACACCAGCAGCGACAGGGCGATCATGCTGACGCCGATGGCCCAGATCACTTGCAGATAGATCACGCTCGGGGGCAACTGGAAGGTCCAGGCGAAGTTGACCAGGGTGAACTCCAGCACCACCAGGAACAGCCCGCGTTTGAACAGGAACGCCGAGACGTCGCCACGGCCCTGATGCTTCTCGCCATACAGCCAGGCCGAAAGACCGGTCAGCAGGACGAACACAGGCGCACACAGGTGGGCGAGGGTGCGGCTGAAGAAAAGCGCCGGTTCCGTGGTGTCTATGGCCATGGGGTCGCTGACCTGGCGGTGCAGGAGGAAAGTCTCGCGGACATGGTCCAGGAGCATGAACAGGATCACCAGGCCGCGCAGGGCATCGATGCTCTGCAGGCGCTGGGTGATCAGCGTGGGCGTGGCGCTGGCACTTGTCATGGGGTATCTAATAGGAATTGATGTCATGTGAAACGTTATCGTATAACAAGGCGATGAAAGAGGGGTAGGGGTTTTTGTGTGGCCAGTGCCGGGCTCTCGCGGCACAAGCCACCCAGATCAGAAGCTGTAATCCACCGTCGCGAAGTACGACCGTGGTATCCCCATCAACCACTGCTGCCCGCTGAACGCCGCCTGCACATACTCGCGATCGAACAGGTTGTTCAACTGCAACCCCAATTTCACATCCGGCAACACCTGCCAGGCGATGTTGGCATCGACCACGGTGTACCCGGGGGCGCTCTGGGTATTGGCGGTATCGGCATAACGCTCATCCACATAGCGCGCCCCAATGCCGGCCTCGACCTGCTGGCCGAAGCCTTTACTCAACCAGAGGTTGGCGGTACGCCGTGGCACGTTGGCCGGCCGGTTGCCTGCGCGGTCCTGCGGCAGGCCGCCGACCATTTCGTCGAAGTCGTCGTACTTGGCGCGTACCAGCGATGCGTTGGCCGACACCTGCCACTGATGGGCCAGGGCCAGCTCCAGCGTCGCTTCCAGGCCATCGGAGGTCTGCTGCCCGGCTTGTTGCTTCTCGTGGGTGATCGGGTCGTCCACCAGCAGCTTTTTCTTGACGATGTGGTAGGCGGCAAGCGTCCATTCGCCACGTCCCTCCCAAAAGCGCTGCTTGAGACCTGCCTCGGTCTGCTTCGCCTCGGTCAGGTCATAGTTCATCTGCGCGGGGCTGAGGCTGATGAGGTTGTTGACCCCGTCCTCACTGGTCGAGTACTGGCCGTACAACGACAGGTCGTCGTTGAGTGCGTACACCAGCCCGACGCGCCAGTTGCCCCCGTGCAGGCTGCGATCGCTGCGGCTGTCGTTGGTCAAGTTGTTGCGGTCGATGTGGTTCTGGTCGCGACGCACGCCGGTAACCAAAGACAGGCGATCGCTCAATTGCAGGCGGTTCTCGGCAAACAGGGCAAAGGTATGGGTGGTCGAGAGCGTTTGCGGCCGCAACGGCGAGTCGCTATGGAACCCGCCGGGCTGCGGCTGCCACGGGTCGAGGTAGTCGCCGCCCACATCGTTGTAGGGTGAATTGCTGTCGACGTTGAATCGCACCTTGTTGTACTCGGCACCGAGCACGGTCTTGCTGGCCAGGCCGAACAGGGTGTGGTCGAAGGTGAAGGTTTGACGGTCGCCGAACTGTTCCTGGTTGTGCTTGATTTCCAGGTAGCTGCCGCGCAGCAACTGCTGACGCCCGGCGTCCCAGCTGTAGTCCTCGGCGTTGCGCCAGTGGCGGCGGCTTTTGATGTAGTACAGCTGGTTGCTGGCGCTGAGCTGGTCGTTCAACGCCCAGTCGGTCGTGAGCCGGGTCCATTCATCAACGTACTGCTGCACGTCATTCTGCACGTTGTAGTTCTTTTTGCGCAGGCTGCTGTGGTAGTGGCCGTCGATCAGCGGGGTACCGTAGTAGTTGGCAGGTTGTGCATCGCCGCGGTCATGGGCCAGCGTGAAGCTGAGGTCATCACTGGCGTCAAAACGCAGCGCGGCGCTCAGGGCCAGGCTACGTGAAGCGGTGCGGTCGACCCAGCCATTGCCGGCCTGTTGGTTCAGCGTCAGGCGGTAGCTCAGGCGCTCGCTGAGGCTGCCGCCGCTGTCCAGGCCGAGCTGCTGGCGGTCCCACGAGCCGTAACCCAGGCGCAGGTGGTTGCGCACCTCGCCGGCAAAAGGTTTTTTCGGGATTACGTCGATCACTGCGCCGGTGGCGCCTTCGCCATGCACTACCGAGGCCGGGCCGCGAATCACCTCGATGCGTTCGACCATCCACGGGTCGACCGGGAAGGTCTGTGTGCCGGCACCGGTGTACAGGCGCGCGCCGTCGAACAGGGTCATCACTGAGCTGTGGCCGGCAAAGCCGCGGGCAGACAGGCCTGTACCGCCGTCCCCCGGGGAGCCGACGAAGGTGATGCCCGGCGAGCGGGTCACTGCATCCTGCACCGTGATGTTGTTGCGCTGCTGAATCTGCCGTTCGCTGATACTGCTGGTGCTGGCCGGTGTTTCCATGGCGCTGAGGCCAAGGCGCGAGCCGGCCCGGGTCGGCGTGGCCAGGTCGATGGTGCGGCTGTCCAGGGTGTCGGTGATGGCCGTGGAAGGCAGGGCCAGAGGCTGCGGGTCGCGGTCATCAGCCAGCGCCGGCAGGGCAACGGCCAGGCAGGCCGCCAGGGGGTGAAGCTTGAACATACGGGACATGTCGTTCCACTGCTGCAGGAATGAATGGATCCCGGTGGAAAACACGCAAAGGCGAACCATGCAGGCAGGCGCGCGCACGGATTCCGGCCTGCGCCCGCCCACCGCGGGTTGCCAAGTGAAGCTCCAGGCCGGTCTCCGGGCTTGCGAGGGGCATGAAACCTTCACCTTCCCATGCTTGAGCACAGTGGTATCTCGAAGGGTTCACTCGCTTACCGTTGCGGGGGCAGCACCGGACTTGTCGTGGGCAACACGACGCACCGGTTTCCCGTTTCACCCTGCGCGCGGCGGCGCAGGGCACCTGAAACTGACGCGCATCTGACCATTGAAAGGCTGGGGCGTCAAATGTTGGTGTGCTGTGAATGCTGAGAAAAAACAACAGGTTGTGCGTTCTTTCGGCGCCGGAGCCCCATTCGGCAAGAACATCAGGCCCCAGCGTGATGAGTTGGCTGGGGAGGCAGGCTTGCCTGAAAAGCTAGCGCCCGCGGCGCCGCGATACCCGTGCCTCGATGTTCTTGCGCCCGATCAGCAGCGGCGGCTTCTCCACCACCGGCTCATCCGCCAGCCATTTGTACATCACCAGGCAGTCCACCAGCCCCAGGCGGGCATGACGGTAGGCCTTGGGCAAACGGCCGACTGTTTCAAAGCCCAGCTTGTGCCATAGCGCCACGGCCACTGCGTTGGTGGCTACCACCGAGTTGAACTGCAATGCCAGAAAGCCTTCCTGGCGCGCCAGCTTTTGCGAGTGCTCGCACATCAAGCGCGCCACGCCCCGGCCGCGCGCCTGTTCGCAGACCATGTAGCCGCAATTGCCCACATGCGCACCAGGCCCGGCAGCATTGGGCTTGAGGTAATACGACCCCAGTAGCTCGCCATCTTCTTCGGCCAACAGCGTGTGCAAGGGCAGCTCCAGCCACAGCTGGCGGGCCTGCTCGAAGCTCAGCGCCGGGTCGAAAGCGTAGGTTTCACGGGCTTGGACAATGGCCTGGAAGGTGGGCCAGAAACGATCGAAATCTTCCGGCGTCATGGGGCGAATGTGGATCATGCGGGTTCCTGCGCGGGGTGAGCCGCCCAGTGTGGGTGGCGCGGCGCCGTCGCGCAAGGGCGCCGACGCCGTTTGTGCTCAACCGTTGGCCTTGCCCACCGCGTCCATTGCGCGGGCCGAGTACACCAGCGCGGCACCGGCGTTCATGGCCACGGCCACGCCGAGGGCCTCGGCAATTTCCTCGCGGCTGGCACCCGCTTTGACGGCCTGTTGCGAATGCACGGCGATACAGCCGTCGCAGCGGGTGGTCACAGCCACGGCCAAGGAGATCAGCTCGCGGGTCTTGGCATCCAGGTGGTTGGTCTTGGCGCCTGCACCGCTGGCGGTCATGTAGCCGGCTACGGTGTCGGGGGAGAGTTGCTTGAGATCGCCGATGCCGGCCATCAACTGCTTACGGTAGGCGTCCCAGTCCATCATGCTCATCGTCTTCACCTTGGAGGGTTGCGAGTGGAGCTTTCAGGCTAGTCGAAGCGTGGCACGTGCGAGGCGGTACTTTGGTGGGTAAACGCAGGCCACTCGTACAGTGGCCTGCGTTGAGCCTTCAGATGTAGATGAACACCAGCACCAACGCCGCGACCACTGCCCATTTTTCCAGGTAGTAGCGCATGCGGTTGCGCTTTTTCAGCGCCTTGCCACGTTCGCGGATCTTGTAGATGCGGGTGAACAGGCGGTTGATGCCACCGGTCTTGTCGCTGGCATCGTTGGGCGCTGCGGCAGCGGCCATCACGTTGCGGCTGAACCAGCGGTTGAACGCAGTTGCCCAGCGGTACTTGAGCGGGCGCTCGACGTCGCAGAACAGGATGATGCGGTTGTGCTCGGTGGTGTTGGCCGCATAGTGGATGTAGGTTTCATCGAAGATCACCCCCTCACCATCGCGCCACGCGTATTTCTCGCCGTCCACGTCGATGTAGCAGCCGTCGTCATTCGGCGTGTCCAGGCCCAGATGGTAGCGGTACGAGCCGGCATACGGGTCACGGTGGCGCACCAGCTTGGCTCCCGGAGGCAGGGTAGCGAACATGGCGGCCTTGACCGTGCCGATGCCTTGCAACAGCTCGGTCGTGCGCGGGCAAAGGGCCATTGCCGACGGGTGGCTTTCGCCATACCACTTCAGGTAAAAACGTTTCCAGCCGGTCTTGAAGAACGAGTTGAAACCGACATCATCGTAATTGTCGGATTTCTTGATTTCGCCTACGTGCAGCAACTGGCGGCCTTCCTCACGGATCTCCTGCCAGTGGTCCTGCAGCGGTTTCAGTTCTGGGAAGGCCTCGACCGGCAGGTAGGGCTTGGCCGGGTGTTTGGAGAACAGGTACAGGAAGGTGTTGATCGGGGCCAGGAAGCTGGAGTGATCGCCCAGCTGGCGAGTCAGCTTGTGGCGAACCCGACCGCGCAGGTGAACATAGGCGATCGAGAAGACGAAGATAAGTACGAGTGCAATTTTCATGGACGTTTACTTGTCGAAAAATGGCCATGCTCCGAGGCATGAGCCCGCCAGCATAAACAATCATGGGGGTAGTTTGTACTTATTGTTATGAAACTGCGGGGCGACATTGGTGTAATACCCTACCGCCTTGCGCAAACGTTTCATGTCAGGGAGTTTGTATGGTTCAGGATATACGTCCCAGCGGTAGCCCGTTCAAGCGGCTGTTCTTCGCCTTGCCGGTCAGCGACGCGCAGCGCCGTGACCTGGCCCAGTGGCGGCGCGGGCTGAACCTGCGCAGTGGCAAACCGGTGCCGGCGGCCAACTTCCACGTCACGCTGTTGTTCCTCGGCGATGTAGATACCGCCCAGGTGCCTTCGATCTGTGCGGCAGTCGATCAACTGGCGCTGCCGGCCATGGCACCGCGGCTTCTGCTTGACCGCTTGCAGGTGTGGCAGCGGGCCGGCGCGCTGGTGCTGGAGCCACAGCAGACACCGCCAGCCCTGTTGCAACTGGTGTACGGCTTGCAGCAGGCACTGCTGCCGTTGGGGGGGGAGGCGGCCAACCGTGAGTATCGGCCACACTTGACCCTGTCCAGGGATTACCGCGGGCAACCACCCGAGGCCAGCAGCGCGCCGGAGTTCTACCTCAGCGCGCGCCACTTCACGCTTTACGAGTCGCGCAAGGGCGCTTACCGGCCCTTGGCGCAGTGGCCGCTGGCAGGCTGACCCGGGGTCAGAGTTGCGGGGTGTATTTCACCGTCAGCATGAAGTTGCGTGGCTCGCCATAGTTGTTGCTGCCATTGAGCTGGTTGAAGCCTGCAACCCAGTACTTCTTGTCGAACAGGTTGTTGGCGTTGACGGCAAGGTTCACTTCGGGGGTTAGCTGGTACGCCAGGCGTGCGCTCCACACGGTATAGCCAGGCACGGTGTAGGTACGCTCGTAGCCGAGGGTGTGGCTCTGGGTGGTGAAGCCCAGGCCGGTGCTCCAGCGCTGGCCGTCCAGTGGCAGGGTGTAATCGGTCCATGCACGCAGCATGTGCTTGGGTGTCCACTGGCTGAAGGTGCGGCCTTTCTCGTCAGGGTCATCGAGGAACTTGGTGGTGTTGTAGGTGTAGCCTGCGAACAGCTGCAGGCCACTCAGCACTTCGCCGCTGATTTCGGCTTCAACGCCTTGGCTGCGCACCTTGCCCGCTGCGGTGGAGCAGTACCAGTCATCGCAGGCGAAGCCCGAGGCTACGTCGGTGACGGCGCGGTTTTCCTGGTCGTAGCGAAACAGTGCGATCGAGGCGTTGACCCGGCCTTCGAGCAGTTCGCCCTTCAAACCCGTTTCGTAGTTGCTGCCGATCACCGGTTTGAGCGGCGCATTGCCCACGGCGCGTTCGGTTTGCGGTACGAACACGTCGGTGTAGCTAGCGTACCAGGCCCATTCGCGGGTCAGGTCATAGACAAAGCCGGCATAAGGGGTGACTTGGCCCGTTTCGGTCATGCGGCTGGTGGGGTAGCGGGTACCGGCGTCGGTCAGGCTCTCGAAGTCGATCGAATCCCAGCTGTAGTCGAACCAGCTGACACGCGTGCCGAGGATCAAAGTCAGATCCTGGGTAGGCTTGATGCGCCAGGCGCCATACAGGCCCTTCTGGCGGATGTCGTAGCTGGCCCTGTTGGAGCGTGCAGCGTCGCCATCGAATACGCTGTCGCGGCTGGGCTCCGGGCGGTCATGGTCGATGTCGAAGATGTTGCCGCCGGCGTCGAAGTTGCGCCAATAGGCGTCATCCGACGTCAGTTTGGAATAGTTGCCTCCCACGGTGATTTCGTGGGCCAGGGGACCGGTGTTGAAGTGGCCTACCACGTTCATGTCCAGGCCCAGCTTGGTCGAGTGAAAATCGGTGAGCCAGTCGGCGTAGGTGATGCCGCTGCCGTCAGGCGCAACGCCCTGGCGGGTGCTTTGCACGCGCTGGTGGGTGGATGTGTTGGTTTCATCCATGCGTACGGCTGCGGCCTTGAAGGTCCAGTCATCGTTGAAGCGGTGTTCAAGGTCCAGGTAGTACGTGGTGACGTCGGTTTCTGCGCGGCTCCAGCGGGCGCCGGTGTAAGTCGAACGCGGCAGGTCGACCGGTTTGCCACTGGCGTAGCGTGGGAGGCCGCGTAGCATCGGCCGGGACTGCTGACGGTTGTAGCTTATGCCGCCGCCCACTGTCGTCGCATCGGTCAGGTCGATGTCCAGCGAGCCGTACAGCGAATGGTTTTTGCTCCAGACATAATCGATGAAGCTGTCGCTTTGGTCCTCGTCAGCGACAAGTCGCCCGCGCACACGGCCGTCGGTCGTCAGCGGGCCGCCGGCATCCAGCTGCAGGCCATAGTGGTCCCAGGAGCCAGCTTTGCCTGTCAGCGTAACGGCCGGCGCCGTTTGGCCACGCTTGCGCACCAGGTTGATTGCGCCACCTGGGCTGCCGGTGCCTTGCAACAGGCCCGAAGCACCGCGCAGCACTTCCACCCGGTCGAAGAACACCAGGTCCTGGGTTGCCCAGTTGCCCAGCGAATAGTTGTTTCGCGTAATTGGCACACCGTCGTATTGCCAGTCATCAATCTGAAAGCCACGCGAGGTCACGACCACGCCAGGGCCAATGCCCTGCGCGCCGACAATGCCCGTGGTGTGGTTAAGCGCGTCCTGCAAGTCGGTGATGCCCTGGTCATCCAGTTGCTTGCGCGTGATGACGGTGACTGACTGGGGAATCTCCTTGAGGGTGTGCGTGCCTTTGCCCAGGGTCACCGCGCGGGCGGCATACGACCCGGTGCCTTCGCTGGTTGCACCCACATAGTTGTCGGTGATGCTGGTGCTGCCCAGTTCCATGACGTCGCTGCCCAGATTGCCAGCCGCCACACTGAAATGGCCCTCGGCGGAAACCCACAACTGCAAGCCGCTACCGGCCAGCGCAGCTTGCATGGCCTGCTCGGCACTCATGTGGCCGACCACGGCAGGTGCCTGCTTGCCGCGCACCAGTGCTGGCTCCAGCGCGATGATGTGGCCGCTCTGGCTGGCGATGCGGTTGAGCGTGTGAGCCAGGCTGGCGGGTGGCAGGTCGAACACTTGGGTCTGCGCCTGGGCAAGCACGTTGAAGCTGGCCAGGGCAGCGACCAGAGGCAGGGCGCGGGGCAAGGGGTTGTACACGGATTACTCCCGAATGAAGTGGCTGTCAGGAGGTATGTGGGATGAGCAAAGAAAACTTGCCACGATTGCGAATGATTTTGATAAATATTTTTATCAGGCGGATTTCAGGTCGATCAACATCAGCCATTGGCCATAGCGCTGCACGCTGATTGGAAGGGCCTCGGCCAACGCCTTCAACGCTTGCTGTGGCTGGTCCAGATGAAATACGCCCTGCACCCGCAGATCGCGTGCCGCGGGGGCGAGCCGGATGTAGCCGCGCTGGTAGGGGCGCAGCGCGTCGATCACCACATGCAGAGGCTGGTCGAGGACCTCCAGGCGGCCCTCCAGCCATGCAGCACGTTGCTGTTGCTCGCCTGTCAGGCGTTCTATGGTGTTGTTCCGTAGCAGGGCAGCCTGCCCTTGCTGCAGCTCCGCCCACTGTCCATTGGCCAGACTGGCGCGGACGCTGTGCTGCAGTACCACAACACGTGTGGCGTCCTGCTCCTGGCTGACCAGAAACCGCGTCCCCAACGCCTGCACTTGCCCTTGCGCGGTGCGCACGCGCAAGGGGCGCAACGGATCGCGCGCAACCTGGATCAGCAACTCGCCGTGACGCAGCACCAGAAGGCGCTGTCCGGCATCGAACTGCACGTCGACCGCACTGGCGCTGTTCAGGCTCAGGCGGCTGCCGTCTGCCAAGGTAAAGTTGCGCCGCTCGCCAAGGCCCGTGTGCAAATCGGCCAGCCATCCTTGGGTGGTGTCGCTGCGCCATCCACCCCACAGCGCCGCGCCGAACAGCCCCAGACTGGCCATGACGCCAACTACGTCACGCCGTGAGCGAGTAGGCTGCATCAGCAATCGGCGTGCCTCTGCTGCTTGGCCAGGGGACCGCTGATCCAGGGCGAGCAACGCCGCGAACGGATGGCCAAGGCGTTGCTCCAGGCGGTTCCAGGCCTGTTGGTGAGCGGGGTCTTGCTGCAGCCACAGCCTGACCCGTTGCAGCAGCGCCGGGTCAGGCGTAGCGGCCCTGAGCTCGACCATCCAGTCGATGGCCTGCTCGCTGACCCGGTCCAAGGCAGGCCTGCTCATGCCTGCACCTCGCACAGGTAACATTGGCGCAGCGCCTGTTTCATGTAGCGGCTGACAGAGCGTTCACTGATCTGCAGCTTTGCCGCGATGTCGGCGTAGTGCATGCCGTCGAGCTGGCTGTATAGGAAGGTGGCTTTGACGACTGCCGGCAAGCCGTCCAGTGCCTGATCGATGCTCACCAGGGCCTCGATCAGCAGCAGTTGCTCCTCGGCCGATGGTGCTACGGCCTCAGGCAGCAGAGCCAGGTGCTCCAGGTAGGCCTGCTCGAGCTGGCGACGGCGATGGCGATCGAAGATCAGCCGACGGGCGATGACGGTGAGGTAGGCGCGAGGCTGCTGAATGCTGTCTGGGTCGACACGTGCGCTGAGCATCTGGCAGAACGTTTCGGCGGCGGTGTCCTCGGCGTCGGTGTGGTTGCGCAGGCGTTTCTGGATGTGCTGGAGCAACCAGCGATGGTGGTCGCTGAAGAAAAAGCCCAGTTTACGGGTCGATGTGCTGTCCAACGCCTGGCTTCCGGCTGTGAGTGTGAATCGTTCTCAATGGTAGCCGGGTCGTCTGATTTCCTGCAATGGGTGGCTTGCAGAACTGAGGCTGCCGCTACTTGAGTAGCGGCACTGTGTCGGTTCAGGCTGCGGCCAGGCAATTTGCAAACAGTTTTTTGCCCAAAGCGTGTGCGTGGTGCAAGTGGGGAAGTTGGTCAGACCCTTCGCTGTCATCCAGCAATGTGGAACTGAGTACTTCTGCGCCGCAATAGTCGAAGATGCCGTGCTCGATCTGCACGCGCATCGCCTCGCCATAGCCATGCCGCTCGAAGGTGCCTGCATCGGCACCTGCAATGCCGACCAGGTGTACCTTCATGCCGCGCAATTTCTTGACCGTGGTGCCCCCTTCATAGTCGAACGCCCAGCCGTTGCTGAATACCCGCTCGACCCAGCCCTTGAGCAAGGCCGGCAGCGACCACCAGTAGATCGGATAGACCAGCACCAGGGCATCGGCGCGCTCGATGCGTACCTGCTCGTTGAGTACATCGGCCGGCGGTGCTGCCAGCCGGCGGTGCACGGCATGGTCTGCCAGGCTGAAGCGGGGGTCGAAGCCTTCGCTGGCCAAGTCGGCGATTTCGCTGCTGTGGCCGACGCTGGCCAGGCCGTCGGCAACCTGCCGGGCCAGCGCGTGGGTGAGGGATTGCGGGTCATGGTGACCGACGACGATAAGAGCGTGCATGGTGGCTCTCCATTCAAGGATGCAGGGTGGTCTGAAGCGTTATATACTCCAGGTAAGTTACGATTAGTAAGTTACTTTTGGTAGGTAATCGATGTCAAGCGATGATCAAGCACGTTCCCGCAAGCGCCTGAGCCGCGACGACCGACGCAGGCAGTTGCTGGATATGGCCTGGCAATTGGTGCGGGAGGAGGGTACCGATGCCTTGAGCCTGGGCCGCCTGGCCGAACAGGCGGGGGTGACCAAGCCGGTGGTCTACGACCATTTCGAGACCCGCAACGGGCTGCTGATGGCGCTTTATCAGGAATACGATGCGCGTCAGTCGCAGATGCTGGCGCGAGCCTTGGCCAGCTGTGAAGCCAGCCTGGCCAGCCGCGCCCGGGTGATCGCCGAGGCCTACGTGGACTGCGTAATGAGCCAGGGCCGGGAGATACCTGGGGTGTCGGCAGCGCTGGCCGGGTCGCCGGAAATGGAGGCGCTGAAGCGGGCGTACGAGCAGCCGTTCCTGGACAAGTGCCGTGAAGCCTTGGCCGGGTTTTCGCCCAGCGGCAATGTTGGGGTTGCCGGCATGCGCCTGCTGGTGGGGGCAGCGGATGCACTGTCCCAGGCGGCTGCAGCAGGGGAACTGGAGGCCGGGCAGGCCAAGGCTGAGCTCAAGGCCGCAATTATCGCCATGGTCGAACGGCAAACATAAAGCGCCGACCACTGTGTGGGCATGCTTGATAAACTGGCTTCGCTACACAGGCAAGCTCAGATAGGGCTGTTCATCCCCCGGGCTGCGCTCGAACTGGCGCTTGTACTCGCGACTGAACTGCGAGGTGCTCTGATAGCCCACCCGGTGCGCTGCCTGCGCTACTCCCAGGCCTTCGCCGATCAGCATCTGCTGCGCCTTGAGTAGCCGCAAGCGCTTGAGGTACTGCATCGGTGCCATGTCGGTGCAGCGCTTGAAGTGTTCATGGAAGGTCGAAACGCTCATGTTGGCCCGCGCGGCCAGTGCCTCCACGCTCAGCGGTTCGGCGTAGTGCTCGCGCAGGTGGGCGAGGGCGGCGCCGATGCGGGCGAAGTGCCCCTGTTGCTCCACCAGTGCTCGCAACACACCGGCCTGCGGGCTGCGCAGCGCGGTATACAGCACCTCGCGTACGCGCGCCGGGCCCAGTACCTTGGCGTCAAGCGGGTCCTGCAGGCAGTGCAGCAGCCGTTCCACACTTTCGCGCATTGGCGCATCCAGTGCTGCAGAGGTCATCGATTGCGGTGTTTGCGCCTGTACTGCAGCGTCCGGCACCAGGCCCATGCTCTGCACCAGTTCACCTAGCACGCCACGGTCGATGTCCACCGCCACGCCCAGCAATGGCGCGTCAGGGGTGGCGAAGGTTTCGCACATGAACGGCACCGACAACGCCTGCACCAGGTAATGCCCGGCGCCGTACTCCAGGGTGCGCGGCCCCAGGCGCGCCAGCTTGCTGCCTTGGGCCAGGATCATCAGGCTTGGTTCGTAGATCTGCGGGCTGCTGGCCACATAGTGGTCCCAGCTCAGCACCTGTACCTGGGGCAGGTGCGTGGGCACAAAGCCTGGGCGCGTGGCGAGGCTGCGGATCAGTGCGCAAAGCGGCGCATTGGCGTCGACGTGACGGGTCAGTTGCATGGTGGACCAAGGGCAGAGAATCAGACAGTTTGATCATCGCAGATTGAGGGCGTGGCGCCAGGTGTTAGATGACACCTTCGGAGAATCAGGCATGCATGCCGGAGAATCAGCCGTGGGCGAGGCGGCGAACGACGCGCAGAATGCGTCGCCTGAATCGTTTCACTTCACTGCGAGGCCCTGCATGTATACCGCCATCGGTTACGCCGCTCAAACCCCCACCAGCCCCCTGGCCCCCATGACGTTCCAACGCCGCAGCCCGCGCCCGGATGACGTCGCCATCGACATCCTGTACTGCGGCGTGTGCCACTCCGACATCCACCAGGCGCGCAACGAATGGGGCATTGCAGTGTACCCGCTGATGCCGGGCCACGAGATCATCGGCCGGGTCACGGCGGTGGGCGACAAGGTCACCGCGCACAAGGTCGGTGACCTGGTAGGCGTCGGCTGCATGGTCGACTCGTGCCGTACCTGTGAAGCCTGCGCCAAGGACCTGGAGCAGTATTGCCTCGAGGGCCCGACCATGACCTACGCCACCCCGGACCGGGTCGACGGCAGCAACACCATGGGGGGGTACTCCAGCAGCATCGTGGTCAGCGAGCACTTCGTGGTGCGCATACCGGCCGGCATGGACCTGCCCAGCGCTGCCCCTATCCTGTGTGCCGGCATCACCACCTATTCGCCGCTCAAGCACCACGGCGTTGGCCCGGGCCACAAGATCGGCATCCTCGGCATGGGCGGCCTGGGCCACATGGGCATCAAACTGGCCAAGGCCCTTGGGGCGGAAGTGACCCTGTTCACGCGCTCTCAGGCCAAGGCCGAGGAAGCGCGCCGCCAGGGGGCCGACCATGTGATCGTCTCCACCGATGCCGAGCAGATGCGCGCCGCTGCTGGCCGTTTCGATTTCCTGCTCGACACCATTCCGGTGCAGCACGACCTCAACCCGTACCTGGAAACGCTGAAGTTCGACGGTGTGCACATCCTGGTCGGCCTGATCGAACCGATCGACCCGGCATTGCATGCGGCCAACCTGGTGATGAAGCGCCGGGTGCTGGCGGGGTCGTTGATCGGGGGCATTGCCGAGACTCAGGAAGTACTGAACTTCTGCGCCGAGCACGACATCCGTTGCGATATCGAAATGCTGGATATCCGCAACATCAACCAGGCCTACGAGCGGATGATTGCCGGTGATGTGAAGTACCGGTTCGTGATCGACATGGCCACGTTACAGGGCTGATGGATCGGTTGCCTGCACGGGCCTCTTCGTGGGCAAGCCCGCTCCTACGCCGCCCTGTGTAGGAGCGGGCTTGCCCGCGAAGAGGCCCGTGCAGGCAGCACCGATGCAGCCGTTTTACCAGGCCATCGGCTTGTCCCAGCCCTTCCAGAACAACCATCGCCGCACCTCGCCGTGCGCCCCGGTACCGATCTGCCACTCGGGCCGCCCGCTATCCAGCGCAATCACCGAAATAACCCCCGCATGGCTCGCCGCCACCAGCGTTTGTCCGTCGGCGCTGATATCCATCGCACTGATGGTCGATCCCAGGTAATGCTGCCAATGCTCCGTACCCTCTTCGCCAAACGCCCGCAGGTAGCCATAGGCATCCCCTACGATGTACTCGCCATCGCGCGCAACCCCCGCATACACCCTTGCACCATCCTGCACCAGCGGGGTACGCGGGTCCTGGCTGTAGTAATCGGTATCCAGCCCGTGCAGGTCTGCCACCCTCACGGCCAGCGTGGCACCGCTGTAGAAATGGCAGGCATTGACGATCAACTGGTCACCGGCGCGGTTGAACAAGGCAAAGTGCGGGTATTCACTGCCCGGGCCGATGTGCGCCAGCGGCTTGAGTCGCTCGTCCAGAACAAGGTGTCGGCTGCCTTGCTCACCCACGACGATCAGCCGGCCATCCGCCGACACCGCACCATGCTCCATGCTCAGCCCCAGGCTGATGTCGTCCGGGTCGGTGCCCTCGGCCAGCTCATCGAGCACGCGTGCCTGCTGTGGCAGCAAGCGAGTCGCACCTTGAGTGGCCAGCACGAAGATACCTTCGGCACTCACCAGCAGCACTCGCTGGCCATCGGGGAAGGGGATCAGCGCGGTCGGTGTGGGCGGCAGGTCGAACGGCTCGAACGGGTAACCTGGCGGCAACCCCTCCAGCCCCGTAGGCCAGGCCAGGCGCTGCACTTGCGGGCCGCCCCAGCCATCGGTCACACGCACGCCCTCGGCATTGGCCAGGGCGAAATAGCGCCGCGCCGGGCAACGGCCAAAGTGTTCGATGCCGATGACCGGGGTTACCCCATGGTGATCGATACGCACCACCTGGCCCTTGTCGTAAGGCATACCGATGCGGGCCAGCAGGCTGCCATCTTCCAGCAGCAGGACATGGCTGATGCCTTGGCCGTGGTCTTCGAGCATAGGTATCAAGGGGTGGTGTGCGGGTGGCCAGGCCTCGCGAAATGCCTGACGCTGCGGTTCGTCCATGCCAGGGCGGTTGGCTGCCTGCAGGGCTGCCAGCCAAGCGTCGAGCAGGTGTTCGGTGGCGGGTGCCTGCGGCTCTTCGAGGTTGTCCCAGCCGTGCGCACGGCCCTGCGCGACGTAGTCGTTGACGGCCTGGGCATAGGCGATGACTGCCTGCTGCCACTGCTGCTGGGGGTGCTGCTTGTCCATGAGCGGATCGGGCTCCTTGTTGCACGCGCGTTTCACACAAAGCGCGCATGGTACTCCTTCTGCCTGCCCTGCGGTTGTGAGGCCCCAGCTTGACGCGTACCATGCCGGGCATTCCTATCCATAACAAAACGTACGTTGGCACCCCTGCAAGCGGGTGGCTGGCGTGCGACCTGTTGCTTTGTCTGCGGAGAAGCGGTTTCCACCCATGAACGGACCCATACCCTCACACCTGCCGCCCACAACGGGCAGCGGCAGCTGGCTGAGCGTCATCGCCCTGGCCTTGGCGGCCTTCATTTTCAACACCACCGAGTTCGTCCCGGTGGCGCTGCTCAGTGACATTGGCCGCAGCTTCGACATGAGCACTGCCCAGGTCGGCCTGATGCTGACCATCTATGCCTGGATCGTGGCGCTGGCCTCGTTGCCCATGATGTTGCTGACCCGCAACATCGAACGGCGGCGTCTGCTGCTGTTCGTGTTCCTGGTGTTCATTGTCAGCCACTTGCTGTCGTGGCTTTCGCAGAGCTTCGCCATGCTGCTGGTCAGCCGTATCGGCATTGCCCTGGCGCATGCGGTGTTCTGGTCCATCACCGCCTCGCTGGCGGTGCGTGTGGCGCCGCCGGGTCAGCAGGCCAAGGCGCTGGGCCTGCTGGCCACCGGCACTACCCTGGCCATGGTCCTGGGCATCCCGCTGGGCCGAGTGGTGGGCGAGGCACTGGGCTGGCGCATCACGTTCCTGAGCATTGCCGGGGTAGCGCTAGCCACCATGCTGTGCCTGATGAAATCGCTGCCGCTGCTGCCCAGCCAGAACTCCGGTTCGTTGCGCAGCCTGCCGGTCCTGTTCAAGCGCCCGGCACTGGTCATTACCTACTTGTTGGTGACGCTGGTCATTACCGCGCAGTTCACGGCTTACAGCTATATCGAGCCGTTCGCCCTGCACGTAGCGCAGATCGGCGGCGACCGCACCACACTGTTGCTGCTGTTGTTCGGCGGTGCCGGGGTTTTTGGTTCGTTGTTGTTCAGCCGTTACAGCGACCGCTTCCCGCATGGCTTCCTGGTGGGTTCGATCGGGGTACTCGCCGCGTGCCTGTTGCTGATGTTGCCGCTGTCGGGCAACTTCTATGTGTTCGCAGTGCTGAGCATGTTCTGGGGCGTGGCCATTCTCAGCTTCAGCCTGGCGTTGCAGTCCAAGACCCTGAAGCTGGCGTCCGACGCCACCGATGTGGCCATGGCGCTGTTCTCGGGTATCTACAACATCGGTATTGGCGGTGGTGCGCTGCTGGGCAGTATCGTCAGCAGCCAGATGAATGTGGCGGATATCGGCCTGGTGGGTGGCAGCGTGGCAGTGGTCGGGCTGGTACTGGCCGTTGCCAGTACCCGGCGCTTTCGCGAGGCGTTGGCACGCTGAGCCGGGGCCGCTCAGGCCCCTTGCCAGTCAAGTAGAGACTCAGGCCAATACTGCAGCCCATGCCGATATCAACAAAACCCCCGCCAACACTTGGTTGAACACCCGCAACCGCCCCGGTGCCTGCAGCCACCGGGTGCTCCCCACCCCCAACACCGCCCACGCGGCCATGCTCGGCAGAGCGATCAGCAAGAACACCAGCGCCAGCTGCCACACTGGCAACGATGGCGCGGCAAATACCCCGACCACCGCCACGGCCATC
Source organism: Pseudomonas sp. Kh14 (assembly GCF_900291005.1). Lineage (NCBI taxonomy): Bacteria > Pseudomonadati > Pseudomonadota > Gammaproteobacteria > Pseudomonadales > Pseudomonadaceae > Pseudomonas > Pseudomonas sp. Kh14. Next base: position 230,929 of record NZ_OLKJ01000024.1, read on the forward strand.
AACCACACCTTGGGGTTCACCACCTGCAACGAGGCAGCGCTGAGCGCACTGAAGCCTGGCGCCGTGGTCGTGTGGAGCGGGGCGGCGGCACTGCGTAGCATCTTCCACGCCAGCCTGCTCAGCCACAGCACCCCGGCCCAGCTCATCAGCTGTTGCGCCAGGGGGTGGCGCAGCAGCAGTTCGCCCAGCCCCAGCCCGACGAGCAGCACAATGGCTGCAGCCGCGCCACACGCCGCCACGATCGGCACCAGGCTTGCGCGCAGGCCCCGGCGGGCGCCATGGGCGAGGATCAACAGGTTGGTCGGCCCCGGGCTGATGCTGGACACCAGGGCAAACAGAATGAAGGGCAACAGCGACTGCGACATGGTTCAGGGCTCCGTAACATCGAAGCACCATGTTCGCTGCCCGCCGGCATTCAGTCTGGAAGGTTTGAGCAGCGCCTGCGGTAGTCGGCCGGGGTCAACTGGTAAGCGCGGCGGAACCAGCGCCCCAAGTGGCTCTGGTCGGCAAAGCCCAACGCCACGGCCACTTCGGCAGGTGTCTGGCCTTGGGCAAGCAGGCGCCGCGCGCGGGCCAGGCGCAGTTGGATCAGGTAGGCATGGGGTGCAATGCCGAACGCCGCCTTGAACGCACGCGTCAGGCGAAAGCGGTCAATGCCGCAGGCTTGGGCCAGGTCCTCCAGGCCGATGTCGCGCTCCAGATTGGCATGCAGGAAGTCCCGGGCGCGCTGTGCGGTCAGCGGCAGGCGCGGGTCGGGGTTGATGCGGCGGCGCCAGTGCAGGTGGCGGGTCAGGCAGGCCAGCAGATCGTCCATGGCCGTTTGCCTGACGATGCGCAAGTCCTGGTCATGCACGGCCCGGAAGGCCAGCGCGGTGGCCCGCGCCAGGCGTTCGTCGTGGCACAGGGTATCGGCAAAGCTGGGCAGGCTGTCCCCCGGCGCGTGCTCGTACAGCGCGCGCAGCTGTTGGTCGAGCCAGGCGGGCTCCAGGTACAGCGTCGAATAGGTGAAGCCTTCTTCGGTGGGTGCCAAGCCATCGTGGATGTCGCCAGGCTCAAGTAAAAATACCTGCCCCGGCGTACTGCGGTGGCGCACCCGGCGGCAGTTGAACTGCTGCACGCCCTGCTCGGTAACGCCGACCAGGAAGCTGTCGTGCCAGTGGGGATCATAGGCATGGCCGACAAAATGCGCACGGACCGACTCGATGCCGGTGTCGGCGTCTTGTTTGAAGTCGATCCAGTTGCTCATGGACGTGTACCGTGGGGTAAATGGCTACCTTAGCGCAATGCCCCCGGCTCAGTCTGGAACGATTGTGCAGCCGTTGGTCAGGGCCTGGGCGCGCAGGGCCTCGAAGCGTTCGCGTAGCCACAGGTGCAATTGCTTCACGGCAGGCGTGAGTTGTTTGCGATGAGGGCAGACCAAGGTCAGCGGGGTAGGCTCGCCGATCAATTCGGGCAGGACCATTTCCAGTTCACCGGCTGCGATGTTGGCGCTGACATCCAGCCACGACTTGTAGACGATACCTTCCCCCTGGATGGCCAGGCGGCGGATGACGTCGGCATCGTCACTGACCAGCGGCCCACGCACCTGCACGGTGCGGTTACCCAACTGCCACTTGTCGTACACCCGGCTGTGCTGCATATACAGCAGGCAGGCATGCTGTTGCAGCGCGTCGGGGGTGAGCGGGCGGCCGTGACGGGCCAGGTAGTCGGGCGAGGCCACCAGCACTCGGCGGTTCCACTCGGCCAGTGGCAGGGCGATGTAGTTGGCATCCTGGTTGAGGCCATAGCGGATGGCTACATCCACGGGGTCGCGGTTGAGGTCGGCCATCTGGTCGGACAGCAAGAAGCGCAGTTGCAATGCCGGGTGGTCGTGGCGGAAGGCGCTGAGCCAGGGCAACAACATGTTGCGGCCCATGTCGGAAGGGGCCGACACCTGCAGGGTGCCGCGCAGGCTATTTGGGTTGCCATGCAGATCTTCATGGCCCTGGCGCAGGCTTTCCAGCACATTCAGTGCGGTTGGCAGGTAGCGCTCGCCCTCGGCGGTCAGGCGCAGGCTGCGGGTGGTGCGGGCGAACAGGCGTACATCCAGGTCGCGCTCCAGGCGTTTGATCGCGGCCGCCACCTGGCCTGGCAGCAGGCCTGCTTCATGGGCAGCGGCAGTGAAGCTACCCAGCACGCTGCTGCGGGCAAACAGTTCGAGGTCGTTGATGCGCAGCATTTTCATTCCAGGGATGAAAGTGTTGTTACATTGTGCCGCTTTTTCTTTTTTGCTGGAAAGATAAGATGCCCGGCAAATCCACTGTTCACTCCGGAGTTGTCGCATGGATACCGTATCGCTGGCCAAGCGCCGTTACACCACCAAAGCTTACGATGCCTCACGCCGCATTCCCCAGGCCACTGTCGACGCCCTGCTCGAGCAACTGCGTCACAGCCCGTCGTCGGTCAATTCCCAGCCCTGGCATTTCATCGTCGCCGACACGGCCGAAGGCAAGGCCCGCCTGGCCAAGAGCACTGCTGAGGGTTATGCCTACAACACGCAGAAGCTTCTCGATGCCTCGCATGTGATCGTGTTCTGCACCCGTACCGAGATGACTGAAGAACACCTGAACGCCGTGCTCGATCAAGAGGCCGCCGATGGCCGTTTCCGTGATGAGCAAGCGCGCGCCGGGCAAAACCAGAGCCGCCGTCACTACGTCAACCTGCACCGCTTCGACCAGAAGGATGTGCAGCACTGGATGGAAAAGCAAACCTATTTGGCGCTGGGTACTGCCTTGCTGGGTGCGGCGGCGCATGGGCTGGATGCCACGCCGATCGAGGGCTTCGACAGCAAGGTCCTCGATGCCGAACTGGGCTTGCGTGAGCGTGGGTTCACCAGTGTGGTGATCCTGAGCCTGGGTTATCGCAGTGAGGCGGACTTCAATGCCGGGCTGAACAAGTCGCGGTTGCCGGCATCGCAAGTGTTCACCTTCCTGTGAGGTTTGCGGGGCCGCTGTGCGGCCCTGGCAATGCTGGCGGTAAATCGGCAAAGCCCTGGCGTCGACCACCCGACCAGGCAAACTGGCAATGACCCGGCATATACCGCATACTTGTCGGCAAATGCCGAAAAGGAGCCTGCCATGCTTGCCGAAGTGCTACGCGACAACGGTTACCACGAGTACCGGGCGCGCTTGCAGGCGCTGCTGGACATTCCCGAGCTTGCCAGTGACTTCGAAATCCACACCCGCATCACCGATGGTTTTGCCGCCACCTGGTTGGTAAAGCTGACTGAACGCGGTGTGCTCACGCCGGTGGAGCGCGACCAGATCATTCCGCTGCGCACCCTCAAATCCCGTATCGAGCGTGACCAACCGCTGACCGTGGATGAGAGCGACCGGCTGTTCCGCTCGGCCCACATCACCGCCATGGCCGAGGCTGTGTTCGGGGAAGTGGGCAAGGCCAAACGCTGGCTTTCCAAGCCTAAGGAACGCTTCTCGGGGCTGACGCCGATGCAGATGCTCACCACCCAGCAAGGCACCACGCAGGTCGAAGAAATGCTGCTGCAGATTGCCGAGGGCTATGGCCTGTGATTTTGTGGCGAATCAGCGCCTATGCAGACTTGAGCGGTACGGGGGGCTTGCGTGTAAGTGGCCGCTGGCACCAGGCGGGTCGGCCAGTGGTGTATGCCGCCACCAGCCCTCCCGGGGCGATGCTGGAAGTGTTGGTGCACCTGGAGATCGACCCCGAAGATTTCCCTACCACCATGCGCTTGCTGCGCATCGAACTGCCCGACACGGTTTCCCAGGCGCAGTTGCCCGCTTTGCAGCCCGGCTGGTCTGCCCAACCTGAGTTGACCCGTACGCTGGGCAATCGCTTTCTGGATGACGGTTCGGCATTGCTGCTGCCGGTGCCAAGCGCGATCATGCCCAGCACCACCAATTACCTGTTCAACCCACGGCACCCGCAGGCGCAGAGCGCGAAAATCCAGGTTGAGGATTTCACCCCGGACAGCCGCCTGTTCTAGCCTCTGTACGAAAAGTCTTGAGACGCAGGTCAGGCAAGGCGAAAACAGCCGAGGTGGTCACCACAGTGCGGCCGATGCTGTCGTCAGCACTCGGCCAAACACTTCGAGCGCCTTGTCCACGTCAGCCTCGGTGCTGAAACGGCCGATGCTCAAGCGCACACTGTTGCGAGCCTGACGCTCATCCAGCCCCAGTGCCAGCAGCACATGCGAGGCAGCGTTGCTCGCCGAGTTGCAGGCCGAGGTGGTCGACAAGGCCAGCTCGCCGGCCAGCGCCGTGCTGTTGAAGCCCTTGCTGTCGATGCACAGGTTCAAGGTATGGGGAATGCGTTGCTTGGCGCAGCCGTTCAGGGTAACGCCAGGCATGGCCAGCAGGCCTGTGCGCAGGTGTCTTGCCAGTTGCTCAAGGCGCTGGTGCTCGCTGTCGCCAGGTTGGCCGGCCAAGGCAAAGGCACTGCCCATGCCCGCTATCTGATGGGTCGCCAGGGTGCCGGAACGCAGGCCCTGCTCATGGCCGCCGCCGTGCATCTGCGCACGCATCAGCACGCGGGCGCGCGGCCCGACATACAGCGCGCCGATGCCTTTCGGCCCGTAGACCTTGTGCGCCGAAAAAGACATCAGGTCCACGGCCATCGTACGCAGGTCGATAGCCAGCTTGCCCACGGCCTGCGCGGCATCCACGTGCAGCAGGGCACCGTGGGCACGCACCTGCTCGCCGATCGCGGCAAAATCGGTGACCGTGCCCAGTTCGTTGTTGACCGCCATCAGCGATACCAGGCGGGTGTCAGCGCGCAATGCTGCCTGCACACTCGCGGGCTGAATCAGGCCAGCGGCATCCGCTGCCAGGCGCGTAACGGCCCAGCCCTGACGTTCCAGCTCGGCTACGGTGTCGAGCACGGCCTTGTGTTCCAGCTGGCTGGTGATCAGGTGCCCGGGCTGGCCGATGCCTTGGGCAATACCCTTGAGCGCCAGGTTGTTGGACTCGGTCGCGCCCGAGGTCCATACCAGGTGCTCGGCGTGCGCGCCGACGCACTCGGCGACTTGTTGGCGCGCCTGCTCCACGGCGTGACGTGCAGCCTGGCCGAAGGCGTGGCCGCTGGACGCCGGGTTGCCGAAGTTGGCCTGGTTACCCAGGCAGGCGAGCATGGTTTCGATAACCCGGTCGTCGACTGGGGTAGTGGCGGCGTAATCGAAGTAGAGTGGGGCGCTAGGCATTGAGGGCGAGTCCGTGTCAGTGGCCGTGAAATTGGCGATCATTGACGTAAGCGTACCTGCCAGCAGCGGTGTTTTTTTCGTTTCCCTCAGGTCGATTCGCGATTATTTTAGAAAAAAATTCTCTATCGAAGAACTTTCATAGGGTTTTCTACTTTGTCTGGTGAAGGTCATGAAGGGTCCCTCGCCGGCACCGTCAGGTGGGCTCCAGAGCCTTCTCTTCCTCTGCAACCACGCGCTCGCACAATTCGGTGATCTGTTCGCGCATCCAGCGGTTGGCCGGGTCCTGGTCGGTGCTTTCATGCCAGTACAGGTGCGTTTCCAGTGCAGGCACCTCCACCGGCAGCGCCTGATAACGCAACTGATGGCGACGGGCGAAGCGCTCGGGAACCGTCATCGCCATGTCGGTCTGCTGCAACACCTGCGACGCCATCAGGTAGTGTTGCGAACGCAGGGCGACCTTGCGTTGAACACCCATCTTGCCCAGCGCCAGGTCGACGTAACCCAGGCCGTTGCGGCGGCTGGAGATATGGATGTGGGTCATGCCAAGGTAGCTGTCGAGGGTCAGCTTACTGTCGGCCAGCGGGTGGCCCTGGCGCAGGGCGCAGACATAGCGGTCCTGCATCAATTTGATGTGGCGCACCTGCGGGTCGGTGTTCAGTGGCGCGTCGATGGCAAAGTCCAGGCGGCCGGCCGCGAGTTCCTTGGTGGTCTCGCGGCGCTTGCACAGGAAGCTCTCGATCATTACCGCCGGCGCCAGGCGGCGCAGGCGCTGGAACAGCGGCGGCAAGATGACCGCTTCGGTAAGGTCGGTCATGCTGATGCGAAAGGTCTTGTTGGCCTGCTGCGGGTTGAACGTGCGGCTTTCCTGCACCGAGGTCCGCAGCAGCGCCAGGGCGTTGCGCACCGGGCCGATGATGTTCTGCGCCATGGGTGTGGGCACCATGCCTTGCGCGGTGCGCACGAACAGCGGGTCATTGAAGGTTTCGCGCAGGCGCGACAGGGCATTGGACACTGCCGGCTGGGTAATGCCGACGATCTGCCCGGCGCGGGTCAGGTTGGCTTCGGTGTAGATCGCATCGAACACGATGAACAGGTTGAGGTCGACCTTGCTAAGGTTCATGGGCGCCGCTCTTTGTTGGAATTATCGGCCGATCATATATCGGTTATGAATGTTTATACACGCGGAAAATAGACTAGGTGGATGGAGCAATGCTGCTCTAGGCTCTGGCCCAAGTATTCCGAACTGTGAAGGTAGCCCAGATGGATTTCGCCTATTCGCCCAAGGTCCAGGCACTGCGCGAGCGTGTCACTGCGTTCATGGACGCTCATGTCTACCCCGCCGAAGCCGTGTTCGAGCGCCAGGTCGCCGAGGGTGACCGCTGGCAGCCCACTGCAATCATGGAGGCGCTCAAGGCCAAGGCCCGCGCCGAAGGGTTGTGGAACCTGTTCTTGCCAGAGTCGGAATACGGCGCTGGCCTGAGTAACCTGGAGTACGCACCGTTGGCAGAAATCATGGGCCGCTCGTTGCTCGGGCCGGAGCCGTTCAACTGCTCGGCACCGGACACCGGCAACATGGAAGTGCTGGTGCGCTATGGCAGCGAGGCGCAGAAACGCCAGTGGCTGGAGCCGCTGCTGCGGGGCGAGATCCGCTCGGCGTTTGCCATGACCGAACCAGACGTGGCCTCGTCGGACGCCACCAACATGGCTGCTACCGCCATACGGGACGGTGACGAGTGGGTGATCAACGGCCGCAAGTGGTGGACTTCCGGCGCCTGCGACCCGCGCTGCAAGGTCATGATCTTCATGGGCCTGTCTGACCCTGAAGGGCCACGCCACCAGCAGCATTCCATGGTGCTGGTGCCGACCGACACGCCAGGCGTGAAGATCGTCCGCCCGCTGCCGGTGTTCGGTTATGACGATGCGCCCCATGGTCATGCCGAAGTCCTTTTCGAGAATGTGCGGGTGCCGTACGAAAACGTGATCCTTGGCGAAGGCCGCGGCTTCGAAATTGCCCAGGGCCGCCTGGGCCCAGGGCGTATCCACCACTGCATGCGCTCGATCGGCATGGCCGAGCGCGCACTGGAGCTGATGTGCAAGCGCTCGGTGGAGCGTACTGCTTTTGGTCGGCCACTGGCACGCTTGGGCGGCAACGTCGACAAGATCGCTGACTCGCGCATGGAAATCGACATGGCCCGGCTGCTGACGCTCAAAGCGGCCTACATGATGGACACTGTCGGCAACAAGGTGGCCCGTAGCGAGATCGCCCAGATCAAGGTGGTGGCGCCGAACGTGGCCTTGAAAGTGATCGACCGGGCTATCCAGATACATGGTGGGGCAGGGGTAAGCGGTGATTTCCCGCTGGCCTACATGTATGCCATGCAGCGCACCTTGCGCCTGGCTGACGGGCCGGATGAAGTGCACCGGGCCGCGATTGGCAAATACGAGATTGGCAAGTATGTGCCGGTGGAGATGTTGCGCAGCGGGCGGTGAACGCGTCAGCCTGCCCCGGCCCATTCGCGGGTGAACCCGCGCCTACACGGGCAGCACTCAGCTTGCCCGCGACGTGGCCAGTGCAAGTGATTCACTCAGGCACCTAGTTGCGTGTCTTTTTCCCTCTTGGACGCGGGTTCTTGTCCAATGGCGTGCGGCTGGTGCCCATCCACAATGTCATCCTTTTTTTGCCCCCGCGTCTTGATCAACGAAATCACCACCCCACCCAGCAACAACCCGAATGTCACGCCCAACGACAGCAGCGCCGGCACCTTGCCCACCATGCCGTGGTAGAAAATCTTGCAGCCAATGAAGATCAACACCAGCGCCAGTGCGTACTTGAGATAAACGAACCGGTGCATCAGCGCCGCCAGCGCGAAATACAGCGAGCGTAAGCCGAGGATGGCGAAGATGTTGGAGGTGTAGACGATGAACGGGTCCTGGGTGATGGCGAAGATCGCCGGCACGCTGTCGACGGCAAACACCAGGTCGGCCAGTTCGATCAGTACCAGCGCCAGGAACAGCGGGGTGGCATAACGCAACGCCTTGCTGTGCCCGGCCGGGGTGTGGCGTACGAAGAAGTGCGAGCCATGGATCTGGTCGGTAACCCGCATGTGCCGCCGCACGAACTTGAGGATCGGGTTGTTGGCCAGGTCCGGGCGGCTGTCTTCCTTCGACAGCGCCATTTTCACCCCGGTAAACAGCAGGAAGGCACCGAAGATGTAAAGCACCCAGGCAAAGTTCTGTACCAGCGCCGCGCCCACGCCGATCATGATGGCCCGCAGGAACACCACGCCCAGGATGCCCCAGAACAGCACGCGGTGCTGGTAGCGGCGGGGTATGGCGAAGTAGCTGAAGATCATCGCCATGACGAACACGTTGTCCATGGACAGCGATTGCTCGACCAAAAAACCGGTGTAGAACTCCAGTGCCGACTGCGCGCCCAACTGGTACCAGACCCCCGCGCCGAACAGCACACCGACACTGAAATAGCCTGAATACAGCAGCAGGCTCTCGCGCATTTCAATTTCCCGGTCGTGGCGGTGCAGCACGCCCAGGTCGAGCACCAGCAAACCGATGACGATGGCCATGAACACCAGCCACAACCAGGCGCTGGTACCGAGGACAGGTGTTGTGAGGAATGCTTGCAGAGCTGTCATGAGCCCCTCCTTGAATGTCGACGTTGCAAGGCAACAGTGATCCGACATGGCGGCTTGGCTGCCGTCAGAGGGGCCCGGTATCACATGGGCTTGAGCCTAGACCCGTTTGCCCGTGATGCCGAATGGGGAGCTGTTACATTTCTTTGCCAGTGCAGAGCTCAGGTCCGCAATCCTTTGCTCAGCCCGTTCCCTTCTATTAAGTAACCCCGGTTATAGCCAAAACCAATCGAAAGCATGAGCTTTGCCAATGAGCCTTCAGTGGGATGATTAGTTAGGATTCTATCCATCAACTGATTCCAACCCCATGAAGGAGCGTCTCTCATGCCAATCATCAACAGCCAGGTCAAACCCTTCAACGCCACCGCCTACCACAAAGGCGAGTTCGTTCAGGTCAGCGAAGCCGATCTGAAAGGCAAGTGGTCTGTCGTGTTCTTCTACCCGGCCGACTTCACCTTCGTTTGCCCGACCGAGCTGGGTGACCTTGCTGACAACTACGCCGAGTTCCAGAAACTGGGCGTGGAAATCTACGGTGTTTCCACTGACACCCACTTCACTCACAAAGCCTGGCACGACACTTCCGACACCATCGGCAAGATCGAATACCCGCTGATCGGTGACCCGACTCACGTCATTTCGCGCAACTTCGACGTGCTGATCGAAGAAGCCGGCCTGGCCGACCGCGGTACCTTCGTGATCAACCCGGAAGGCCAGATCAAGATTGTCGAGCTGAACGACGGTGGCGTTGGCCGTGATGCTGCTGAACTGCTGCGTAAGGTCAAGGCTGCCCAGTACGTTGCCGCTCACCCAGGCGAAGTGTGCCCGGCCAAGTGGAAAGAAGGCGAAGCCACTCTGGCGCCGTCGTTGGACCTCGTAGGCAAGATCTAAGGTCATGCCCATAACGCGGGCGGTAAGCAGCCGCCAAAGCTGAAATACCTACCGCCCCGTCAAGCGCCCGGGCGACCTCGCCTGGGCGTTTTTGTATCCGAGTTTTGAAAAAGGAATCGCCCGTATGTTGGACGCCACGCTTAAATCGCAACTGAAAACCTACCTGGAGCGGGTCACCCAGCCGATCGAGATCGTTGCCTCCCTCGACGACGGCGCGAAGTCCCGCGAATTGCACGACCTGCTGGTGGAGATTGCCGGCCTGTCGAACCTCATTACCTTCAGCGCGGACGGTACCGATGCCCGTCGTCCTTCGTTCTCGCTGAACCGCCCGGGTGCCGATATCAGCCTGCGCTTCGCCGGCATCCCCATGGGCCACGAGTTCACCTCGCTGGTGCTGGCACTGCTGCAAGTCGGCGGCCACCCGTCCAAGGCCAGTGCCGAAGTGATCGAGCAGATCCAGGCCCTGGAAGGTGAATTCAACTTCGAAACCTACTTCTCGCTGTCGTGCCAGAACTGCCCGGACGTCGTCCAGGCACTGAACCTGATGGCGGTACTCAACCCCAACGTGCGCCATGTTGCCATCGACGGTGCGCTGTTCCAGGACGAAGTGGAATCGCGCAAGATCATGGCGGTACCGAGTATCTACCTCAACGGTGAAGTGTTTGGTCAGGGCCGTATGGGCCTGGAAGAAATCATTGGCAAGATCGACACCAACGCTGGCGCCCGCCAGGCCGAGAAGATCAACGCCAAGGAAGCCTTTGACGTGCTGGTTGTCGGCGGTGGCCCCGCTGGCGCCGCTGCTGCTATCTACGCTGCCCGCAAGGGCATCCGCACCGGTGTTGCCGCCGAGCGCTTCGGCGGCCAGGTGCTGGACACTCTGGCCATCGAGAACTTCATCTCGGTGCAGGAAACCGAAGGGCCGAAGCTGGCCACGGCGCTGGAAGAGCACGTCAAACAGTACGACGTCGACATCATGAACCTGCAGCGCGGTGAAGCGCTGATTCCGGCCGCCGAGGGCGCTCTGCACGAAGTGCGCCTGGCGGGGGGCGCTTCGCTGAAGGCCAAGACCGTGATCCTGGCCACTGGCGCCCGCTGGCGCGAAATGAACGTGCCGGGTGAGCAAGAGTACCGTGGCCGCGGCGTGGCCTACTGCCCGCACTGTGACGGCCCGCTGTTCAAGGGCAAACGCGTGGCGGTGATTGGCGGCGGCAACTCGGGTGTGGAAGCGGCCATCGACCTGGCCGGTATCGTCGCCCAGGTGACGCTGATCGAGTTCGACAGCCAGTTGCGTGCCGATGCGGTGTTGCAACGCAAGCTGCGCAGCCTGCCGAACGTCAACGTGATCACCAGCGCCCTGACCACCGAGGTGCTGGGCAATGGCGAGAAGGTGACCGGCCTGCGCTACAAGGACCGCACCACGGATGAACAGCACGAAGTGGTACTGGAAGGCATCTTCGTACAGATTGGCCTGCTGCCTAACACTGACTGGCTGAAGGGCACCGTCGAGCTGTCGCCGCGTGGCGAAATCATTGTCGACGCCAAGGGCCAGACCAGTATCCCGGGTGTGTTTGCCGCAGGTGACGTGACTACCGTGCCGTACAAGCAGATCGTCATTGCGGTGGGTGAGGGGGCCAAGGCGTCGCTCGCGGCCTTTGACCACCTGATTCGGACTTCGGCACCGGCGTAAGCCTGTACGGCCCTTTCGCGGTTGAAGCCGCTCTCACAGGACTGCGCAGTTGTTGAAACTGTGAAGATCCCCGTAGGGGCGGGTTCACCCGCGAAGAGGCCGGGCCTGCTGGCCAATCTCCACCAGTCGTTCACCGTTGCTGCCGCTACCGTATTCGCGGGTAAACCCGCTCCTACACAGATCGGTGGTAGACACACATCCGAGNTTGTTGAAACTGTGAAGATCCCCGTAGGGGCGGGTTCACCCGCGAAGAGGCCGGGCCTGCTGGCCAATCTCCACCAGTCGTTCACCGTTGCTGCCGCTACCGTATTCGCGGGTAAACCCGCTCCTACACAGATCGGTGGTAGACACACATCCGAGGGTTGGACACAGGCCGTTGTAGGAGCGGGTTTACCCGCGAAGAGGCCGGGCCTGCTGGCCAATCTCCACCAGTCGTTCACCGTTGCTGCCGCTACCGTATTCGCGGGTAAACCCGCTCCTACACAGATCGGTGGTAGACACACATCCGAGGGTTGGACACAGGCCGTTGTAGGAGCGGGTTTACCCGCGAAGAGGCCGGGCCTGCTGGCCAATCTCCACCAG
>NZ_OLKJ01000025.1:0-174703 GCF_900291005.1 Pseudomonas sp. Kh14
CAGTCGTTCACCGTTGCTGCCGCTACCGTATTCGCGGGTAAACCCGCTCCTACACAGATCGGTGGTAGACACACATCCGAGGGTTGGACACAGGCCGTTGTAGGAGCGGGTTTACCCGCGAAGAGGCCGGGCCTGCTGGCCAATCTCCACCAGTCGTTCACCGTTGCTGCCGCTACCGTATTCGCGGGTAAACCCGCTCCTACACAGATCGGTGGTAGACACACATCGGAGGCTGGACACAGGCCGCCGTAGGAGCGGGTTTACCCGCGAAAGGGCCGGTGCAAGCAAAGCAGGACCTGAAGGTGTCTATGCTTACTGCAGACCTCTCAGGAATCACACCCATGACCCTGATCAGCCGCGAACCCTGGTGGCTAGTCCCCCCAAAGCCCGGGCAGCAAGAGCAGGACCTGCACTGGGGCTACCTGGAAATCTACGCCGACGGTCGCGCTGTGTTCGTCGACCAGCGCCCCACTGACCGGGAGCTGGCCGAGCGCAAGAGCTGCCGCAATTTCCCTGACCCCGAGCCGTGACGGCTCAGCCTTCCAGCTCGGCCAGGCGTGCTTCCAGCGCCGTAATGCGGGCTTCGAGGGCCTCGATGCGTTCTTCTGACACACTGCCGCCACTGGTGCGCACGCCGCCTTCCTGCTGCCGTGCAGCGAGAATCGCCTCGATTTCCGCCGGGTCGCCCAAGGCATGGGTGTAGCGGTCTTCACGCTGGCCGGCCTGGCGTGGCAGGTGCAAGGCCAGGTCCCGCGTGATCAGGCGCTCCAGCTGATGCTGGATCTGCTCGGTGTCGTCAAAGTCGTGCAGGCGGTTGCTACGGGTCAACAGTTCGTTGAGGGTTTGCGGGCCTCGCAGGAACATCAGGCCCATCAGCACCAACTGCGCTGGCACCAGCTCCAGTGCCTTGTCTACCCGATGTTCCCAGCGGTCGGCACGGCTGCCCATCTGCAGGCGGGTCATGCCCTGACCTTCGAGGGCGCGCAAGGCTTGGCCGACCTGGCCTTGGGTGAGGTTCATCACCGGCTCGCGGCTGGTCTTCTGGTTGCAGGCCAGGACCAGGGCATTGAGGGTCAGCGGGTAGCTTTCCGGGCTGGTGGCCTGCTTTTCGATCAGCGAGCCGAGAACGCGGATCTCGATGCTGTTGAAGCGGCCTTCACCTGCGGTTTCGTGTTCTGACATGGCCCTGTCTCGTGGCTGGGGAAAGGCCACTAGGGTAGGTAATGCCATCGCGTAAGGCAATTGGGGCCGCAAAGCGGCCCCGGCCCTCTTAGCCGTGGCGCTGCTCTTGAGCCTGACATGCCGCGGCAGTGAACAGCACATCGGTCGAAGAATTCAGCGCCGTTTCGGCCGAATCCTGCAACACGCCGATGATGAAGCCCACCGCAACCACCTGCATGGCAATTTCGCTTGGGATGCCAAACAGGCTGCATGCCAGCGGAATCAGCAGCAGCGAACCCCCGGCCACGCCCGAGGCGCCGCAGGCGCACACTGCCGCCACCACGCTGAGCAGCACGGCAGTCGGCAGGTCCACCTGGATACCCAGGGTATGCACTGCGGCCAGGGTCAGCACGGTAATGGTGATCGCCGCACCGGCCATGTTGATGGTCGCGCCCAGCGGGATCGACACCGAGTAGGTGTCTTCATGCAGGCCAAGGCGTTCCGACAACGCCAGGTTCACCGGGATGTTGGCGGCCGAGCTGCGGGTGAAGAACGCGGTAATGCCGCTTTCACGCAGGCACAGCAGCGTCAGCGGGTAGGGGTTGCGGCGGATCTTCCAGAACACGATCAGCGGGTTCATCACCAGCGCCACGAACAGCATGCAGCCGATCAGTACCGCCAGGAGGTGCAGGTAGCCGAGCAGGGCGTCCAGGCCAGACTGTGCCAGGGTGGAACTGACCAGGCCAAAAATGCCCAGCGGGGCGAAGCGGATGACCACGCGCACGATCAGGGTTACACCATTGGACAGGTCTTCGACCACGGTACGGGTCGTTTCGCCGGCATGGCGCAGGGCCACGCCCAAGCCGATGGCCCATGTCAGCACGCCGATGAAGTTGGCGTTGAGCAGGGCATTGACCGGGTTGTCTACCGCGTTCAGCAACAGGTTCTGCAGCACTTCGGCGATGCCGCCTGGCGCGCTCAGCGTGGCCTCGCTGGTGCTTAGCGCCAGGTGCGAGGGGAACAGCATGCTGGCAACCACGGCCACCACTGCAGCGGCAAAGGTGCCCAGCAGGTACAGCCAGAGGATCGGGCGAATGTGGGTTTCCTGGCCGTGACGATGGTTGGCGACCGAAGCCATGACCAGGATGAACACCAGCACGGGCGCAACCGCCTTCAGGGCGCTGACAAACACTTTGCCAAGAAAGGCCAGGTCGCGGGCGATGGCAGGTGCCAGCAGGGCGAGGGCGATGCCGGCGAGCAGGCCAATGACGATCTGGGTCACCAGGCTGGTGCGGTTGAGGATGCGGAGGAAAGGGGTCATGTGCAGCGGTATCTCGGAATCTGGAAAGGGCGGACTTTACCATAGAGCACCTATAGCGCATGTCGGGCCGTGTTCTTTGTCAATCAGGCTTTTGCGGCTACCAGTGAAACAACTCCCGCCGGGCCCCCTCGGTAATCGCCACGATCCCTGGGTGCTTGACCTTGCGCTCCACCGAAATGGCATAGAACGACTCGTGCACGGCCTCGGTCTGCCCGATCAGTTGCACGCCATACTGACGGCACACCTCCTCGGCGATTACGCTGGGCGCAACGAAAATGCCGCTGCCCGACTGCCCGAACGCTTGCATCAAGGCACTGTCATCGAACTCCCCCACGATCCGTGGCTGCACCTGCTGCTCGCCCAGCCACCGCAGCAGGCGGCTGCGTACCACGGTCTCCTGGCCGGGAACCAGCAGCGGAGCATCCTGCAGGCAAGCTGGAAAAGGACCTTCAAGCCGTTGTGCCAGCGCCGGGGTGGCGAAGAAGCTCAGCCCGCACTCGCCCAGCTTTTGGCTGTAGCACTTGATGTCCAGGTGGTTAGGCATGGGGCTGTCGGAAATCACCAGGTCCAGACGTTGAATAGCCAGGTCTGCCAGTAACCGCTCAAGTTTGTCTTCGCGGCAGTTGATGCGCAGCACCTCCTCCAGGTCCATGGTCGGTGCCAGCAGGCGGTAGACAATGGATTTGGGCACCACGTCAGCCACCCCCACACGGAACAGGATCTGCTCTTGAGGGCCGGCACGCAGCATGGCTTCAAGCTCGCTGCCGATCTGAAACATCTGCTCTGCATACACCAGGGCCTGACGGCCGGTTTCTGTCAGTTCCAGCTGCCGGCCGGCGCGCTGGAACAGTTCCAGGCCGTAGGTTTGCTCGAACAGGGTGATCTGCCCGCTAATGGTTTGTGGTGTAAGGTTCAGCTGTTGGCTGGCGCGGGTGATGCTGCCCGTCTTGGCCACGGCCCAGAAGTAATGCAGCTGGCGATAATTAAGCACCGTCGGTCGTTCCGATTCGTAAAAACCGAAGTATATGCCATGAAAATACGAATTTTCCTGAACTATTGCCGTCTCTAGAATGCACGGCTATCAGGCGCCATGCGCCGCCGGGTTATTTCAAGCGAGGACACCATGCTGCAACTCAAATCCATTGGCACCCCATTGGTGCTGGCTTTGGCCCTGTTCACCCTGGCAGGCTGCGACCAGGCCGAGAAATCCGCCCAGCAGATGCTCGACCAGGCCGCGCAGTCGGCCAAACAAGCCATCGACGACACCAACAAGGCTGCCCAGCAGGCGCTGAGCGAAGCCATCGGCGGCGAAGGGCAGAAGCCCAAGGATGCCGAGAAGAAAGAAGAAACCCAGGAAATCTGACCCCAACCGCTGCTGCAGGATTTGAACAATGGAATATTTGCTGGAACTCGCCGCTAGCCCTACCGCCTGGGTTGCCCTGGCTACGCTGGTGGCCATGGAAGTTGTACTGGGCATCGACAACCTGATCTTCATCTCGATCCTGACCAACAAATTGCCGGTGGAGTACCGCTCCAAGGCGCGGCGTATCGGTATCAGCATGGCCTTGGTCATGCGGCTGGCCTTGCTCAGCACCGTGGCCTGGATCGTCCAGTTGACCGACCCGGTGTTCGAAGTGTTCGGCAACGCCTTCTCGTGGAAGGATGTGATCCTGATTGCCGGTGGTCTGTTCCTGCTGTGGAAGGCGACCAAGGAAATTCACGAAAACGTCGACCCGCATGGCGCCAAGGAGGAAGCCAAAGTCTCCTCCACGGTTACCCTGGGCTTTGCTGCGGCGATCTTCCAGATCCTGCTGCTGGACATCGTCTTCTCGGTCGACAGTATCATCACCGCCGTGGGCATGACCGAGCACCTGCCCATCATGATTATCGCCGTTATCACGGCTGTGATCGTGATGATGGTGGCTGCCGACCCGCTGGCCAATTTCATCAACGACAACCCGACTGTGGTCATGCTGGCGCTGGGCTTCCTCATCATGATCGGCATGACGCTGATCGCCGAAGGCTTTGGCGCCCATGTACCCAAGGGCTATGTATATGCGGCCATGGCGTTCTCGACGGCTATCGAGGTCCTCAACATCCTGGCCCGCCGAGCGCGTTTGAAGCGTGAGGCGGCTGAAGGTTGATGTAAAAAAGGGCGCTTCGCGCCCCTCTTGCGGACAAGCCCGCTGCACAGGTATTCGCGTGGCACTGGCAACGCGAATACCTGTGCAGCGGGCTTGTCAGTCAGTGGGCTTCGGGAAATCCTGAGGTTAGCTCACCCCGGCATGCCGCCGCGGCCGTCTTACTGGCTGTGGCTTGGCGGGTGCCTGCGGTGGCAGGTGGTGCGCATGACGCCGCACGATACGCAGTACACCCCACAGCATGGCGGCTGCGACGCTCAGCCACATACCTACCAGCATGAGAATTGCCATGGTCAGGCTCATCTGTGCCTCCATCTTTGCGGCAAGCGCTTGATTGGGCCGCGTTTACCTTCCAGACACTGCTTTAGTCTAGCCCTTCGTCTGTGACGTTCCATCGAACAATGGTCTATCTCTAGGGCCGATTCGCTCCAAGGCGCTGTCGGACTATACCCGCGCCGCTGTCGGACCTATGATCGGTGGCCAGAGCCGGGCGCTGCCTGCCTGGCGTTGGAACAAGCGAGTGTCCATGGAGCAACATTCCTTCAAGGCTGCCCCCCGGCGGCTACTGGCTGCCTGTCTGCTGGCTGCCACCCTGGCCGGCTGCGCCAGCGCACCGCCCGGCAACCTCAAAGGCCTGCCGCAGCGAGTCGAGATCAGCAGCGTGCCGTTCTACCGTGGCAACGCCAACCACAGCGGGGCCATGGCGCTGGCGGCAGTGCTGTCGCAGCAGGGGGCGCCTATTACGCCGGGCTTGCTGGATAAGCCGCTCAACCTGCCTCAGGGGGCCGAAACGCTGGATACCGCTATTCCCCGTGTGGCACGGGATTACGGTAGGGTGGTGTACCCGCTGGACAAGCAACTGGACGCGCTGCTGACCCAGGTGGCGGCGGGCAACCCGGTACTGCTGCGTTACGAGGAAGGTTCGGCCTGGTGGAGCGAGCCGCGCTATGCGGTGTTGATGGGGTATGACCGTTACAAGCAGCGGGTGCTGCTGCGCTCGGGCATGCACCGGCGACAGGTGATGGCATTCGATGAATTTGCATCGGCATGGGAGAAGCAGGGGAGTTGGGCGGTGCTGGTGCAGCCACCTCGGCAACTGCCGGCCCAGGTTGATCGCCAGCGTTGGTTGCACGCTGCGGATGAGTTGGCCAAGGCGGGGCAAGAGAGTGCGGCGAAGCAGGCGGTCAATAGCCTGAACAGATAGCGTTGCCAGTGCCGGCCTCTTCGCCGGCAAGCCCGCGTCCACAGGATTTGTGCTAATTGCACACTCCGTGTGGGCGCAGGTTTGCCAGCGAAGAGGCCAGGCCTGCCTGAATCAGAAGCCCAGGCGATCGCGCAGGCTGTAGTACCAGGCACCGATGGCGCTGAAGGGGACGCGCAGCATCTGGCCACCCGGGAACGGGTAGTGCGGCAGGCCGGCAAAGGCGTCGAAACGCTCTGCCTGGCCGCGCAGGGCCTCGGCCAGCACCTTGCCCGCCAAGTGGGTATAGGTCACGCCGTGGCCCGAGCAACCCTGCGAGTAGTAGATGTTGTCGCCGATCCGGCCAACCTGTGGCAGGCGCGACAAGGTCAGCAGGAAGTTGCCGGTCCAGGCGTAGTCGATCTTCACGTTCTTCAGCTGCGGGAAGGCTTTGAGCATTTTCGGGCGGATGATCGCCTCGATGTTGGCCGGGTCACGCGCGCCGTACACCACGCCGCCACCGAAAATCAGGCGCTTGTCGCTGGTCAGGCGGTAGTAGTCGAGCAGGTAGTTGCAGTCCTCGACGCAGTAGTCCTGCGGCAGTAGGGTGCGTGCCAGTTCTTCGCCCAGTGGCTCGGTGGTGATCACCTGCGTGCCGCATGGCATGGACTTGGCGGCCAGCTCGGGTACCAGGTTGCCCAGGTAGGCGTTGCCGGCAACGATGATGAACTTGGCGCGGACCTTGCCCTGCGGGGTATGCACCACCGGGTTGGCACCACGTTCGATGCGCACGGCCGGGGTTTGCTCATAGATGATGCCACCCAGCGACTCGACCGCGGCAGCTTCGCCCAGGGCCAGGTTCAGCGGGTGGATGTGGCCGCCGCTCATGTCGAGCATGCCGCCGATGTAGCTGTCGCAGGCAACCACTTCGCGGATGCGCTTCTGGTCCATCAGCTCCAGCTGATTATGGCCAAAGCGTTCCCACAGGCGCTTTTGCGATTCCAGGTGGCCCATCTGCTTGCTGGTAAGGGCGGCGAATACGCCACCATCTTTCAGGTCGCACTGAATGTTGTACTTGGCTACGCGTTCACGAATGATGCGCCCGCCCTCGAAGGCCATGTGGCCCAGCAGCTGTGCCTGCTTGGGGCCAACGGTGCGCTCGATGACGTCAATGTCGCGGCTGTAGCTGTTGACGATCTGGCCGCCGTTGCGGCCCGATGCGCCGAAGCCGACCTTGGCCGCTTCGACGATGCTCACCTTGAAGCCGTTCTCCAGAAGGAACAGGGCGCTGGACAGGCCGGTGTAGCCAGCACCGATGATGCACACATCGGTTTCCACCTCACCCTGCAGCGCCGGACGTGGCGGCACCGGGTTGGCCGAGGCGGCGTAGTAGGACTGGGGGTAGGGGGTGTTAGCCATGCTGCAGGAACCTCGTGTTTTATATTTTTAACGAATGTACCGATGCTATCAATAATAATAAACACCCGCTAGTCGTCTGGTGAAAATCCTTTACGGGCCCCCCTCAGCCAGCCTCTCTATAAAGAGTTTAAGATTCAGTAGGTTAGCGCGAAAAAAAGTGTTGACAGGGTTTTTGTAATGCGTAGAATGCGCACCACACGACAGGCACATAGCTCAGTTGGTTAGAGCACCACCTTGACATGGTGGGGGTCGTTGGTTCGAGTCCAATTGTGCCTACCAAATCGAAAGAGGGGTGATCCGAAAGGGTCACCCCTTTTTTCATTGTCCATTGCCGCGTGTGCGGGAAAACCGCGGTCTGGACGCGAAGCGCTTGCATTCGAAAGTTTTTGATTTTTCTCAAAAAAAAGCTTTACAGGTACGCATCGGACCACTAATATGCGCACCACACGACAGGCACATAGCTCAGTTGGTTAGAGCACCACCTTGACATGGTGGGGGTCGTTGGTTCGAGTCCAATTGTGCCTACCAAATCGAAAGAGGGGTGATCCGAAAGGGTCACCCCTTTTTTCATTGTCCATTGCCGCGTGTGCGGGAAAACCGCGGTCTGGACGCGAAGCGCTTGCATTCGAAAGTTTTTGATTTTTCTCAAAAAAAAGCTTTACAGGTACGCATCGGACCACTAATATGCGCACCACACGACAGGCACATAGCTCAGTTGGTTAGAGCACCACCTTGACATGGTGGGGGTCGTTGGTTCGAGTCCAATTGTGCCTACCAAATCGAAAAAGGGCGATCAGAAATGATCGCCCTTTTTGCATTTGCCCCCGAAGCAGCGTGTAACGTTTGGTCGCGGTTCGGGCATACCCCGGCGTGCTAGAATCCGCCCCTTCGAATCTGGAGGTACACGCGTGCGCAAACTGGCTGTGGTAATGGCAGTGCTCGCCCTGGCGGGCTGTGAGAACGAGGTCGAAGGCGTGCACAAGCAGGTGGCCGAACACCTGCACAACCCCAAGACCGCCAAGTTCGGCAACGTGCGGATCGACACCCAGGGCACCATCTGCGGTCAGGTCCGCGGCAAGGACGATGCCGGGCAGTACGAAGCCTACCGCAGCTACGTGGCGATCAAGCGCGATGGCCAATACGACATCATCGTCGACGATACTGGCAATAACCTGCGTATCCGCGAGCTTTGCGGCGGAGCCGACCTGCAGCGGCGTGCCGAGGCGCTGGCAGACCAGCCGGCGCCCCAGGGTTGGGACGTGGAAGTGGTACAGGGCGCCAACATGGGCGCGCTCAGCGACATGACGGCGCGCCTGATCGAAAAGGGCATCCCGTCTTCAGTGGAGTACCGTGACGGCAAGCCGGTGGTGCTGCTGGGGCCGTTCCCCACCCGCGAAGAAGCGCAGGCGCGCAGGGATGAAGTCATGGCCAAGCTAGGTACCGATTCGGTGGTCATCCAGCACGGCGCAGCACGCTAGGGTCTGTTCGAAAAGTCTTGAGATGCAGGTCAGGCAAGGCGAAAACAGCTGGGGAAGCGGAGTGTACTTGAGTACATGAGCATCCGAGGCTGTTTTCAACGCAGCATGAACAAGTATCAAGGCTTATCGTACAGAGCCTAAGCCAGTACAGTGGCGCCGAAGCCAAGGCTTGTGTCAGGCGCTGTTCACACAAGTTTGGCTATGCTTGGGTTGGGAGATGCCAAACGGGGAGGGCCTCATGTCTACACTGGAACGGGCCATTGCCGTGGCCGCCAGGGCGCATGAAGGGCAATACGATAAGGGTGGGGTGGCTTATATCCTCCACCCGTTACGCGTGATGATGCGGGTTTCCACACCTGAGCAGCGGATAGTGGCGGTGCTTCACGATGTGATCGAAGACACCCCACTGACCCTGTCCGACCTGGCGCGTGAGGGCTTCGCGCTGAAGATCCTGGCTGCGTTGCTGGCGCTTAGCCGCCGCGAAGGTGAGCCTTACCAGGATTTCGTGGTGCGCCTGGGAGAAGACCCGTTGGCGCGCACCGTCAAGCTGGCCGATCTGGCCGACAACAGCGACCTCTCGCGCATCCCTTGCCCGGGTCCCGCCGACCTGGCGCGGCTGGCCCGTTACCGGCAGGCCACTGCCTATTTACAAGCGCTGGCCTGAGGATCAACCGCACGCCTTGAGGTTGACTGGCCCCACGAACTCGTTTCCCCGCCCCATCACGCAGGCTACCTGTTGGTTGCGTTGCTGCTCCCAGGCTTGCGGCGGGTAGGTCTTGTTCCAGGCTTCGAACAGCTGGCGGTCCTGTTTGGACAGGCGCAGGTTGTACTGCTTACTCATGTAGAAGTAGGTGCGGGCGATCATGCCGCGGATCGACGGCCGCGGCATTACCTTCTTGGCCTTGAAGTCGACCTGGGTCAGGCAGCGGCCATACTGGCCGCGTTGTTCTGGTAGCCAGCCGAAGCTGAAGTTGCTGCGGTCGCCGTTGACCTCGCCGATGCTTGGCACCAGGTTGTGCAGGTCGGCTTCGGCGCGTTTGTACACTTCGTCATGCTGCGAGCACTGCTTGCGCCCGCCGCTCTGCCAACACTGGCGCTGATGGCCGATCTGCCAGGCAGGTACGATGTGCTCCCACTCGATGCGCGACGCCCGCTGGGCATTCTTGCGTGGGGCATAGCCGCAAGATGCCAGGTCGACCTTGTTGCCTTTGTATTTACAGCCGCAATAGAACTCGGTCGATTGCGGCGCATAGAGCTTCCAGGCGACCTTCTTGGCCTCCTGGAAGGTGCGCGGGGCGTCGGCTTGAACAAGCGGAGTGGTCAGTAACAGGCAAGCTGCTGCGAAAAGCGAAACTCTCATGCGCAGTCAATCTTCCTTCGGTACAGTCCAGAAAATCTGCACACCGCCATCGTCGCGATGGGCGAGGGTGACGTTGTCGTTTTCTGCGATCTCCTGAAGCAGGGTCTCCCAGTCATCCGGGCTTTCCTGTTCCAGGCGGAAGATCAGCGCCGCACGGCTGCGCTGGGCGGTGGGGCTGTTGATGATCTTCTGGATGCGTACACCCAGCTGTTCATAGCTGCTCGGGCTGGCGGAGGCGATGCTGGACACAGGAGTTTCCTTGTTTTGCTGTATGTGCATACAGTATTTCACTGTAAGTAAATTCGCAACAGCTTGTCAGGGGAAATCCAGCGTTGGTCTGTAAGCCATGGCACCGATCTGAAATGTAAACGATGTTCGGGTTATAGCAGTGCAAAGCAAAACCTGAAGTGAGACAGGCGGCGACTGAGGCTGCCTGCCTTCTTTATCGCTTCAGCAGGCTGTTGCGCTGGTAACTTTCTTCGAGGCCGTACGGATGTGGGTGCCGTACAGCGTCAGGCCTGTAAAGGCCAGGCCGCCCACCAGGTTGCCCAGTACAGTAGGGATTTCGTTCCATGCCAGGTAGTCCATGAGCGAGAAATCGCCGCCCATGATCATTGCGGAAGGGAACAGGAACATATTCACGACCGAGTGCTCGAAGCCCATGAAGAAAAACAGCATGATCGGCATCCACATGGCGATCACCTTGCCGCTCACAGAGGTGGAGATCATCGCGCCGACCACGCCCATCGACACCATCCAGTTGCACAGTACGCCACGCAGGAAGATCGTCAGCCAGCCTGCCAGCCCGTATTGCTCGTAACCCAAGGTGCGGGCCTCACCGATGCTGGCAATTTTCTCTCCCACGGCACCGGGGGAAGCATGGAAGCCATAGGTAAAGACGAAGGCCATCATGCAGGCGACCGTAAGGGCGCCGGCGAAGTTGCCGACGAACACCAGGCCCCAGTTGCGCAGAATTCCCCTAACGGTGACACCGGGACGTTTGTCCAGTAATGCCAGCGGGGTGAGCATGAAGACCCCAGTGAGCAGGTCGAAGCCCATAAGGTAGAGCATTGAAAAACCAACCGGAAACAGAACTGCGCCTAGCAGGGCTGAGCCTGTCTGCACTGCGATGGTCACTGCGAAGACGGCTGCCAGGGCCAGAATTGCCCCGGCCATGTAGCTGCGGATCAGCGTGTCGCGAGTGGACATGTGGACCTTTGATGCGCCGGCATCGAGCATCTTGGTGACAAAATCGGTGGGTAGCAGATAAGACATGGCGGCTCCCTCAACTGCGGGTAATAGGCGGCACCCCCGGAGGGATGCCGAGGGTTGGATGGGTTTACCAGGAACGGTATGGCAAGAACTTGCCATTGAGGGTCAACAGAACCCGGTCGCCTTTGGGATCTTCGATTCGCTCGACATGCATGGAAAAGTCGATGGCACTCATGATGCCGTCGCCAAATTTTTCCTGGATCACGTCTTTCAGGGTCGGGCCATAGACGCCCACGACTTCGTACAGTCGATAGATCAGCGGGTCTTGAGGGATGGACTTGTCCCAGCCCTTGACTGGGAAAGCGGTTAAGGTGGTGGCGACTTGATCATCCAGCTCCAATACCTCGCAAAGATGCGTTGCAACTTCCAGCGGCGCGCTGTTCATGCCGTAGCAGACCGATGCAAGCCATACCGGGGCCTTGCCCACTGCGTTGGCAAGATCATCCCAGCTCAGGCCCTTGCGTGCTTTCGCGGCCATGATCAGGTGATGCATTTCAAGTTTGTCCATTATTTCTGCTCCCGCAGGTTGGTTTAAAGTGAACAAACCCATAGCGAGAGATGTGCCAACCTCCATTATTTTTTAACTATCTGATTTTATTAGTTTATTTTTTTATTGACAGCGAATTTGGTTGACGAAATTTCGTGAATTACGAACTGTCGTAATATTGTTTACGAAATTTCGTAAAAAACGGTTGAAGGATATGCATCAGTGACAGACACCGTCGCCCTCGGACTCGCGGCCGACTCCGCCGTTGCCATGCTGTTAGTCCACCCGGTAGACGATCGGGTACTGCAAGCCAACAACGCCGCGCTTGATTTACTGGGCTGCACCGTAAATGAGCTACCCGGTCATGCCTTTAGCCATTTTCTGCGAGGGGGAATCGCATTGTGGGTGAGCTTTACGGATGAGGTACTGACTCAAGGCGAAGCGTGGTCGGACGACCTGCTGCTGGTGGATCTGCAACTGCGGCAAATAGCGGTGGAGGTTGCGGCTAGCGCGGTTGAGGGTGGGAAAATTGTACTGACGGTGCAGCGCCGGGATCTTCTGGAGCAGCGCCGTAATCGTGCTGAGGCGCGCCGGCAACACCGTTTGGGCCACGTGGGGTGGGAGCGGATCAGCCAGGTGTTCGAGCGCATCCAGCAGCAAAACCGGCTGATTCTTGGTGCAGTTGGCGAGGGCATCTATGGGCTCGATACCCGGGGCCAGACCACGTTCATCAACCCCGCCGCCGAGCGTATCTTGGGGTGGAGTGCCGTCGACATGATTGGCCAGGATGCCCACCATTTGTTCCACCACAGCCATAGCGATGGACGTGCGTTCGAGGTCAATCAGTGCCCCATCCATGCTTCGTTCAGCGATGGACAAGTTCATCGCGTGGACCACGAGGTGTTCTGGCACAAGAGCGGCGAACCAATCGCCGTCGAGTACACCAGCACTCCAATCTTCGAGATGGGAAGGCTGGTGGGGGCGGTGGTGCTTTTTCGGGACATCCGCGAACGACAACGCACTGAAGCGCGCCTGCGCGATGCGCTAAGTGAAGTAGAGCAGTTGAAGACTCGGCTGGAGATGGAAAACCAATACCTGCAGGAGGAAATCAACGCTCACGGCAATCACCACGAGATCGTCGGCGAAAGCCCAGCGGTCAAGCATCTGTTACAGCAGATCGAGCTGGTCGCAGCTACCGACGCCAACGTGTTGGTCACCGGCGAGTCAGGCACGGGTAAAGAGCTTGTGGCTCGCGCTATTCATGCCAGCAGCCCCCGGCGCGACCGCCCTCTGATTCGGGTCAATTGCGCCGCGGTGCCCCGTGAATTGTTCGAGAGCGAGTTCTTCGGCCACCTCAAAGGGGCCTTCACCGGAGCGGTCAGCAACCGAGTGGGTCGCTTTGAATTGGCAGACGGCGGAACCTTGTTTCTCGATGAGGTGGGAGAGATTCCGCTGGAGTTACAAAGCAAGTTGCTCCGTGTTCTACAGGACCGCCAGTTTGAGCCTGTAGGCGACAATCGCACCAGGGCCGTTGATGTGCGAGTTATCGCCGCAACGAACCGTGACCTGCGCGATATGGTCGCCCGAGGGGCGTTCCGGGAAGATTTATACTTCCGTTTGAATGTGTTCCCTATACGCTCGGTGCCGTTGCGGGAGCGACTTGAGGACATTCCGTTGCTCGCCAGCCATTTTCTTGAAAGGGCTAGCCTGGCGTTCAACAAACCGGGCATTCGCATGTCGCTGACCCAAGTCGCGGTGCTTCAGCAGTACACCTGGCCAGGCAACATTCGCGAGCTTCAAAATGTGATTGAGCGACAGACCATAGTCTCCCGAGACGGTCGCGTGAGCTTTCATGAGGTTCTGGCGCCAAGCGCTCCGTCCAGTGGCCCAGTATCTTCAATTGCACAATGCGAGCCTGAACCGACTGCCGACAAAGACTGGGAGCGGCAGATGAAGCTGAATGCGATCTCTGTGCTCAAACGAACAGCGGGGAAAGTCTCCGGCGAGGGTGGTGCTGCGCAATTGCTGGGGTTGAAGCCCACAACCTTCGCGTCTCGACTCAAAAAGTGGGGCGTTGATCCGAGAGATTACAAATAAAGCCACTCGTGCAAGCCTGAGAAGAAACCCACTGATGCGAGCACCAGTTGAGTGGCGGCGGGGCGGGGTTGATCTGGAAAGGAAGAATGGCCGGTGACGTGGGGCACCGGCCATGGGTGGTTGATCAGTACTCCCAGAAGATGCGTTGCAGCTCTTTGCTGTCCTGGGTCTTGGTCATTGCCACCATCGCCAGGATCCGCGCTTTTTGCGGGTTCAGGTCGTGAGCCACGACCCAGTCATTCTTGTCATCCGGCTGTTCGGCGTTACGCAGTACGAAACCACCCTGGTTGACATGCGACGAGCGGATGATCTGCACGCCGTTCTTGCGCAGTTCTTGCAGCGCCGGGACTACCCGCGACGATACCGAACCGTTGCCGGTACCGGCATGGATCAGCGCCTTGGCGCCGTTCTGTGCCAACGCCTTGTAGGCGGTGTCCGTGACGTTGCCATAGCCATAGGCAATGTCCACCTGCGGCAGGCTGCTGATCTGCTTGATATCGAACTCGGAATTGACCGTATGGCGCTTTGCCGGCAGGCGGAACCAGTACGATTTGCCTTCCACTACCATGCCCATCGGGCCCCAGGCGCTCTTGAAGGCTTCGGTCTTGATGTTGACCGCCTTGCTCACATCGCGGCCGGACTGGATCTCGTCGTTCATGGTCACCAGCACGCCCTTGCCACGCGACTGCTTGTCGCTGGCTACGGCCACGGCGTTGTACAGGTTGAGCATGCCATCGGCGGACATGGCGGTGCCCGGGCGCATCGAGCCGACCACCACGATTGGCTTGTCGGTCTTCTCTACCAGGTTGAGGAAGTAGGCGGTTTCTTCGAGGGTGTCGGTGCCGTGGGTGATGACGATACCGTCGACGTCCTTGCTTTCGGCCAGCTCGGCGACGCGCTTGCCCAGCTTCAGCAGGTCGTCATTGCTGATGCTCTCGGAGGCGATCTGCATCACTTGCTCGCCACGTACATTGGCGATGTCGGCCAGTTCCGGCACGCCGGCGATGAGCTTGTCGACGCCCAGCTTGGCAGCCTGGTAAGTGGCGCTGTTGGCAGCGCTGGCACCGGCGCCGGCAATGGTGCCGCCGGTGGCGAGGATGACCACATTGGCCAGCTTCTGTTGGGTTTCGGCTTCTTTGGCCGAGGCGCTGGATGGCAGGATCAGCAGCAGGGCGAGTGCGCTTGGGGCGAAGGTTTTGAGTGCGGCATTCATCGTTATTGTTCTCGCTTCCTAGTGAGTTAGTTATTGAGTCGCGCAGGGCTATAGGCATTTTTCGTACCAAGGCACCACGCGTTGCCCGGGTTGGAGCGGCCTTGCGTTGCAATGGGCTGTGTAGCAGCCCCGACAATGTGTGATGTTGCACCGAGCCGCGCCTGCCAAAGGCGGCATTGCATTCGTAATTCCGAACAAATAAAGGAAAAGGTGTTCGGTTTTTCGGAAAAGACTGCATAATCGGCCCCAGCAGCACTTTGGCCTCCGAAAGCCAAACGGATTTGACAAACAACGGTCCTGTTACCATAGTTGGTCAACGCAAACGTTTGCGATCCGACAAAAAACACAAGATTCGGAGTCATCGTTCATGAAGCTGCCGTTCGCCGGTCGTCTGCTGGCCCTCGCTGTCATTTCCTCGCTTAGCCTCACCTTGCCATTGTCTGCCGCCCACGCTGAAGACAAGCCTAAGGTCGCCCTTGTCATGAAGTCGCTGGCCAACGAGTTCTTCCGCACCATGGAAGACGGCGCCAAGGACTACCAGAAAACCCACGCCGACGAGTTCGAGCTGATCGCCAACGGCATCAAGAACGAGACCGACACTGGCGAGCAGATCCGCATCGTCGAGCAGATGGTCAATGCCGGCGCCAAAGCGCTGGTGATTGCCCCGGCTGATTCCAAGGCGCTTGTGTCGGCGGTGAAGAAGGCCATGGACCAGGGCGTGGTGGTGATCAACATCGACAACCGTCTGGACCCTGATCTGCTAAAGAGCAAAGGCATCAGCGTTCCCTTCGTCGGCCCCGACAACCGCAAGGGCGCGCGCCTGGTTGGCGATTACCTGGCCAGCCAGAAGCTCAAGGCCGGCGACCAGGTGGGCATCATCG
This sequence comes from Pseudomonas sp. Kh14, assembly GCF_900291005.1. Taxonomy (NCBI): domain Bacteria; kingdom Pseudomonadati; phylum Pseudomonadota; class Gammaproteobacteria; order Pseudomonadales; family Pseudomonadaceae; genus Pseudomonas; species Pseudomonas sp. Kh14. The sequence continues at coordinate 16,011 of NZ_OLKJ01000025.1, forward strand.
AAGGCGTGTCGACCACCACCAATGCCCAGCAGCGCACCGCCGGCTTCAAGGACGCCATGGACGCCGCGCAGATGAAAATCGTCTCGGTACAAAGCGGCAATTGGGAGATCGACAAAGGCAACGCCGTCGCCGCCTCCATGCTCAACGAATACCCCGACCTGAAGGCCTTGCTGGCCGGCAACGACAGCATGGCCCTGGGCGCTGTGTCCGCCGTGCGTGCCGCTGGCAAGACCGGCCAGGTGCAAGTGGTGGGCTATGACAACATCAATGCCATCAAGCCAATGCTTGAAGACGGTCGGGTGCTTGCCACCCTCGACCAGGCCGCCAGCCAGCAGGCGGTGTATGGCATTCAGGCGGCGCTGAAAATGGTCAAGGGCGAAAAGCCTGATGTGAATGCCGACAACGTCATTCAGACCCCGGTCGAACTCATCACCAAGAAGCCCTGATGCTGCCAGGAGAATCGGCCATGCCTGCATCGGCCAATGAAGTGGTGCTTGCCGCCAGCGGCCTGGGCAAGACCTACGCCCAGCCCGTACTTGGCGAGGTCAGCCTGAGCCTGCGCGCCGGCGAAGTGCTGGCCCTGACCGGCGAGAACGGCGCGGGCAAGAGTACGTTGTCCAAGCTCATCAGCGGCCTGGAGGTGCCCACCACCGGGCACATGACCTACCGCGGCCAGGCCTACGCGCCCGGCAGTCGCGGCGAGGCCGAACGCCTTGGGGTGCGCATGGTCATGCAGGAGCTGAACCTGCTGCCGACGCTGACCGTGGCGGAAAACCTGTTTCTCGACAACCTGCCCAGCCGCTTCGGCTGGATCAGCCACAAGCGCTTGCGCCAGCTCGCAACGGCTGCGATGGCTCGGGTCGGGCTCGACGCCATCGACCCGGACACCCCTGTCGGCGAACTGGGCATCGGCCATCAGCAAATGGTCGAGATTGCCCGCAACCTGATCGGTGACTGCCATGTGCTGATCCTGGACGAACCCACTGCCATGCTCACTGCGCGCGAGGTGGCGTTGCTGTTCACCCAGATCGAGCGCCTGCGCGCCCGCGGCGTGGCCATCGTCTATATCTCGCATCGCCTGGAAGAGTTGCAGCGTGTGGCCCAACGCATCGTTGTACTGCGCGATGGCAAGCTGGTGTGCGACGAGCCGATCCAGCGCTACAGCAGCGCCGAACTGGTCAACCTGATGGTCGGCCGCGAGCTGGGCGAGCATATCGACCTGGGTCGACGACAGATGGGTGCACCGCTGCTCAAGGTCGACAAGCTGTGCCGCGGCGACAAGGTGCGCGAGGTGTCGTTCGAAGTCAGGGCAGGGGAGATTTTTGGCATTTCCGGCCTGATCGGCGCCGGCCGTACCGAGCTGCTGCGCCTGATCTACGGTGCCGATCGCGCCGACAGCGGCGGTATCGCGCTGGGCCAGCCGCCGCAGGCGGTAAACATCGACTCGCCCAAGGCTGCAGTGCGGGCCGGTATCGCGCTGATAACCGAAGACCGCAAAGGCGAGGGCCTGCTGTTGACGCAGTCGATCAGCGCCAACATTGCGTTGGGCAACCTGGGCGCGGTATCGCGCGCCGGTGTGCTCGATGGTGAAGCGGAAAAGGCCTTGGCCGAACGCCAGATCCTGGCCATGCGCATTCGCAGTGCTGGCGCGCAGCAAGTGGTGGGTGAGCTGTCTGGCGGTAACCAGCAGAAGGTAGTGATCGGCCGCTGGCTGGAGCGCGATTGCCAGGTGCTGCTGTTCGACGAACCCACGCGTGGCATCGATGTGGGCGCCAAGTTCGACATTTATGGCCTGCTGGCCGAGCTGGCGCGTCAAGGCAAGGCCTTGGTGGTGGTGTCCAGTGACCTGCGCGAACTGATGCTGATTTGCGACCGCATCGCCGTGCTGTCCGCCGGCCGCCTGATCGACACCTTCGCGCGTGATCATTGGAGCCAGGACCAGTTGCTTGCCGCCGCCTTCGCCGGTTATCAGAAACGTGACGCGCTGCTGCATGATGCAGCCCCCAGGATGGATGCATGAAAACCACCCCGCTCAACAATCAGGAAGCCGCCCCCGTGCGCCGCAGCGGTACGTACTTTGGCCTGGGCACCTACCTGGGCCTGGCTGGCGCCTTGCTGGCGATGATCGTGCTGTTCTCGTTCCTCAGCAGCCACTTCTGGTCGTATGGCACCTTCAGCACGCTGGCCAACCAGATCCCGGACCTGATGGTGCTGGCGGTGGGCATGACCTTCGTGCTGATCATCGGCGGCATCGACCTGTCGGTGGGCTCGGTCCTGGCACTGGCCGCCTCGACGGTGAGCGTGGCGATACTCGGCTGGGGCTGGGGCGTGCTGCCCTCGGCGCTGCTGGGCATGGCCGTGGCTGCACTGGCCGGCAGCATTACCGGTGGCGTCACCGTGGCCTGGCGCATCCCCTCGTTCATCGTTTCGCTTGGTGTGCTGGAGATGGCCCGTGGCCTGGCCTACCAGTTCACCGACTCGCGCACCGCCTATATCGGCGACGCCTACGCCTGGTTCTCCAACCCGGTCGCCTTTGGTGTTTCGCCAGCGTTCATCATCGCCTTGTTGGTGATCGTGCTCGCCCAGTTGGTCCTGACGCGCACGGTGTTCGGTCGTTACCTGATCGGTATCGGCACCAACGAAGAGGCCGTGCGCCTGGCCGGTATCGATCCGCGCCCTTACAAAGTGCTGGTGTTCGCCCTGATGGGGCTGCTCGCCGGCCTGGCCGCGCTGTTCCAGATCTCGCGGCTGGAAGCGGCCGACCCCAATGCCGGCGCTGGCCTGGAGCTGCAGGTCATTGCCGCGGTCGTGATCGGCGGCACCAGCCTGATGGGCGGGCGTGGATCGGTCATCAGCACCTTCTTTGGCGTACTGATCATTTCCGTATTGGCCGCCGGGCTGGCGCAGATCGGTGCCAGCGAGCCGACCAAACGCATCATCACCGGGGCGGTGATCGTCATCGCCGTGGTGCTCGACACTTACCGTAGCCGGCGCGCAGGCCGGCGGAACTGACAACATGGCAACCATCAAAGACGTCGCGGCACTGGCGGGTATTTCCTACACCACCGTGTCCCATGTACTCAACAAGACCCGTCCGGTCAGCGAGCAGGTGCGGCTGAAAGTGGAAGCCGCCATCATCGAACTGGATTACGTGCCCAGTGCGGTGGCGCGCTCGCTGAAAGCGCGCAGCACGGCCACCATCGGCCTGTTGGTGCCCAACAGCGTCAACCCGTACTTCGCCGAGCTGGCGCGGGGTATCGAAGATGCCTGCGAGCGCAACGGCTATTGCGTAATCCTGTGCAACTCCGACGACAACCCGCAGAAGCAGCGCAGCTACCTGCGCGTGCTGCTGGAAAAGCGCATCGACGGCCTGGTAGTGGCCTCGGTGGGCCAGGACGACGACCTGCTGCAAAGCCTGGCCAGTGTGCGCACGCCAATGGTCATCGTCGACCGTGAACTGGAAGGCGTCGATGCCGACCTGGTGCGCATTGACCACGAGCAGGGGGCGTACCTGGCCACCCGGCATCTGCTGGAACTTGGCCATCGCGACGTCGCCTATATCGGCGGCCCCGCCGAAACCGGGGTTACCCAGCTGCGCCTGAGCGGCTTCCGCCGTGCCATGGCCGAAGCCGGTGCGCCCGTACCGGGCAGCCGTGTACTGCACTGCGACTTCACCAGCCCGGGTGGCCATGCAGCGGCGGCGCAGGTGCTGGAAGGCAAGCGGCCCTCGGCGATTTTTGCCGGCAACGACATGATCGGCTTTGGTGTGCTGCGCGCTGCAGCCGAACGCAATATCAGCGTACCCGGCGAGCTGTCGGTGATCGGCTTCGACGACATCGAACTGAGCCGCTACGTGTACCCACCACTGACCACCGTGGGCCAGTCGATCCGCGAACTGGGCGAGAGCGCTGCCTCGTTGCTGCTGACGCGTATCGCTACGCCCCGGCAAGGCGCGGCGGAGCAGCGCATTGTCGCCCCGCGTATCGTCTTGCGTGAGTCCACCGGGCCGCGCCCGGACCTGTTCAATGAATACCGCTAACGCTAAGGAAACGTCATGAATGCCAAGGTTGTGGTGGTCGGCAGCCTCAACATGGACCTGGTGGTCCGCGCCCAGCGCCTGCCACGGGCCGGCGAAACCCTCCCCGGCGATAGCTTTTTCACGGTGCCGGGCGGCAAGGGTGCCAACCAGGCGGTGGCGGTAGCGCGGCTGGGGGGCAGCGTGGCGATGATCGGTAATGTGGGGGATGATGATTACGGTCGGCAGCTGCACCGGGCATTGTATGTCGAGGGTATCGACTGTCAGGGTGTCAGCACCTGCCCGGGCACGTCCAGTGGTGTGGCGCTGATCACGGTGGATGCTGCCAGCCAGAACTGTATTGTCATCATTCCCGGCGCCAACGGCCTACTTACGCCGCAGTCGGTGCTGCACTTCGATGCACTGCTGCAGGCCGCCGAGGTGGTCATCTGCCAACTGGAAGTGCCCACTGAGACTGTGGCTTGCACACTGGCCAGGGCGCGTGAGCTGGGCAAGCAGGTCATCCTGAACCCGGCGCCTGCTACCGGCCCTTTGCCTGCGGACTGGTTTGCGCATATCGATTACCTTACCCCTAACGAAAGCGAGGCCGAAGCCTTGACCGGTGTGGCGGTGACCGACCAGGACAGTGCCCGGCGCGCAGGCGAGCGCTTGCTGCAACTGGGGGCAGGCAAAGTGATCATCACCTTGGGTGCGCAAGGTGCCTTGCTGGTTACTGCCCAAGGTCATCAGCACTATCCGGCGCCGCACGTGCAACCGCTGGACACCACCGCTGCCGGCGATACCTTCATTGGTGGCTTTGCTGCCGGCCTGGTGCGTGGGCTGGAGGAGGGGGAGGCGATCGCCTTTGGCCAGCGTGCCGCAGCATTGTCGGTTACCCGTGCTGGTGCCCAACCGTCGATTCCCTACCTGGCGGAGCTGACGCCATGAAGAAAACCCCGCTGTTGAACGTTGCCCTGTCGCGGGTCATTGCCGGCATGGGGCATGGCGATATCCTGGTGATTGGCGATGCCGGGCTGCCGGTGCCGCCGGGTGTGGAACTGATCGACCTGGCCATTACGCCTGGCCTGCCGGACTTCGCCAGCGTGCTGCGGGTGGTGCTGAGCGAATTGCAGGTGGAGCGGCACGTGCTGGCAGAAGAAATGCAGAAAGTGGTGCCACCCGCGCTGGTCGAAATCGAGCGACTGAAGGGCAAGCTGGGCAAGCGCGAATGGCTGACCCATGAGGATTTCAAAGTGCTGTCGCGCAGTGCTCGTGCGGTGGTGCGTACAGGCGAGTGCCAGCCCTACAGCAACATTGCCCTCATCTCCGGCGTCACCTTCTAACCGCTTCCACAAAGGACGTCGGGCTGTGTAAACGCATGATTCATAGGCAACAGGAGTGCCACCCATGCTCAAGTCCCTGCTACAAGGAGTCGTCTTCATGGCCACAGCCTCCACCCTCCAGGCCGCACCCATCGATCTGATCATCGACACCGATCCCGGCGCCGACGATGTGGTGGCGCTGTTTCTGGCCATGGCTTCGCCCAACGAACTCAGTATCCGCGCCATCACCACCGTGGCCGGCAACGTTCGCCTGGACAAGACCTCGCGCAATGCCCGCCTGGCCCGCGAATGGGCGGGGCGTGAAGACATCCCGGTGTACGCTGGTGCCGGCCGCCCATTGGTGCGCACGCCGATCTACGCCGCCGACGTTCATGGCGAAGAAGGCCTCACCGGCGTACAGGTGCACGAGCCGAAAGCGCCCCTGGCCCAGGGCAATGCCGTGCAATACCTGGTCGATACCCTCGGCGCAGCCAAACCGCACAGCATCACCGTCGCCATGCTCGGCCCGCAGACCAACCTGGCCCTGGCGCTGATCCAGCGCCCGAGCATCGCCAAAGGCATCAAAGAGGTGGTGGTCATGGGGGGAGCGCATTTCAACGGCGGCAACATCACCCCAGTGGCGGAGTTCAACCTCTACGCCGACCCGCACGCCGCCGAAGTGGTGCTGGCCAGCGGCGTGCAGCTGACCTACCTGCCGCTGGATGTCACGCACAAGCTGCTGACCAGTAACGCCCGCCTGAAGCAACTGGCAGCCGTGAACAACCAGGCGAGCAAGCGCGTGGTGGATATCCTCAATGCCTACATCACCCACGATATGGACGTGTATGGCATACCTGGTGGCCCTGTGCACGACGCCAGCGTCATCGCCTACCTGTTAAAGCCCGAGCTGTTCAGCGGCCGGCGTATCCACATGAGCATCGACAGCCGCGAAGGACCCACTTTCGGCCAGACAATCGCAGACTGGTACGGTGTACTCAAGCGGCCGGCAAATGTGCTGTGGGTGGAGCAGGGTGATGCCCAGGGGCTGTTCGACCTGCTCAGTGACCGTCTGGCGCGATTGGAATAGCCGCGTGCGGCGCGTAGCGCTCGAACACCTGGTCGATGAAGCTGCGTGCCGCCTCGGCACCGTTGTCGCGCACCAACAGGTCGATGGCGATCAACAGCAACTCTTCCGGTGTGCCAGGGCTGTACGCGCTCTGGCCCTCGGCCCATTTGACCTTGATATCGGCATCGATGCTGTGGGTGCTCATGAAAAGCTCTCGCTAGGGGCCCGGAACGAAGGAGGAACACCTGACCCTGGTGTTCGATGGAGGCGGGATGCGCTCCACTTCTTGCAGCAAATCATGGCTTTGCGCCGGTGACCGTGCGAGCTAAGCATATGGCAAACGCAGCGTGTTGTGCAAAATTCGGTCACGATTGCTTTTCGCCTCGCCGCTGCAGTTCAGGCAGACTTGACCGGTTTTGCAACAAATGATGAGCGGAGCTGTCGGATCAGGCAGTTCCCGGACCGATTTAGGAGGCTTCATGTTCCGTACCCGTGCTTACCTGGCAACTCTGGCTGTGGCTGCTGTCCTGGCGGGTTGCAGCACTGGTGGCAATGCTGATGGTGGTGCTGCGCCGGCCGCGCCAGTGGGCAACGATGGCCGCTGCGAAGCCAGTGGTGCCGACTTTGCCATGGGCAAGCAGGCCAGCGCTGAATTGCTGGAGCAGGCACGCAAGGCCAGCGGCTCGCAGATGGCGCGCATTCTCAAGCCGCACGACGTGGTCACCCTGGAGTACCGCTCCGAGCGCCTGAATCTGAACGTGGACGAGCAGGGCAGGGTAACCCGCGTCAACTGCGGTTGATGCACGCGCGGGCAACTGCCTTGCGCAAAATGTGAAAAGCCTGCGCGGTCGCCTGTAGGAGCGGGTTCACCCGCGAACACGGGCAAAGCCCGTGCCATTCACCCTACAATCTGTTTCGCAGGCAATCCCGCCCCACTCAGATGATGCATCACCCATAAAAAAACCCGCCACAAGGGCGGGTTTTTTTACAGCTATCCGAATTACTCCGGACGAACCTGTGCAGCCTGCATGCCCTTCTGGCCGCGCTCGGCGACGAAGGAAACAGTCTGGCCTTCTTTCAGGCTCTTGAAGCCGTCAGATTCGATGGCTTTGAAGTGTACGAACAGGTCGTCGCCGCCGCCTGCTGGGGTGATGAAGCCGTAGCCTTTCTCATCATTGAACCATTTGACGGTGCCTTGTTGGCGATTGGACATGGGTGAATCTCCAGAACATTTAGTTTTTTCAGTGGTGCAATGCGGCCGAGGCTACGGAGCACGAGATACATCATAGTCTAATTCTGCGCATCTAGCGCCTTTTACCTTCGCAGGATATTGATCCAGCTCAAAGAATGGCTGGCCATCACCGGCTTTAAGGTTTCAGCTCTTCGGTGCGCAGGCCTGTTTCACCACCGACTGCGCCTTCTGCATCAGCTTGGCGTCAACGCCGTCTTTACTGTCGAGGTCGGCAATCTCGGCGTCGGTGAAGTTCTTTTTGATGGCTTGCGCGCCGCAGTCGCAGTGTTTTTTCGCGGTGGCAGCGTCAACGCCCTGGCCGCTGGCCACTTGCGTGCACTGGGTCATGTAGGCGGCCTCCTTCCCGGCTGGGAAGTTGCCGGCGTTCGCGGCCACGGGCAGCAGCAGGGCGCCAGCGGCCGCCAGGGCCAGAAGAGACGGAACTCGCATCACCAGTTACTCCTTGGGTTTAGGTCTCATCAAGAGTAGGTTGCTTCCCAAAGTCTGAGCGGTATTTTTCCGCGTTAGTTCACCGCTGCGGTGCAATTTCCAAATATTTCTGCCTGGGGTGCAACCCGCGTGCTAGCATGCTCGGCTTGCGGTCGCGCTGTTGCCGGCTGCAGCTATCTTTTTTCTTTCCAGTCACTCTGGTTCGTCCCTGACAAGCCGAAAGGCTTCTGCCACTGTGGGGCAGGCTTCCTTTTACCGGAAGGCAGGTCGGATCTTGTACTGGCTCATCCCAACCCACGTGACCTTTGGTAGGGGTCACCACTAGGAGAGGAGGCGCCATGCCCGTTATTACTCTTCCCGATGGCAGTCAACGTTCGTTCGATCACGCCGTATCCGTAGCCGAAGTAGCCGCTTCCATCGGCGCTGGCCTGGCCAAGGCCACCGTTGCCGGCAAGGTCGACGGCAAGCTGGTCGATGCGTGTGACCTGATCAGCAACGACGCCACCCTGCAGATCATCACCCCTAAAGATGAAGAGGGACTGGAGATCATTCGTCACTCGTGCGCCCACTTGGTTGGCCACGCCGTGAAGCAGCTGTACCCGACCGCCAAGATGGTGATCGGCCCGGTCATTGACGAAGGCTTCTATTACGACATCGCCTACGAACGCCCCTTCACCCCAGAAGACATGGCCGCCATCGAAAAGCGCATGATGGAGCTGATCGAAAAAGACTACGACGTGGTCAAGAAAATGACCCCGCGCGCCGAAGTCATCGATGTGTTCAAGGCCCGTGGCGAAGACTACAAACTGCGTCTGGTCGAAGATATGCCGGATGAACAGGCCATGGGCCTGTACTACCACGAAGAATACGTCGACATGTGCCGCGGCCCGCACGTGCCGAACACCCGCTTCCTCAAGGCATTCAAGCTGACCAAGCTGTCCGGCGCCTACTGGCGTGGCGATGCCAAGAACGAGCAACTGCAGCGCGTGTACGGCACGGCCTGGGCTGACAAGAAGCAGCTGGCTGCGTACATCCAGCGCATCGAAGAAGCCGAAAAACGCGACCACCGCAAGATCGGCAAGCAGCTCGACCTGTTCCACCTGCAGGAAGAAGCCCCGGGCATGGTGTTCTGGCACGCCAACGGCTGGACCGTCTACCAGGTACTCGAGCAGTACATGCGTGGCGTGCAGCGCGAAAACGGCTACCAGGAAATCAAGACCCCGCAGGTTGTCGACCGCATCCTGTGGGAGCGTTCCGGCCACTGGTCCAACTATGCCGAGAACATGTTCACCACTTCGTCGGAAAGCCGTGACTACGCGGTAAAACCGATGAACTGCCCGTGCCACGTGCAGGTGTTCAACCAGGGCCTGAAAAGCTATCGCGACCTGCCACTGCGTCTGGCTGAGTTCGGTGCCTGCCACCGTAACGAGCCGTCCGGCGCACTGCACGGCATTATGCGCGTGCGTGGCTTCGTACAGGACGATGCGCACATTTTCTGCACCGAAGATCAGGTGAAGAAAGAAGCCGCCGACTTCATCAAGCTGACCCTGGACGTGTACAAGGACTTCGGTTTCAGCGACATCGCCATGAAACTGTCCACTCGTCCGGCCAAGCGTGTCGGTTCCGAAGAGTTGTGGGACCGTGCTGAAACAGCACTGGCCGACGCCCTGAACGAATCCGGCCTTGAGTGGGAATACCAGCCGGGCGAGGGGGCCTTCTACGGCCCGAAAATCGAGTTTACCCTGCGCGACTGCCTCGGCCGTAACTGGCAGTGCGGTACCCTGCAGTACGACCCGAACCTGCCAGAGCGTCTGGATGCCAGCTATATCGCCGAAGATAACAGCCGAGTTCGCCCGGTCATGCTGCACCGCGCTATCCTCGGTTCGTTCGAGCGCTTCATCGGCATGCTGATCGAGCACTACGCTGGCGTATTCCCGGCGTGGCTGGCCCCGACCCAGGCGGTGATCATGAATATCACCGACAAGCAGGCCGATTTCGCCCTTGAGGTTGAGAAATCTCTGAACGGAAGCGGTTTCCGTGCCAAGTCGGACTTGAGAAATGAGAAGATCGGCTTTAAAATCCGCGAGCATACTTTGCTCAAGGTCCCGTACCTTTTGGTTATAGGGGACCGCGAAGTCGAAACGCAAACCGTCGCTGTGCGTACTCGCGAAGGCGCAGACCTGGGCTCCATGCCCGTCGCCCAATTCGTTGAGCTGCTGACACAAGCGGTTTCCCGGCGTGGTCGCCAAGAATCGGAGTAATGACTATTAAGCGTGAAATGAGAAACGATAAGCGTGCTGTACCGAAGGCCCCGATCAACGAGAATATCTCGGCCCGCGAGGTTCGGTTAATTGGCGCAGACGGCGAGCAGGTTGGCATCGTCTCGATTGATGAAGCGCTGCGTATCGCTGATGAAGCGAAGCTGGACCTGGTAGAAATCTCTGCAGACGCGGTACCACCCGTTTGCAAGGTCATGGACTACGGCAAGCACCTCTTCGAGAAGAAGAAGCAGGCTAACGAAGCCAAGAAAAACCAGAAGCAGATCCAGATCAAAGAAATCAAGTTTCGTCCAGGGACGGAGGATGGGGATTACCAGGTAAAACTACGCAACCTGGTACGTTTCCTTACCGATGGGGACAAGGCCAAGATCTCTCTGAGATTCCGTGGTCGTGAGATGGCCCACCAGGAGCTGGGCATGGAGCTGTTGAAGCGGGTCGAAGCCGACCTCGCCGAATACGGCACCGTTGAGCAGCATCCGAAGATGGAAGGACGCCAGCTTATGATGGTCATCGCCCCCAAGAAAAAGAAGTAATCTCCCGGGCACGGCAGGCCTGATGATTATGTGTAATTTTATCGAATGCGGAGTTCCAACATGCCAAAAATGAAAACCAAGAGCGGTGCTGCGAAGCGCTTCCTGAAGACAGCTTCGGGCTTCAAGCACAAGCACGCTTTCAAGAGCCACATCCTGACCAAAATGTCGACCAAGCGTAAGCGTCAACTGCGCGGTGCCAGCTTGCTGCACCCGTCCGACGTCGCAAAAGTCGAGCGCATGCTGCGCGTTCGTTAATTCTGGTTAAGATAGAGGAAGTTACTCATGGCTCGTGTTAAGCGCGGCGTTATCGCTCGTAAGCGTCACAAAAAAATTCTGAAACTGGCTAAAGGTTACTACGGTGCACGTTCGCGCGTATTCCGTGTAGCCAAGCAAGCGGTCATCAAGGCAGGCCAATACGCCTACCGCGACCGTCGCCAGAAGAAGCGTCAGTTCCGCGCACTGTGGATCGCTCGTATCAACGCCGGTGCCCGCACCAACGGTCTGTCCTACAGCCGTCTGATTGCTGGCCTGAAAAAGGCTTCGATCGAAATCGACCGTAAGGTTCTGGCTGATCTGGCAGTGAACGAAAAAGCGGCGTTTGCTGCGATTGTCGAGAAAGCTAAAGCCGTTCTGGCTTAAGTACCCGCGACAATCACCCGGCGGTGCTAGCGCTGCCGGGCATTGAACGTCATCGATAGGGGAAGAGCCTTCAAAGCTCTTCCCCTATTTTCGTATCTGGAGTCTGTACATGGAAAACCTGGATGCGCTGGTCTCCCAAGCCCTAGAGGCCGTGGAGCGCGCTGAAGACATCAACGCCCTGGAACAGATCCGGGTTAATTATCTCGGCAAGAAGGGCGAACTGACCCAGGTGATGAAGACCCTGGGCAACCTGCCAGCCGAAGAGCGGCCGAAAGTCGGCGCGCTGATCAACGACGCCAAAGAGCGCGTCACCGTTGTGCTCAATGCCCGCAAGGCTGCCTTTGAAGAGGCTGAGCTCAGCGCTCGCCTGGCTGCCGAATGCATTGACGTCACCCTGCCAGGCCGCGGCCAGGCCACCGGTGGCCTGCACCCGATCACTCGTACACTCGAGCGCATCGAGCAGTTCTTCACCCACATTGGTTACGGCATTGCCGAAGGCCCAGAGGTGGAAGACGACTACCACAACTTCGAAGCGCTCAACATCCCTGGCCACCACCCGGCGCGGGCGATGCACGACACCTTCTACTTCAATGCCAACATGCTGCTGCGTACCCACACCTCGCCGGTGCAGGTGCGGACCATGGAGTCCACCCAGCCGCCCATCCGCATTGTGTGCCCGGGCCGCGTATACCGCTGCGACTCGGATATCACCCACTCGCCGATGTTCCACCAGGTCGAAGGCCTGCTGATCGATCGCGATATCAACTTCGCCGACCTCAAGGGCACCATCGAAGAATTCCTGCGCGTATTCTTCGAGAAAGAACTGGCGGTCCGTTTCCGCCCATCGTTCTTCCCCTTCACCGAGCCGTCTGCAGAAGTCGACATCCAGTGCGTGATGTGTTCCGGCAACGGCTGCCGTGTGTGCAAACAAACCGGCTGGCTGGAAGTGATGGGCTGCGGCATGGTGCACCCGAATGTGTTGCGCATGTCCGGCATCGACCCAGAAGAGTTCCAGGGCTTCGCCTTCGGCATGGGTGCCGAGCGCCTGGCCATGCTGCGCTATGGCGTCAACGATTTGCGTCTGTTCTTCGACAACGACCTGCGGTTCCTAGCCCAATTCCGCTAGGCCCAATCGACGCAACTTTCAGGAGAACAGCATGAAATTCAGTGAACAGTGGCTGCGCGGTTGGGTCAACCCGCAAGTCTCCCGTGACGAACTGGTCGCCCGCCTGTCCATGGCCGGCCTCGAAGTTGACAGCGTTACCCCCGCTGCCGGCCAGTTCAGCGGCATCGTCGTGGGCGAAATTCTCGCCACCGAGCAACACCCGGACGCCGACAAGCTGCGCGTTTGCCAGGTAAGTAGCGGCCAGGAAACCTTCCAGGTTGTGTGCGGCGCCCCTAACGCCCGCCCAGGCATCAAGATCCCGTTCGCCATGATCGGTGCCGAACTGCCAGGCGACTTCAAGATCAAGAAGGCCAAGCTGCGCGGTGTCGAGTCCTTCGGCATGCTGTGCTCGGCTGCCGAACTGCAGATCAGCGAAGAAAACGACGGCCTGCTGGAACTGGCTGCCGACGCTCCGGTTGGCGAAGACATTCGCACGTACCTGAGCCTGGATGATGCCAGCATCGAAATCGGCCTGACCCCGAACCGCGGCGACTGCCTGTCCATCGCCGGCCTGGCCCGCGACGTCAGCGCCCTGTACGACACCCCGGTCACCCGCCCGGTGGTGCCAGCCGTAGCGGCCGCCCATGACGAAGTGCGCCCGGTCGAAGTCAGCGCCCCGGCTGCCTGCCCGCGCTACCTGGGCCGCGTTATCCGTAACGTCGACCTGAGCAAGCCAACCCCACTGTGGATGGTTGAACGCCTGCGCCGCAGCGACGTTCGCAGCATCGACGCCGCCGTCGACATCACCAACTACGTGATGCTCGAACTCGGCCAGCCGATGCATGCCTTCGACCTGGCAGAAATCAACGGCGGCATCCGCGTGCGCATGGCCGAAGAGGGCGAAAAGCTCGTCCTGCTCGACGGCCAGGAAGTTGCCCTGCGTGCCGACACCCTGGTCATTGCCGACCACACCCGCGCCTTGGCCATCGCCGGCGTCATGGGTGGCGAGCACAGCGGTGTGAACACCGAAAAAACCCGCGACCTGTTCCTGGAAAGCGCCTTCTTCGAGCCGATTTCCGTCGCCGGTAAAGCCCGTTCCTACGGCCTGCACACCGATGCATCGCACCGCTACGAGCGCGGCGTCGACTCGCAACTGGCCCGCGAAGCCATGGAGCGCGCCACCCAGTTGCTGCTGGACATCGTTGGCGGCGAAGCCGGCCCTGTGGTCGAAGCGGTCAGCGAACAGCACCTGCCACAAGTAGCCCCGGTCACCCTGCGTGCCGAACGCATCACCCAGATGCTTGGCATGGAAATGGAGCCGGCCCAGGTCGAGCAGCTGCTCAACGCCCTCGAGCTGACCACGACCAAGAGCGGGGAAGGGCAGTGGACCGTCCGCGTGCCAAGCCACCGCTTCGACATCAGCCTGGAAGTGGACCTGATCGAAGAGCTGGCCCGTCTGTACGGCTACAACAACCTGCCGGTTCGTTACCCGCAAGCCCGCCTGGCCCCACAGGGCAAGCCGGAAACCCGCGGTGACCTGCCGACCCTGCGCCGCCTGCTGGTTGCCCGCGGCTACCAGGAAGCCATCACCTACAGCTTCATCGATCCGAAACTGTTCGAACTGTTCAGCCCGGGCGTAGAGCCGCTGCTGCTGGCCAACCCCATCTCCAGCGACATGGCCGCCATGCGCGCCTCGCTGTGGCCGGGCCTGGTCAAGGCACTGCAGCACAACCTGAACCGCCAGCAAGACCGCGTGCGCCTGTTCGAAAGCGGCCTGCGCTTTGTCGGCCAACTGGGTGACCTGCAGCAGCAGCCAATGATTGCCGGCGTCATCACCGGCAGCCGCCTGCCAGAAGGCTGGGCCAACGGCCGCGACGGCGTCGACTTCTTCGACGTCAAAGCCGACGTGGAAGCCCTGCTGGGTTACTCCGGCGCCCTGAGTGACTTCACCTTCAGCGCCGGCAAACACCCAGCCCTGCACCCAGGCCAGACCGCTGCCATCGAGCGTGACGGCAAACTGGTCGGCTACCTCGGCGCCATCCACCCAGAGCTGGCCAAGGCCTTGGGCCTGGACCGCCCGGTGTTCCTGTTCGAGCTGGTGCTGGGCGACGTGGTCGAAGGCCGCCTGCCGAAATTCAGCGAACTGTCCAAGTTCCCGGAAACCCGCCGCGACCTGGCTTTGATCGCAGGACGTGAGGTGGCTTCTAGCGCGGTGCTTGAATTAATTCGTGACAATGCAGGCGAATGGCTCACAGACCTCAGGCTGTTTGATGTGTACCAAGGTAAAGGCATTGATCCTGATAGAAAAAGCCTTGCCGTCGGCTTGACCTGGCAGCATCCATCGCGCACTCTTAACGACGATGAGGTGAACACTACCCTGCAAAACATCCTCACCTCGCTCGAACAAAGGTTGAACACCACGTTAAGGAAATAACGGCATGGGTGCTCTGACGAAAGCTGAGATGGCCGAAAGGCTGTACGAGGAGCTGGGGCTTAACAAGCGTGAGGCCAAGGAGCTGGTCGAGCTGTTTTTCGAAGAAATTCGGCACGCACTTGAAGAGAACGAGCAGGTCAAGCTGTCCGGTTTCGGCAACTTCGACCTTCGCGACAAACGCCAGCGGCCGGGCCGCAACCCCAAGACAGGGGAAGAGATCCCGATCACCGCACGGCGCGTCGTCACCTTTCGTCCAGGGCAGAAATTGAAGGCCCGGGTTGAGGCCTATGCTGGAACCAAGCCATAACGACGAACTGCCCCCCATACCGGGCAAGCGCTACTTCACCATTGGTGAAGTGAGCGAGTTGTGTGCCGTAAAGCCACACGTGCTGCGGTATTGGGAGCAGGAGTTCGACCAGCTGAACCCTGTGAAGCGGCGGGGGAACCGGCGGTATTACCAGCGCCAAGATGTGCTGATGATCCGCCAGATTCGTGCGCTGCTGTATGATCAGGGGTTCACCATTGGCGGGGCGCGGTTGAGGCTCTCCAGTGATGAGGCTAAAGATGAATCCAGCCAGTACAAGCAGCTGATTCGGCAGATGATTGTTGAATTGGAGGATGTGTTGGTGGTTTTGAAGAAGTAAGCCGGGTTTCTGATGAGTGGAAAATTTTTTGAGAAAAAGCTTTCATTTATCAGGAGGTTAGGGTACATTCTTCAACGTTCTCGGCAAGATTGAGAACATGCTTCAAAGCCCAGTCGGGGCGTAGCGCAGCCCGGTAGCGCACTTGCATGGGGTGCAAGGGGTCGAGTGTTCGAATCACTCCGTCCCGACCATATATTTCAACGACTTAGCCACCTTCGGGTGGCTTTTTCGTTTTTGCATGTGGGGAGTTTTTCGGGACTTCATCCGATTTTCCTCTTCAAGATCGTCAACACCGGCCCGCGAGAGTCAGTTGTTGATACCATGTTCGCAGCCTCAATCAGCTTGCCCAGCTCAGCGCCGGAGTAGTGGCTGGTGATGCTGCCGTTCTTGTGCCCGAGCAGTGACTTCCGATCCTCTTCAGTAACGCCTGCTGCCCGCAGTCGTCGACCGAAGGTGTGCTTCAAGTCGTGAATCCTGATCGAGGCATATCCAGGGTGAGCGGGGCGAAGGTTTTCCTCCTGCCAGAGTTTCGCCGCTCTCACCCGTGCCTTCTTCCATGCCGAGTCGTTCATCCGGTGCATCGCGGTGCCGTTGTATGGGAATACCCATTCCTTGCTGATCCCACGCTGCCTTTCAATAATCGACTTGGCTACGTTGTTCAGCACCACCAGGCGCTCGTCGCCATTCTTTACGCCCGACCGGGCGTGTCTCCCGCCGAAGTCAGCAGGGATCAGGAAAACACTGGTTCCCAGTTCCGGCACCGATATCTCCCAATCCCACCTCAGCTTGCACACCTCTTGCTCCCGACAGCCCGTGTTTACCTTGAACAGGGCCATCGTTTGTAGGTGGCCCGGTAACTCGTTGAAGAGGATCGACTGCTCTTCCCATGACATTGGGTAGGGCTTACGGCTCGACTTCTTCTCTTCGAGCTTCCTCAGCATGGGCACACTGTCCAGCCATGGCCGGCGATCGTCGTCTCGCCACTTCCTGGCGCATAGCGTCAAAACCCGGACCGCGCGCTCAATTGCGATGTTAATCGTCCGGTTGCTTACGGCCTTTTCAATGGTCCCATCCGGCAGAACCTTTTCTGTCTGCCGGTCCCTGATAAACGGCTCCAGCGCCTGGTCATCGATGTGCGTCAGCGGCAGATGGCCCAGGTATGGATGAAGCTGCTTCATGCACAAGGCAGTCAGGTGGATGGATGGCTGATCCTTGACCTCAAGGAGGTAGCGCATTGCCGCCTCCTCCCAGGTATGCACCTGCCGAACGCCATACACCTTCCTTTGACGCAGTTGCTCGAGCTTGTGGATCAGGTACTGCTCTGCTTCTTCCCGGTCACCAGTTCCAGTACTTTCTCGAATTCGCTCCCCTTTGTAGACTTTATCGATTTGCCAGACACCGCCCTTCTCGTAGAGGCCAGTGATCGTTTTTCGCGCCATGTATCATCTCCTCGGCGCTGCGGGGCCGATTGTTGTCCTGTCCGGTGGCTTTTTCGATCGCCTTGGCTTCGATGTAGGCGTCCGCCCACTCATCAAGCTCCTGGCGGTCAAAGGCCACGCCCTGTTTTCCGATGGGGAATTCCCGCACGTTCGGCCTGACCGTCTTGTTGAACTCATCCCGGCACATGCCGAGATATCCAGGTGCATCGCCGAACCGGATGAACCGCGGCTGAATGCTTGTGGGCTTTGCTGCTGTGGCATTCGCCATGTGTGTCTCCACACCGCCGGTGGCGGTAGGTTGGTGGTCAGGCTGCTGGCGCAGGCTCGACGCGGTAGTACTCGGTTGCCCTGCAGCGCGGGCAGACCATGGTGCTGAGGCCTTCCGCCCATTTGCATGGGGCTGGAATCCGCTCGCTCTCCTTGTGCTTGTTGCGGCAACGGCAGCACTTCACGGTGATATCGGACATAGGTCATCCTCGCCCGCGCAGGTCGGCGGGCTTGAGTAGTGGAGGGAGGGTTAGGCGAATTCGGCGGCGAACGCGTCGACCAGCGCCTGGCTGGTGAAGTTGATCGGGAGAGCGTCGGTGCTCTTTCCGTCGCTGATCAGCACCCACCCGTTCTTGTAGAGGGTGCAGGTGTTCCTGCCCTGGCAAACGCGGGCGATCGGCAGGCCGCCGAACGGCAGCCAGCGGTTGATGCGATAGACCAGCCTCCTCATGGCATCAGCTCCTTCGGCACCTGGACGGTATCGCCGAACTCAGTTGCGACCACTGCCTGACACGCCGCAATCAGGGCCGTGCCACAATAGTCCGTGCCGTAGTGCTCGCCGGCCTTGTAGTAAACACTGGCCCGCCAGCGCTCCGACATCTCAGTGCCCTCGGGCCCTTCATGGGCTTCTGGGATGAGCGAGACCTGATATTTCACAGCCAGGGGCCCGCCCAGCGCCCAGTCTTCCCACGGGTTGTAGCGTTTGGTGTGCTCGATGGCCTGGCCCTGGTACCGGGCGAACACGCGCCAGGGCACCCCGTTGTATCCGGGCGGCTCAAGGAACAGGGGCGAGACCTTGCGATGGCTGATACCTCTCATCAGTCCAGCGCCCAGGCGCCAGTGCGGGTGTAGGTTCGGGTTGTGTTTCGTGCGGGGAGAGCTGGCGCTCGTTGCCGGCCTGCAGCTGGCTGTCGGGGATCCAACTGATGCCGCCCTTGTAGTAGTGGCCGCTGTAGACCCAGCAGGTGACGGCGCGCTTGTCGTCGTGGATGACCTCGACATTGGGGGTGAACTGTTCTGCGCTGGCGCCGGTGGCCAGCAACAGGAGGCAGAGGGCGAGGCGGGTCATCAGCAGTCCACCCAGTTGAGTTCTCTGATGTAATCGCCGCCGGCGCACAGGTGCTCGTCGTTGATCGCTTCCAGATCCTTGATGTCTGCCAGGGCGGCCTTGGCCCGCTCTAGAGCCAGCTCGGCATGGCTTAGCTGTTGGCGTTTTCTGGCCTTGTAACTGCTCAGCGCCTCCTCTTTGCGGGGGGAGGCGAACCGGCGCCAGGAGTTTTTCGATACTCGTTTGGCGTTGCCCCAAACTTTCCCGGTGGCTTCCTGGCGCGCCATGGCATAACCCTCGCTGCCTCTTGCGGACCACCACGTAGCGCCGGCACACGATCGTGACGCCTTCGGGGGCCGATGGAATCGATGTAGCGGAAGTGGTCCGGCCAAGCCGGTTTCTTTTCTACGGGCATGACTTCGTCCTTGGCCGCCATATCGCGGCAGTAAGTTGTACAAGATTCTGTTTTGGTACAAGAAAATCGGCCGGTGGTCCGATTCAGTTCTCAATCTTGGGAACCGCGATTGCGTCTCGCCTCGCTTTCGCTAAGGTGAAGGTTCGCCATCACATACAACCAAAGTCGTAGGAGGTCGACATGAGAATTCGCGGTGATGTTTTTTGGTCTTGGGCTGACCCGACGCTTCACCATAGGACTCATGACGAAACGCTCGTTGACGGAACACTTATAGATGTACAGGTGCGACTGTCGCGGACAGGTAACACGCAGATGTTCATTGGGGTATATGCCGCAAGCGGTATGGCTCTGCATGAAGAGGCGTTCGACTCCCGCCCCGGTGAATCCATGACCAGGGCTTTGGCCTGGGGTGTTGGTCGGGCTCGCCGGATCGCCACTGATCCTCAACCAAAATTTGACCAGGTCGCCTGCTCGAACTAGTGGGAAGAGAGGTCAATGCCTGGCGGAGTACAAATGTGCTCCGCCGAGCATTCAGCGCGCATGAAAGCTGCCATGTGGCCCATCTGCTCAATGCGCTTGAGAACCACAGGAAGAGTTGCGTCCGCTTTGTCCCCATCCGTTGCCAGAGGGGTTGGCCAGCCGCACAGGTACGCTTGCCGCGGAAGCTGGTCCACTCGGTCCGTTCCATCCCGCTGAGCTGTCATTCCCGGCGTGTCCTTCCAGTCCCTGGTGGTCGGGGTGACCCAGCTGGCCAGCGCTGCGATCTGATTCAGCGGTCGCCCGGTATCCCACGGTCGAGCGTCCTTTGCCCCGCGATTTGCGTCCATAGCTGTTGGCGTGGGCCACCCAGTACGTGCGGTCTCGGATATGCGGAGCACTGACGCCCGCAGGCGTAGGACCAAACGCCGACGCCGGCGAAGAAGTGGCATTGGGTGTAGGGCTTGAGGTCATCTGGGTGAACATCCTCGATCGATCGATCGTCAACGTCACCTGGCGCGATGTGGCCCGCTGCGATCAGATTTCGGAGCCACTGCGCAGCGTATTGGTCGATTTCGTTGTAATACGCAGACATGGGTGGTCCTCGCCAAAGCGGCGTGAAGTTTTAAATGGAAAGGGTTATTCGCAGAGGCCGTAGGCCGATGAGCATCTGTTCTGGCTGTCAGTCCGAGCGATTAGATCAACCATGTCAAACTGGCGGCCGCCGCGCGCGGTGTTGGCCCAGTCGACCATGCGGTCGATGCCGTGGGTGGTGGCGCTAACCTTGTCATCAGGCCTGACGGTGGGATCGGTCAGCTCAGCCCGCGACACTGGAATGCGCTGGTGGCGAAGTACAGCACGCACAAGGGGCGCAAGATCGATTCAATTGGACGGCTCATTGCCATCGTGCCAACCCCGGCGCCTAAGCGCTTCACTCAGTAGGCCGTGCTGGTCTGGGCGGTTCCGCAGCAAACGAAGGGGATTCAGCGCAAGGTGCCTCAGTTCAAGGCGCCCGAACCACGCGAGAACGAGGAGGAAGGGCAGTGGGACTGGCGCAACAAGGCTGCCGCCGCCGCCGTTGAGCGCGCCAACAAGCACGCCCGTGCCGTGGCCGAGGTGAAGCCGGGGGAGATGATCGTCCTGGCCGAGTCGAATTACGACATGACTAACTGGGATTCCCAGGGCCTGACCGAGCGCACCTATCAGCGTTGGAATCGGGCCATCAAGGGCGCTCTGGAGTCTCTGGTAAACGAGGCGCTGGCCGAGGCTCAGCACATGCTTGAAGCGATTGGCGTGCTATTCGACGAGGCCGCGTGAAAGGGCCTCAAAAGGGCTTGCAATATCATGTCGCCATGTCGTAATTTTGCTTCA
The DNA here is from genome assembly GCF_900291005.1 of Pseudomonas sp. Kh14. NCBI lineage: Bacteria > Pseudomonadati > Pseudomonadota > Gammaproteobacteria > Pseudomonadales > Pseudomonadaceae > Pseudomonas > Pseudomonas sp. Kh14. Next base: position 36,746 of record NZ_OLKJ01000025.1, read on the forward strand.
TCCTGTCATTCATGCGCGTGTTGAGGAGTGACACACAGAACCCGGCCACCGCGCCGGGTTTTTTATTGCCCGAAATAGGCCCTCAAAATTTCCATAATTGCGCCGGTCTTTTTAATTACCCCGGTGGTCTGGTATTCCACCTTATGGCAACCTTAGGGCGCATACTCGCTTTAGCTCAGAATTTCTGAGTTAATGAGAGGTACTTATGTCTAGTGACATTTCCAAGCCAGATGGATCTCCGGGACTTGAATTGGAAGTCGGGTCAGGTACAGAAAAGCGTGAGGGGTTGGAAAAATCTAGCCCAGAGGATAGAGACGACTATATCGATCCCGACGCTACGCCTGAACTAGAACCTGAGTTTTATGAGCGTCCAAAAGCTTCAAATTCGGAAAAGTTCAGTAGTCAGCAGGCCGGCTGGACTTATCCTGGGCGCCGTTGGTAGAAGCGCCCAACCAAGTACGGCTCTTTCGCCACATACGCTCCTCGAAGCTGATGATCCACTGGGCTACACCCAGATGATGACGAGCTAGGCCTTGAAAAAGGTCCGGAGAGTGACCGTAGGCAGATGCGTACAAATGATGGATCACTCGCTGAGTAATTCATTTATCTGAGCTCGGATAATCGGGCTCATCAGAGGTTTATATGACAGATAAAACATCGCGCCAGGGGGAAAGAAGTTCTGGTGCAAATACATCTTCCCAAGGCTCAAGGGCGGAGGGAAGTAAGGGTGCCAACACCGAGCGGGCTTCAAAGGCAGAGCTCTACAGTCGGCACGACAAGGTTGCTGACAAAGATCTTAAAAGTGATCCGCGAAAGTCATGAAATAGAACATTTGAGCTGATTGACGCGCCCGATTGATTGGGATAGCGCTAATAATCACTAGCTAGCCGCCTTCGGGCGGTTTTTTGTTCAGGTGAATTAGCTCCCCATCAGATCAACGGATGTACGCTTACCATCCTAAGCTTCGGAACTTCCGGGGCTTTTCGTTATGTGCTGCTCCGCACGTTTGCCCGGTCCCTGAATAGGGCCTCGCCGGGCCTTTTCTTCTAGGATCCACACATGGCCGAACCAGCAAGCACGACTGCCGGCGTCCTGCTGGTAAGTACGGCGTGATCATTGGCGGCTTCGCAGGAGCGATCCTCTCGCTGACCTTTCTGCGAGGCCTCACCCGGGGCCAGGCGGTCGCCGCCTTCTTCACCGGTTTCGCTTCGGCAGTCTTCTGCACCCCGCTCGCCATCAGCTATTTCAGCCTTGGCGCGAGCGGAGAAACCCAATACGGCGTGGCCTTTCTGATAGGCCTTCTGGCAATGAACATCATCCCGGTGCTGAAGTCGCTCGTGGGGTCGTTCGGAGCCAAAGGAGCTACCTGATGAGCTCGACCCTGATTTCAGTTCTGATCGGCGCGAATGCTTTTCTGAGCGTGCTGGTGGTGATCGCTGCGTGCGACTACCTGCGCCGGATCAGACCAACGGATGCGCCGCTACTGGCCGTCGCGTTCTACCTAGTGGCCATTGGAGCGTTCGGCTCGTTCGTCCTGGCCATGAACGGCCATGTTCCCACCCTGTACGGCGTGATCCTCAAGCTGGGGATCGTCCTGTACGCGGTTGCCCGGCGCGGCCATGTGTTCCAGCCGGGGTAGGGGCGCCACCAATTCGAGATGCGCCGTTTCGTGGCGCGGGAGTGAACATGAGTAACGTAACCCGCATACGCCATGAGCTGCCGGCCAGCATGGATATCGTCCATGCGGTAGCCGAATTCGATACGGCCATCGTGAAGGCTATCGACGCAGCCAAAGAAGCTGGCCTTCCCCAAGGTCTGTTGGTCGGCCTGCTGCACGGTCATGCCCATGCCGAGACGCACAGGATGGTCGCCAGATAAAACAGGTTACGAGATTTTTGCGCTAGTGCTTGCGAGGAGTCGATAGCGTGCGAAGGGCGTACCGTCGATATCAACGTCTCCGTCGTGAACAAAACCTAGACGAAGTACACCTTTGATACGAGTTCTGGTGGGTGGGAGCAGTATGGTAATCGAGTCCAGGCCCAACTCTTGGAAAGCGCGCCGCACTATCTCATCGAAAATTACTCTGCCCAGCCCCCAGTAATCTGGGTGAAGCACTAAAGCAAGATCAGCGTCACCGTCTTCCTGCTGCAGGCCACCCCAGCCGGCGAATTTATCTTCCACGAAAAAAGCCCAGGGACCGTATCCATCAAGAGCCCATTGGGCCTCTTTTTGAGCGACCCATGCCTTGCACTTGCTTTCGTCAAAGTCGGGACGCCCCAAGGGCATTTGGCGTAAGACATCTGGGTTGTTGTTGAGCGCGATGATGTCTTCGGTGGAAACGTCGCTGAGATGCCTGAAGCGAAGCTGCATGATTGGCCTTTCGGGAGAGCTGATCTCAACCAATACCTTCAACGCGCTACCATTTCAAGTATCAGGATCTATCCATGACCATCAAGCAACCCGACTGGGAGGCGATGGAACGAGCCTACCGTGCCGGGTCGCCCCTTGCTGCATGAGCGTGCTCACGCTCAGACCAGCATCATATTCATGATTAACGCTCCAATACAGTGGATTGATCTGTTGGCACCCGCTACCTTGAGGCTTCACGCGAGGAGTCCGGACATGGCAGATAAATATGTTGGAAGAATAGTTGGGCTTGGCACGGATAATGTGGAGTACGTCATCTACATCTACCAAGACGAGACCGTTGAGCGCTCTTCGAGCGGAATGGTTCGACATGAAGGCTTGAAGCATTTCGAAATGCAAATGGGTGGTGCCGTGAACAAGATTTCCGAAACTGAGTACGAGATCGTGGCTACGGGAGTGAGGGTCACTGTGCATGATGATAAGAGTTAATCGGGTCGGCCTCTCGTGCGAGCGTTTGAAGTGGAATGCCGCATGGCAGGCAGATGGGGCAATCACCATGCATAGCTTGCGTTGAGCCAATCGCCTTTTGGCTTAGTACTCCCTCCTGCACTGAATAGACTGCTGCCGTCCCGGCACCGCAACATCATTTCAAGCACAAGGTGACCTATGGATAGGCCGTATCCTCCATCGTCACTGCTTGAACTGTCCGAGCTATCCGACTTCAGTATCCGCTTGGCTCCTGCCCCTGAAATATGGGCTTGGCTTAAGGCCGAGATTCTTGCCGACACCGGCAGCATCCATAACCCTGAAAGCCTATGGCAGCCCTCAGCAACGACGTGAAGGCCTTTATTGTTCAGGCCTTGGCGTGCTTCGACACGCCTTCACAGGTGGTAGAGGCCGTCCAGAAAGAATTCAGCATCGCAGTGACCCGCCAGCAGGTGGAGACGCACGATCCCACGAAGTACTCCGGCAAGGGCCTAGCCAAGCGCTGGGTGGCCTTGTTCGAGGACACACGCAAGCGGTTCCGCGAGGAAACAGCCGAGATTCCCATCGCGAACAGAGCTTTCCGGCTTCGCGGCCTAGGGCGAATGGCTGAGAAGGCCGAGAACATGCGCAACCTAGCGCTGACTGCCCAGCTGTACGAGCAGGCGGCCAAGGAATGCGGCGACATGTACGTCAACCGCAAGATCGAACCCGACAAGCCCCTGGGCTCCCAGGCGGACCAGCAGCACGCCGTTGCTGAGTACAAGCTGGAGCCAGATGAAGGTGTCCCGACTACCCCGTACCTTTGACCCACCGGTGAAGTTGACGCCGAAACAGGCGAACATTTACGTCTGGGGCTTCCAGCCTGAGGCGCGCTTCCGTGATGCAGTGTGCGGGCGACGATTCGGCAAAACCTTCCTCGGCAAGGCAGAAATGCGCCGCGCGGCCCGGCTGGCTGCTGAGTGGGGCGTGAGTGTCGAGGATGAGATCTGGTATGGCGCTCCGACGTTCAAGCAGGCCAAGCGGGTCTTCTGGCGCCGGCTAAAGCAGGCCATCCCCGAGACATGGCGCGCCGCCCGACCGAACGAGACGGAGTGTTCGATCACTCTAAAGTCTGGCCACATCATGCGTGTGGTCGGCCTGGACAACTACGACAACCTGCGGGGCTCCGGCCTGTTCTTCGTCCTGGTGGATGAATGGGCAGACTGCTCGTGGGCAGCCTGGGAAGAAGTGCTCAGGCCGATGCTCTCGACCTGCCAATACACGATTCCCCAGACCGGGGAGTCGCGTAAAGGCGGGCATGCGCTGCGCATCGGCACGCCGAAAGGGTTCAACCACTGCTACGACACCTACCGCGACGGGCAGCCGGGCGGAGAGCCTGACCACAAGAGCTGGCAATACACCTCACTGCAGGGCGGCAACGTTCCGGCCGTTGAGCTGGACGCCGCTCGGCGCAAGATGGACCCGCGCACGTTCCGCCAGGAGTATGAGGCCGGGTTCGAGAACTATGCCGGGGTCGTCTACTCCACCTTCGACCGGGCTGAGTGCCACACCAGCGAGCGCATCAAGCCGGGTGAGGCCATACACATCGGTGTGGACTTCAACGTCATGAAGATGGCCGCGGTTGTATACGTGGTCCGTGACGGCTTGCCGCTGGCGCTGGACGAGTTCCACTCGGTGCGCGACACGCCTGACATGATCGAGAAGATAAAGGTGCGTTTCTCAGGGCACAGCGTCTCCGTGTACCCAGACGCCAGCGGACAGAACACCAGCAGCAAGAACGCCAGCGAGTCGGACCTGTCGCTGCTCAAGAAGGCTGGTTTCACCGTTGTGGTCGACTCACAGAACCCCGGTGTGAAGGATCGCATCAACGCGGTGAACGCCATGTTCCTTAATACCTAGGGGTTCATGGTCATGCGCTTTCTAGCCTGAATTGACCCTGGCCAGCTGTGGCAAGCCCGGGGTTGAGTTCAACACGCTGGCCAGCGAGTAGTCCGGCGATCTGTGCGGTTAGATCCAGCTCAACCTTCGGTGCCTTCCTGGCTTTGCCGATCTCCTGACCTGCCAGGTACTGCTCTATTAATGCCTGGTCCTGCGCCTCAACAGCGACTAGGTTGCGACCATCCGAGCAATGGGTGAGGGCTGGATCTTCCTCTCCGCGAGGTAGCAGCTCATGGAGCTTGCCTTGAACCGCCGACACCCAGGCGAGAGCGAAATGATCACCGGCGGTCTCGGCCGAGTAGTCGCTGCGGCGCTTGCCTGAACGGACAAGTGCCACGTACTGACGGCGTGCTAAGGTCAGCTTTACCAGCAGAGCCTCGTAGGCATACATCGCCATCTGCGGGGCTGGTGAAACCCCAACAAACAGCGCCCGATCAACTCTGCGGCCGTACGTTTCGCACCAGTGCCGGTACGACAGAGGCCTGACCCCAAACACTTGGGCCACTATGCTGCTCAGGTGCCGGTCCCAGGCCGGCGGTTCGCTCTGGACTTCTCCGACTGGACCTCATCCACATCGCTCAGGCGCACATCCAGCTCGGTCAGACGATACTCGCGCATCAGCGCTTGGGCCTGGTGCATAGCAGTGGCGGCCTCGTTTTCGTTCGAGCTTTTGGATAGGGCCAGGCAGCGCTTGATCTTGCGGATGACCCGCTCGAGCTTGCTTTCGTCGTGCTGTTGTTCGGTCACGGGGTGATCCTCATTTTCAGAAACGCCTTTTTGGAGCCTACCGAAGCTATCCTGATGTTAACGCATGCCTTTATTTATTGGAAAACTAGTCGAAAGCGTTTTAGAAAGCATTTGGATGTTGGTTGCTATAAAGGTGAGTACTTCCTGAGTGATTGGATCTATAACTATTACACTGATGATGGGAAAGCAAAGAGTGTTTAGAAGGCATTGGACCGCTGGCTAGGAACGCTTGTCTGCCTTCTATTTACTAAGGTCAGTTACCCTAACCGCTGAAGCTGGAAGTTCGAATTTATAGTTTCGTACAGGCTGGTGGATGTGATTGCTGATTTGCTGTGGCTTGTTTGCTCGCGGCGCCGGCCTCCATCGCATCCACAAACCGCATTGCTGTGCGGTAGCTGAAGGCGAAGGGCTGCAATCGGCCAATAGGGGACGGTCAGCAGCAAATAAATCTGTCCCCTTTTCCATGTCCCCTTTTCCGGTGGTTGACGCGTATATGCGAAGCAACTACAGCTAGGCCGTTGGCACTGTCCCGCCGTCAATTACAAACTCGCTCCCCGTAATGGATGCCGCACGAGGCGATGCCAGGAAGGCAATCAGGTCAGCAACTTCTGACGGCGTGGAAGGGCGGCCGAGTGGAATACCACCGAGTGCATCCATGATAATGCGTTTGCCGCCTGCGTAGTCCGTACCGGCTTCCTGCGCCAGCCGCTCGGCCAAGGCGACCGACGCTTGGGTCTCGATCCAGCCCGGCGACACCCGTACAACACGCACGCCTTGTGGCGAGACTTCTTTCGACAGGCTTTTGCTGTAGGTCGACAGCGCCGCCTTGGCCGCTGCGTAAGCCGTAGTGGCTTCGGGCAAGGGCAGGCAGTTCTGAATCGAGGTTACATGGATGATCACGCCGCTCTTGCGCTGCAGCATCGATGGGAGCAGGGCGCGATCCAGGCGCACGGCCGGCATCAGGTTCAGGTCGAGCTCGCGTTGCCACTGCGCGTCATCCAACACCGCGAAGCCGCCGCTCGGTGCCGACGAACCACCCAGGACGTGGACGATGATGTCCATGCTGCCCAGCCGTTGCTTAGCTGCGGCTACCAGTGTTTCGCAGCCTTCTGGGGTCGCGAGGTCAGCCTGCACGAACAGCTCAGCCGGCAGATCGCTGGTTGCCTGCCGAGCCGAGGTCAGCACCTTGGCGCCCTCTGCGAGGAACAGCTCGACGACCGCGCGGCCGACGCCTTTGGTGCCGCCGGTGACCAGCACTTGCTTGCCGCCAAGATCAAGGTTCATGGCGCAATCTCCAGTGAGCGGATCTGGCCGTCGTGCAGCAGGAATAGATGATTCAGCTGCAGCGGGCTGCCAGGGAAGTTACCGACCAGACGCGCCGTTACGCTCAGCGAATCGTCATTCTGCGTCGCCGCCAGCGGCTCGACGCTGTAGGTGAATGCCTGGCGGGCCTCCTGTTGCCAGGCTTCGATGGCTGCAATGCCCTGGTGCGTGCGGTTTTCGTCGGTCACCCTGGCGTCCGCGCAGAAGCAGGCGGCAAGGAGCGAGATGTCGCCGCCATTGCTGACATCGAAGTAGGTTTGTACGGCGTCAGGCAGTTGCAGGTTCATGGCCTGATCTCCTCTCACAGTGGTTGGGGTTTACGACTGTGATCTTGCCGCTCAGTTGATAGTTTGCTCAACTGGGATAGACATTAACGACCTATCCCGAATATGAGGACAATTACGTGGCAGATTCGCGCCTTGGTCTCAATGAGCTGGAAGCTGTACTGGCCGTGGCGCGGAGGGCGTCGTTTCGACAGGCAGCCATTGATCTGGATGTTTCGACCACGGCATTGAGCAACACCATTGCCAAGCTGGAGGCGAGCCTCGAAACGCGGCTGTTCAATCGCACCACCCGCAGCGTGTCTCTGACCGCGGCGGGGGCTATGTACCTGGAGCAGGTCGGTCCGGCTCTGCAGGAAGTGCGAGCGGCGCTGGAAGCGGTGCGTTCGCACAATGCCGGGCCGTCAGGCGTGTTGCGCATCAATGCCTTCGCCAGTGCCGCCCGCGCCGCGTTGCTGCCGCTGGTGCTGGAGTTTCTGCAGCGTTACCCGAAGGTGCATATCGATTTGGTGACCGAAGGTCGCCTGGTGGACATAGTCGCGGACGGTTTCGATCTGGGCGTACGTTCTGCGAATCTTGTGCCCAGCGATATGATCGTTATTCAGCTCGGCCAGCCGCAATGCTATGCCGTGGTCGGCTCCTCTGCCTACTTCGCCAAGCACGGCCGGCCGCGTAGCCCGGCAGACCTGCTCCAGCATCAGTGCATGCGCATCCGCCTACCCAATGGGGCGATCTACCCCTGGCATTTTGAACGCGCGGGGGAGGTGACCCGGCTTGATGTGACTGGCCAGCTCACCCTGGACGAGCCTAGTGTCGCCAAGGCGGTGGTGCAGGCAGGCGTGGGGCTGGGCTTTTTTATGCAGCAGGACGTTCAGGCTGAACTGGACGCCGGACAGTTCGAGCGGGTGCTGGAAGAGTGGACGCCGCCCAGAGACAACCTGTGCCTGTACTACCCGAACCGGCGCAACCCCTCCGCTGCGCTCAAGGCATTCACTGCCATGGCCCGCGACAATCTGCCGAGCAAAGACCAGCTATGATAATTCACCGACTGCCCCCAAGCGCCTGCTTTCAGGCGATCAAGCCCAGGGTCAGCCCCTTCAAGGTGGCCGCCGCGCGGGTGGAGCAACCCAGCTTGCGGAAAATGCTTTCCATGTGGGTGCGTACGGTACTCGGGCTGATCTCCAGTCGCCGCGCCACTTCCTTGTTGCTGGCGCCACGGCTGATCTCCATGAGGATGGAGCACTCGCGGGTGGTGAGCAGCGTGCTTTTCGGCTGAGGCAGTCGGCGTTCGCCACGTGCGGCAGCGATTACCGCTGTGCAGATTTCAGCGTCAAACAGGCCGCGGCTGGCGTCCTGTTTGAGCAGCCGCGCCGCCTCCGATTCGCTATGCGCGGGTCGCCAGGGCCTGGCGCTTCTTAACGCTACCCAGGCGACAGCGCTGGCGAGCAAGCGATAGGCGGCGCACTGGGCATCGGCCGATGCACCGCGAAAGTAGCCGCTGCCGTCGAGCCGTTCGTAGGCATGGGCGGCAATTTCGCCAGGGATGGTCAGCTCAGTGATCTGCCGTGATGCCTTGTGCGTCCAGTAAGGGACGAGGTGGATACGTTCTGTGGCGCCGTAGGGTAGCGGCCCCGCGGTGTTCCACAATTGATTGGAGACGGCTGCCCGCCCCAGGCCATGGATCAGCGCGGCTTTGCCAATCTCCGTCTGGTCGGGCTCTGGCAGTCCCCACAAGCGGGCGGCCTCGACGGCAATCTGCGCCACCTGCCGGGAGTAACCTGCCAGCCAGGGCAACTTCAGATCGATCACATCACCCACCAGCGTCAGTGACACGGGACGTTCGAGCCGGGTGTCGTCCAGCCCACCGGGCGTTGTTTCCAGTTCCGCTAACCATACCTTGGCATTGCGCACCAGCAAGGCGGCGAGGGCGGCGGGGTAGCGGCGGTCGGCCTGTTCGTTGATCCAGCTCAGCGCCGTGTCCAGGCCATGGGCGCGGCTGAGGATGTCCAGGTCTCCGGCCAGTACCACTTGGTAGGCCGCGTCCGGAATGTGCACATGGTTCACACCAAACGGCCTGCCGGTTCCGTCAAAGGTTTCGAATATCCGGCACAAGCCGGCTTCGACCGCTGCGCCAAGTTCGAGCGTTTTCGCGATCTGGCCAGACACCTCGCAGTGCACCACGGCGAGCGGTGCCGCTTGATGCACGGCGTTCATCTGTTCGGCGCCCAGGGTCTGGTCGAGCATCGCGCGGCGGCCATCGACATCATTGCCCAGCAGATGGGCGAAGCCATCGGCGTTGGCGGTGCAGCCGGACCAGCGCAGCAAGGCGACCTGCTGCGCTGTCATCAGATGCTCGCCTTCGCCGTGCATGGCGCGGGCTAGCATCTGCGCCAGGCGGGCAACACGTTGGGAGTGGCCAAGGGGCTGGCCCATGCTGAGGTCGCCGACCTGGGAGATAGCCCCCAGTGCGCCGCTCAATGAGATGTCGAATCGTAGCGCGCTATCCATGAAAAAAGCCTCAGGGTCGGATAAATGACCGATACCCGCCAAGCATGTGGGTCCGCAGAATTTGAACTCCCAACACAGGAGTTCAGCCCATGAAAGCATTCAAGTCGCAACTCGTCACCGCCGCCTTCGCCCTGACCAGCACCCTTATGGTGAGTGTCAGCCAGGCTGCCGAGGCAACGCCTTCGGTGGTCATCGTACACGGCGCCTTCGCCGACGGCTCTGACTGGGCCAAGGTAGTGCCGTATTTGCAGGCTGAAGGGGTGGCGGTGACGGTGGTGCAAAACCCGCTGACCTCGCTGGCCGACGACGTTGCCGCCACGCAGCGCGTGCTGAACAACCAGTCAGGCAACGTGGTGCTGGTCGGCCACTCCTGGGGCGGCACCGTGATCAGCGAAGCCGGCGCCCATGAGAAAGTCAGCGCCCTGGTGTACGTCGCCGCCTTCGCACCTGATGCAGGCCAGTTCAGTGGCGAACAGGGCAAGGGCGCGCCTACCCCGCCTGGCATCAGCCAGATCAAGGCAGACGGCAACGGTTTCCTTTACCTGACGGCAGAAGGCATGGCCAAGGACTTCGCCCAGGATCTCCCGGCGGCACAAACCGCAGTGATGACCGCTACCCAAGGCCCGATCAAGGCATCGGCCTTCGATGATCGGACCACGGTCGCTGCCTGGAAGACCAAGCCGTCCTGGTACCTGCTCGCCACTGACGATCGCATGATCCACCCCGACATCCAGCGCTCCAGTGCCAAGCGTATCGGCGCCACCCTGACCGAACTGCGCGCCAGCCATGTGCCGCAGCAGTCACAGCCTGGCGAAGTGGCCAAGGTGATTCTCAAGGCGGTAAGCAGTGTTGGCGAGCAGTGATCGCTGCTCACGACACGCCTGAGCGCTCTTGAGTTTCACTCTGCATCGATAAGGCATCGACGCATGGATCATCTGTGTGATCGGAACTTCGATTTCATAGTCTGTGGTGTCGGCACGACGGGGTGCGTGGTTGCAGCCCGCCTGGCCGACAAGCAAAAAGCTCGGGTCTTGCTCATTCGAGTTGGCAGCGATGGGTCGAAAGCGGACTGTGAGAGCAGGGGGTAAGTGACGATGGAGGACGGATCGTGGTTGGCAGAACGCCTAGGTGGGAGGCTGAAACTGTCTAAAACTGCTCGAAAGCTTCTCGGTTTTACTGGGCCAAAATCGTTGAAACTGGCAGAGCTGTATTAGACAGGGGCGATGGACAGGCCGCTTGTGGCGCGGCCTGAGGTTCGAATCTCACACTACTGCTGCATTATTGGACGGTGAACCTACAGATCCAGTCTGATCAGGCTTGATAGGGTCGAACATTCCGTTTGCAAATAGTTCCTTTTTGTCGATAGATGCGGTTCACCACTGACCGCTTTCGACCCGATATAGCAGACTTTCATCGCTCTATTGTTCTTCAGATTGCCTCCTCAGGCAGCTTCACAGTTGCCGATTTTAAGTATCGACCTGATGCTGAACATGACACTGCGGTGCCGCGCTTGAGTTCCCAGCCATTGACGCTATTGTTGCACATATCCTTCACGCATCACTGCCGAAGCCTGATCCTTGTCTAGGCCGACCGTGGCCAAGCCCTTGAGATAGCCCAAAAAATAACGTTGTGCAGCGACATACCTTTGTGGACCAATTATTTGCCAGCGGCGCCTTCCAGATTTGATGTTTATTAGATTCCAGTGCGCACTGACCAACGGGCGTACCGGCTGGCGGTGTAACTGCCGCAGGCCAATACTTATTAGCTTTTTGGGCGCACTCTGTAACTGGAAAAAATAATTCTGAAATCTCCGGAGGCGTCAATGGCAACGACCACCTGTTGCTGGAACAAGCGCAGGAACGCCTGCAACGAACCCATGAACCAGACGTTATGGTAGACGTCAATCTGTCCACCCTGGAACTGCGTCTACCACCAGGTTATGGCCCGCTGTCCGACTGTCGAATGCGCGTCTACCTGGATTCGACCCTGCGTGGCCACTTCCATCTGATCGGTCACCGGGCCAACGACGGTAGCCTCATCTATAGCAACGCGGTACTGATCGATCAGCTGATCTAACGAAAGGCTTTGGCACCTGATGGTCTGAAGCGCGATGTGACCTTTGTACAGTCAAACGGCAGGGTACGGGAGCGACAGGTATGGCAGCAGCCGTTCAGTCTCTTTCTTCACCACGGCGTAGCATTCGCAGCTGAGCTGCTCCAAGCGGACTCTGTCGAGTACCTTGATGTTGCCCCGGCTGTATTCGATCACACCGAGACGCTGCAGTTTGCCCGCCGCCTCAGTTACCCCTTCACGACGTACGCCCAACATGTTGGCGATCAGTTCAAACAGCGGTGTGCAACCGCTGTCGGACGGTTCAGTTCGTAGGCAAGAGGCAGCGTTGGCACTGGGCGATTACCTGATGTAGCTTTCCATCATCCTTCACTTGCAGCGTGGCATGGACAAGCAACTGGCCATCCGGGCTGAGGGTCGGTTCGGGGCTGGCGCTGTTGCGCACTTCAATGCGGTAGTGGGTATTACCAAAACGGTAGTGCAGTACACAATCCGGCCAACCTGCCGGTAGCAGCGAGATGTCACCGCTGCGTTGCAGGAGCAGCAGGCTTTCGGTGATCAGGCGGTACGTCCTGCCCGTCGGACGCGTGTACCAGCTCCAGCCTTCCCGCCCTGCGTGGTGGAGTATGGCGTAGACGTCGGCGGCTACGACATAGGGTTCTACATTGTAGGTATCAATCAGTGCGCTACAGGACATGACACATCCATGGCACTGCGTTCTGCAGTGAGCGGGGGCACCGTGTGCAGAGGATGGCCTGCAGCGGTTGAATCAGCTTGGTCTGGATGAACAAATTGCTGATGGCCGGATGCAGCGCATCGCTCAGTGCCGGTGCCTGCACCACTTCGCAATTACCCGTGAGAAAAGCGCAGGGTGGACCGTCTTCTCTTACGTCCGCTTTTGGTTGATTGCAGACGCGACAATCTGCCGGCAGCATTCACCTGGCGTGGACCATCGATCTGCGAAATCAAGCCTCGAACAGTCAGCGCGAGAGGATCGGGTTGCGCAAAACCCTGGCTGCAGGCCGCGTGTTTTCGTTTGCAAAAAGCTCGAAAACCCTTAATTTTGGTGACTTATAGTAAGCTATATATTCAATAAAATCATAGGTTTACAAGGCTTAGATACGCTGCATGGGGTGCAAGGGGCCGAGTGTTCGAATCACTCCGTCCCGACCATATATTTCAATGACTTAGGCCATTTCCGAAAGGAGTGGCCTTTTTCATGTGCGTGACTTTTGCGTGACTGCTCACGGTAACACCACCGTGAATTCTCATGCCGTCAACCTCGCCAGGATCGGCGTGGGTGTAGAGCGGAATGCTGTAGTCGTTGACCGCCGAGGCAGGCGCTCCACCGAATTTGAGGTTGTGCTGCTTAACCTCGTTCGAGATCGTGACGTGCGCCTGAGGTGAGCGTGAGTCCATCCATGCCACCGGCTCGGCCCGGTGCTGGGCCGACAGGTGCTAAACCGGACATCGGTCCAAGGCCAACTACAGGCTGGCCCATCGGCGCCACATCCACCATGGCACTGATACAGAGTGATACGTCCCCTCAGCTGCCAGCGGCCCACTGGCGCCGCTTGTCCATGATGAAGTCGACGAAGGCTCGCAGGCGCAACGGCATGTGTCGGCCTTGGGGATACAGCAGGGTGAACGGCCGCGAGCGGCCCGCGAAGGGCCGCAGCACCTCGACCAGCGAGCCCTCGGCAAGCTCGCGCTCGACGATGAAGCGGTAGGTCTGGAACAGTCCCGCGCCGTGCTTGGCCAAGGTCACGCCACCGAGCACGTCGTCCGAGCAGACGTAGCCGCCCTCGGTGACGACTTCCCGTTCGCGGCCCTCCTCGTCGAACAGCCAGGCGATGCGCCGACCGCTGCTGGGCAGTTCGAACTGGATGCAGTCATGCTGCGCCAGTTCTTCAAGGCTCTGCGGTTCGCCCGCGTGTTCCAAGTAATCTGGAGTGGCCACCACCACCAGCCGGGCGTCTTCCAGCGGCCGGGCGATCAGGGTCGAATCCGGCTGTGCACGCACGCGGATGGCCACATCGTAGCCCTCGCCGACAAAGTCGATGTTGCGGTTGCCCAGGTGGATGTCGACCTGCACCTTCGGGTAGCGCCGTCGAAACTCGGGCAGCAGCGGCAGGATGCGGTGGTGCCCGTAGGTCGTGGGCAGGCTGATGCGCAGTGTGCCCGAAGGCTCCTGCTGCTGACCGGTCACCACCCGTTCGGCCTCCACCAGCTGGGTCAGCGCCTGACGACACTGTTCGTAGTAGCCTCGCCCGCCCTCGGTCAGGCGGATGCTGCGGGTGGTACGGACGAACAGTCTGGAGCCCAAGCGCTCCTCCAGGCGGCTGATCGAGCGACTGACCGCTGCCGGCGTCACGCCCGCCGCGAGACCGGCCGCGGTGAAGCTGCCCAGCTCCGCCGCCAGGCAGAACAGCTCGATGCTGCCGAGTAGGACGTCGTCGAAATGCCGCTGCATTGATTACACCATGTATCAACTGAAGTTCTCGCTGCCATATTTATCCTTATCTGAAGCAAAAATATAGTCCTCCCAACGGCGCTCTTCGGCGCCACCTGATTGGGAGAAACGACATGAGCAACAGCAAAACGGTAGTGATCACCGGCGCCTCCAGCGGCATCGGCTTCGGCCTGGCCAAGGCTTTCCTCGCCAGTGGCTTCAATGTGGTCGGCAATGCCCGCTCCGCCGGACGCCTCGCCGAGGCCAAGGCACAACTGGACAGCCCCGCCTTCATCGGCGTGGCCGGTGACATCGCCAAGCCTGAGACCGCCCGCCGTCTGATTCAGGCCAGCATCGACGCCTTCGGCCAGGTCGACGTGTTGGTCAACAACGCTGGCTTCTTCCTGCCCAAACCCTTCATCGAATATAGCCCGGAAGACATCCAAGGCATGCTGGAGACCAACCTCAAGGGCGTGGTCTACGCCTCCCAGGCCGCCGCCGCGCACATGATCGAGCGGCGCCAGGGTCACATCATCAACATCACCGCTGCTGTGGCGCTGCAACCCAACATCGCCGTGCCCGCCGCCCTGCCAGTGCTGATCAAGGGGGGCCTCAACCAGGTCACCCGCGCCCTGGCGCTGGAGCTGTCGTCGCACAACATCCAGGTTAACGCGGTGGCTCCCGGCATCATCGAGACGCCGATGCACGATCCGGCCAGCTTCGACTTCCTCAACGGCCTGCAACCGGCCGGACACATCGGCCGCGTCAGCGACATTGCCGACGCCGTGCTTTACCTGGCCAACGCCGGGTTCACCACGGGCGTGGTGTTGCCGGTCGACGGCGGTATGAGTGTCGGCAAATGGTAATAGGCTGAACGTAACGGGGAGGCATCCCGCCTCCTTGCCCTGATTTCCCCACCCCATAGGAGTAATACCATGCCCTTCGTCAACGTCCGCATCACTCGCGACGGCGTCACTCGTGATCAGAAAGCCCAGGTCATCAAGGAAATCACCGAGACCTTGCAGCGAGTGCTCGGAAAGAAACCTGAGCTCACCCATATCGTGATCGAGGAGGTCGACACCGATAACTGGGGCTACGCCGGCATGACCACCACCGAGTACCGCAGCAAAGAAACTCAGGGATGAGTTCCGAACTGCCCCGGCGGCGCGAATCAGCGCCTCCAGGGCGGCCTTGGCTCGATACGCTTGCGAAGGAGAACCCACTTGGAGACCGGGGTGGCCAATACGCTAGCGCATCTCGTATAGGGAGAGCCTTGCCCCATGTTACCGAGTCTCAACTTCCTCAGGATAACGCTGGCACATAGACAACCTGGTCACGCCCCCCATGTTTGGCCGCATAGAGACCGCCGTCAGCGCGCTTTATTGCATCATCAATCTGCTCACCCTGGGTGAGCAGGGCGCACCCAATGCTCATGGTCATCTTCCGAGGGCCGCCGGGCAACAAAAAAGGCGCGGTGCCGATTGACTGACGCAAGCGCTCCGCAATCTGCGCCAATTCTTGGCTATCTTTAACCCGTAGCAAGGCTACGAATTCCTCTCCTCCCTGGCGTACCAGCAGGTCATCTGGCCGCAGCGTAGCCCGCAGTCGGCGGGCACACTCGCAGAGCACTTTATCGCCAGCATCGTGGCCATGCTCGTCATTGACGGATTTGAAACGGTCGAGGTCTGCGTATACGGCACCTAGCTGTAAACCTCGCTCCTCAGCCAAACGAAGCTCTCGGTTCTGAAATGCTGCCAACGCCCCGCGGTTCCATAGTTGTGTCAAAGGATCAAGCAAAGCCCTGCGCTGCCCGCGATCCATTTCAACACGCAGAGCGCGATTGACCTGCGCTAGGCTCCGCAGTTGCAAATAACCCTCGGTGAGCGTGGCTAAGTCCCGAAAATTAGCCTGTTGCGCCTCGCTGAGCTTCCGCGGCCGAGGATCGAACATGCACAGGGTGCCGATGGCTTTGCCATTTGAGGCACGTAACGGGTGGCCCGCATAGAACCGGATATAGGGTGGGTTCAGCACGAGGGGATTGTCCTCGAAGCGTGAATCGCACCTGGCATCGGAAACCATCAAGGTATCTTCGCCGAGAATCGCGTAGCCGCAAAAGGACACATTGCGCTTCGTCTCGCTTACCTCGATGCCGATTCGAGCCTTGAACCACTGCCGATCCTGATCGATTAGGCTGATCAGAACGGTCTCCACCTGGGCTAGTTCTTGGGTGAGTCGTACCAAGGTATCAAGATAATGCTCGGCCGGCGTATCGACCAAGTCCATGTCATCAAGTGTGCGCTGACGAAGTGCTTCATCAGAGGGTAGGGGACAAGCTGGCATTTCTGTTACTCCACTCCTTGGTTCGTTTTTTCACAAACGCGGATAGAAAAATCTCAAGCATCTTGGCCAATGCCGCACACGCTCGGCGCCTTCAGGCCAGCCGAAGTAGAGAGCATAGCAAACCGGTTGGCTCTATCCCGGATCCTCCAGTGGGTCATACCTGTGGCGTTGATCGGCGCGGCTCGGTCGGTCGCCCAAGACCTCGACAAACTTCTAAGACTTACAGGCGGCTTTAACAAACGGTTGAGGTTGTCGCCCTTGGCTGCCTTATTGGTAAACCGGTATTGACCTCGAGTTAAGTCAAGGTTTTAGAGTGGCGTCCGGACGCTCTCGCTGCTTTCGGAAACGAACTCACAAAGGACCAGGAATGGACACTCCGACTTCACTGCTGATTTTCCAGATCACCTGCTGCATTGGCTTGAGCCTGTGGCTGAGTATCAGCCTGATCAACAACCTGCAGGCCTTTGCCAGCTCAGCCGGGGCGATCGGGGAGACCATGTCGATGGCGCCGCTGACCCAACCTCCCGGAATCAGCCTCCCTCTGCTGGTGCGAGCGATGACCTCTCACGCCATCCATCGCTTGGCCTTGTCGATCATCGTGCTGACACAGGCAGCCGCCGTTCTCGCGGCTTGGGTTGGCTGCTATGAACTGCTGCTTGGCGCCGGCTTGGAGGTGGCGCGGCCCTGGTTGAACCTGGCCTTGAGCGCAACGCTCGGGTTCTTGTTCGCGATGCTGCTTGGCGGGATATGGTTTGGCTACTGGATACGCCAGGAAGGGTTGCAACTGACCCATCTGCTGTTGATGGTCTGGATCCTGCTGCACTTCGTCGTACTGAATGTCCGGTGGATTTGAGCGGCCCAGGAAGCTTGGAGAATTCCAGCTAAAAGGAGCAACAGATGAAGATGATGATCGTAGGCGCCGGCAGGGGGTTGGGCCGGGCTTTGCTCGAAGGGCTCGGCAAGCCAGGTGACACGTTGATCGGCGTATCACGCAAACAGCCGTCAGACTTGGCCCTTGCCCCGGGCATCGATCTGCACTGGGTCGATGCCGACCTTGCCAGGCCAACGGCGGCTGTAGCACAGATCGCGGATCGGACACCTGCCGATCTGGATGTCCTGATCTACAACGTTGGCATCTGGGAAGAACACGCCTTCAGCGAACACTATGCATTCCTTGACGACAGCGACGAATCGATCACCAGGCTGGTCGAGGTGAATATTACGGCCACGCTGCTTTTGCTCAAGCGCCTGGTGCCCAAGTTGCTTGGTGCGCCCCGGCCGCAGTTGATCCTCACCGGTTCGACCTCAGCTCTTCGCCAGAGTGGGCGCCCGGAGGTAGCGTTCGGCGCCTCAAAGTTCGCCCTCAACGGCATGGCTGATGCGCTGCGCGAAGGTTTCAGGGATGACAACCTGGCGGTGACCGTGCTTCAACTGGGTTATCTGAATACCGACGACTCCCTGAACACGCCATTGGCGCAAGCCGCAGCACGTGGCGAGCGGCGCCAGGTACCGGTGCATGATGTGGTCACTATGGTCGACGCGCTGTTGCGCTTGTCCGGGGCTTCGTTCGTACGGGAGCTGATCTTGCCGGCTATCGGTGATGAGCGCTTCTGAGGCCAAAGCACCGGAGCCTTTGCGTGTGGGTTCGGCTTTGATGTCTCAGTCGATGGAACTGAATCTTGGACCGCGTCCAGCGAGAAAAGAGGCAAGGGGCTAGGTCGTTGGGTCGCCTTCAAAATCGGGAGTCGCATAGGTCTTGAAGGCACCCAGTCATTGATGAGTCATTCAGCGCATCATGCCCAGTTCCGCATCATCCATCAGTGCCTTGGCCAACGCGCAAAGGTAGTGCGAAGCCCAGATCAACTGAGGTTTGTCTTCCATCAATCCATCCAGGGTCATATCCCGTGCATAGCCCATCAGCTCCGAAGCCTGTTCACGGGCGCTTTGGCAAGGGATGCCGGCTTCGATGCGGAACAGCGGATGGGTCTGGTTTTCACCTTGGTAGAAGGTGGTTTTGCCGACGGTGAATTTGGTTTCTTCTGTGGACATTGTTCAGTTTCCCCAAGATTGCTTCAGCCTGTACGGGCCTATTCGCGGGTGAACCCGCTCCTACGGGAGCACGGCAGTCTTCAAGGCTGAGGGAGTGCCGGGGAGGGTATCCGCGAAGAGGCCGGCCCAGGCAGTACATCAGCGAGACGTCAGTGCGTAGTGCGAGGCTCAGTGGGCATCTGCACCTGGGCTATTGCGGACTCGAGCAAAGCTCTCAAGGTCTCCAGTTCATGCATCGAGGTCATCATCAGAATCGACGCGGGTGACTTGGGCTGCAGCAGCATTGCCTGATGCACGACAGTTGCAGCGCAAAGCGCGTAATCCGTGGCCTGGATGAGGGTGTCTTCAAGGCAGAGGGACCGGTGGGGTGGATCTGGAACGATCTTGAGCATGGTGAGGCTCCAACGTAGAAGGAGGAGCTACCACGCCATGCCGTCAAGCAATGGGTGGCAGCTGTACGCGGGTTGACGGACCGAGACGTTGGCACTCGGCGCACCACAGGGTGCCCGCACGTACAGCCACCATAAAAGTGTGCACATGAGGACAGCGTCATCGGTCCGTCAAAACCGGTCGCTGAATTGGCAGCGACGGATCGAGACTAGGGCTGACTATTTCCATGTGCAACGAAAATCAGGCGCGAGGAGTATCTTTGGGAAATGGCCTACAAGGAAGGGGTAATTTCTGATTTTTCGACCCGCTCCCGTTCCTCAAAACTTAAACAGGAAACAGGCGGGCAAAAGAAAGGTTGGGCTGCGGAATCAGGTCGATCAGTAGATTGTCGGTCTAAATGACCCCGCCGGTCACCGCCTGGCTTGCCCCAAAGCTTGAGCTTGCGGTCACCGATGATCTGCTGTGCGGGGTAGTGTTCGTACTCGGCCTCACCGCCATGAACATCATCCCCGCGATCAAGGCTGCCATGGGGGGCGTTCGTCACGGCGCGAGGTGCCTGATATGAAAAACATCCTGATTTCAGCGCTGACTGCCCAAGACTTGTTCCTGCGTGTGATGGTCTTGCTCGCGGCCTGCGACTACCTACGCAAGGTCCGCCCGGTGGATCAGCCACTGCTGAGTGCCGCCCTCTACCTGGTGGCTATCGGCAGCTTCGGCGCATTCATCACCGCCCTCAAGGTCATTGGGTTAACCCGTTCGGCGTGATGCTCCATTATTGGGGTGGTCACCTTTGCCTGGGCTCGTCGTGGACCCGTCTTCACGTAATTCACCCAACAAGCTTGAGAGGACGCTCATGAGCAGAGAAAGAAACAGCTTGCCAGGCGCCTCATACTATCCAGTGATGTTTTCTGCCGAGGAGGTCCGCCTGTGACAGTTACTTCAAGCCGACTGTCTCCAGATCATCCGATGTATGCCGATGCGGTGGAGGCAATGAAGCAGTACCACCAAGCTCAAGCCAATGGCCTTCGCCCTCGGAGGGTCGAGCGGCTTCGCCTGATTGCAGAATCGCAGTGCCAGGCAATCACCGACTACCAGCTTAGAGCTCTAGGTCGCCTTGGCGGCTCTCCTCACTGACCGGTTTAATCAGTTCTGGCCCTTGGTTACGCACGTTGCCGACTGCTTTACCTACGGGGAACCAGCGAAAACCCTGAGCGGGCCGGCATCCAGCCTTGACGATCTCCGCCGCCCGCTCAGGCGCCATGGCGTGCGGTAACTCATAAACGGCTAACGGCTGTGCGCTACTTATTCCAAAGCCAGAGTCGGCTCATACAGTTGACTCGTAGGCATCGAACGACTACAGTCCGTATGCGTCATGATAATCACTCGCAATAAATAAAAGGATTTTATATATTGGGCTAGCTGCGGTGCTACTTGGTGCTTCTGCTGTTGCGCAAGCAAGTGTTGGCAGCAACACCACTGCATCTGACAACCCGCCGCTGACGACGGTTCCTGCTGAAAAAAGTCTTAAGCCATTGACTGTTGCTTCCATCGGTCCTCACCCAGGCTGTCTCGTAGGCGCCATCTCAAAATCAGACCCTCGCTGTAACTAGTTGACCGGAAGGGGGGGGATGAAGCGTCATCACCCTCACAAAAAATAAAGGGAATTATTTGATGGCTGAAACCTTTGAAAACTATTGCCTATACGGCTTGGATGGGGTTGAAGTTGGAGTCGTCGCGCCTTCTACTTTTTATACCTTGGACAATGGTCAGACAGTTATAAATGGCCCAGATGGTGTTATCAAGCTCAATGAGCAGACTATACCTGCCTTGACTGAAGGGCTACAGCGTTCAGGTTCTTTGGTGTCTGGCACCCCTGCAGAAATTCAAGCTGTCTGTAAGCTTTTAAAGAATCCGGAGACTAGTCGTACCACTAGTTTCTTTTTATGCAAAGCAGAAAATTGTGCACATATTCTTGAAGATATTAACGCCATTCAATCGGCCAAAATTCTCCTCGTGGGATGTGGAGGCATAGGTAGCAGCGTCGCCTTATTGCTCGCGGGAAGCGGAATCAAGAATTTCACCTTTATAGACTCAGATGTGATCGAGAGAAGCAATCTGAATCGGCAGTTATTTTGGCGGAAGAAAGATATCGGGGAGTATAAGGTCGACATTCTTGCGAGGGAACTAAATGATCGGTTTGATGGGCTGGATATCTTGACTTTTAAAAAGGAAATGGATTTCGATGGGATTGTTGAACATTCAGATGAGGTATGCTATTCAGCGATAGTTATTACGGCCGACAATCCGCCAACATTAGTATCCCGTTCTGAAGAATTGGCTTCGAAAGTTCGCATTCCTGTGCTCAGTGGAGGTTACTTACATAGTAATTGTGTTGCAAATTTTTTCTCTGGAAAAGACAACGACAACATACTTTACAATGATGAACTCAAAACTCCTTGGGAAAGACTCCCTGATTCTATCATGCCTAGCTTTGGGCCGCTGAACTTTAACATTGCCGCGCTGTTGTCATCAGGCGTCATCGCCTTTATAGCGTCTCGGGTCTTCGGCAGTCATCGCTCAAGTTATATAGAATGGGATGCCGCTAGTATACCTTGTAAATATGTAACGAAATATTATTATGAATGATAAATGGGTGATTGAGTGAGTTGCATTTTTTGCCAGATTGTAAGCGGTGCTTCACCTTGCCATATTATATGGGAGGATGAAGATCATATGTCATTTTTGTCAATTTTTCCTAACACACCAGGCTTTACTGTAGTTATTCCTAAATTGCACTATGGTAGTTATGCCTTTGAGCAGTCCGACTCGGTTATTCGGGACTTAGTATTGGCTGCGAAAAAAACCGCGCTGTTGATTGATAGGGCGTTACCGGGCGTAGCTAGAACCGGTATGATCCTAGAAGGCTACGGTGTTGATCATCTACATGCGAAGTTGTTCCCCATGCACGGTACAGGCGTGGATAGTACGTTTAGAAAGATTAGCTCAAGTGTAGATAAGTATTTTGAGAAGTATGAAGGATATATTTCTTCACATGATTCGGTTAGGGCGGATGATAAAATGCTATCTGAACTTGCTGCCCATATAAGGTCTTGTAACTAATTGATTTGTTGCTCTAATGCGTTCAAGTCCCCCAATCCCCATCATTGCGTGCAAAGAACCAAGGATTCTCCGATCAAGTCAGCACAGGCGATCTGACCTGTGCTGAAATAGCCCTCCGTTCAACTGCCCTCTACAAGCCCGCCATACCATAAGGTCTCCAGTACGAGAACCCGTGGATTTCGAGTTCTCTCTGACGCACTCAGGCAGAAACTGCCCGTAGGTGGGGTACATGAATCGAATACATGTTCAGCATAAACCCTCTCAGTGCCTTACAGGGCCGCCGCAGTACCGCTGTCAAACGGAAGGGTGGCAGCTGTTTGTGGGTTGACAGACCGGGGGCACTGAGAATCCCTGCGCACACGAAGGTGCCCCACGCACAGCTGCCATAACTGGCATCGCACATGCTCTCAGTGAACCACGGTCTGTCAAAACCGTGCCGCCAATGGGTGGCGACAGGCCGAGACTAGGGCTGACTATTTCCATGTGCAACGAAAATCAGGCGCGAGGAGTATCTTTGGGAAATGGCCTACAAGGAAGGGGTAATTTCTGATTTTTCGACCCGCTCCCGTTCCTCAAAACTTAAACAGGAAACAGGCGGGCAAAAGAAAACCCGCCGAGGCGGGCTAAGTACTATCACGTAGGGATAGCTTCATCCTGCCCAAGCCACTGTGAAAATTGGGTGAAAGAAAGGTCCCCATAACGTGATCATCCAGAGGGCCCCGCGCCCTTCAAAGCTCGGCTTTCTGCCGCTGGTGGCGCTGAAAGCGGGTAACCGCGATCTGGACGGCAGCTGCCACGAGGCACAGCAGGCCGACCTTCCAGCTGCCCTCCAGGCCGTAATGCTCGGCGATCTTCCCCGTGATGATGACGCTAACGAAGATGGCGAAAGGCAGGATCAGTTTGTTCATCGGGTCTTCCAGCAGGCTGCAAATGGCTCGGGTGAACATGCAGTTCACCCAGCGGAAAGGCCGCGATCTTAGCAAATCCGGTTGCGGCGTTGTGGTCACTTCCAGAGCGGTTGCAAGGTGTGCTGCCTGTATCGCGATAATGGCAAATGGTCAGCATGGACTTGCGCGACCCAGCCCTCGAAACTGATCCATTCGCATCTGGACCAGGGCCGGTCATGAATAACCTGCAACGCACACTCTCTCTCATGCTGCTGCTGGCAGCCGCTTCGTTGACCGCCTGCGTCCCCTGGAAACGCGAACGCGCCGCCTACGCGGACCTTTGCGAATCCGAGTTCCAGTTCAAAGTGCCAGGCCCGCAGGGGGAGACCACCCTCTACCTGGAAACCTACCTATACGACCACGCCGCCCAATGGGGCGAAAAGCGCTATGAGCAAAGCCTGTACGTGCAGTACCCGGGCGAGAAGTACTCGCGGCAGGAATTCTTTGTGCAAATGATCGCCTACAACAAAGACCGCCAACGCCCGTCGACCGATGCCAAGCGTGGCGAACCGCCGATACCGGTGCTGTACGACAGCCGTCAGGCTTACATCACCTTTGAAGACGGCTCGCGCCTGAATGCGCGGCCCGAGGTGTACTTGGGCATCAACGAGACCTACGACTTTCCGTTGGTGAATGAGAAGACCGCCCGGCCATCGCCATACGACATCAACAGCGATGAAGTGCACCGGATGATTCCCAGGATGACCAACAACAAGCGCTATGGCTCGGCTTACGTGATCTTTCAGACGGACAAGTTCGAGGCAGATTCCAAGTGGACGATTCATCTGGGGGCACTGGATGTGCAGGGCCGCAAGGTGCAGATTCCGCCGCTGAAGCTCTGCTATCACCCAGTTAAGAAATGGATCGGGATCGAGCCGCTCATGCGGCCTTGAGTGGAAGGTGTCCGCCATGGGAGGTTTGGCGGCGCTCGATCTCACCGGCAACACAAACCCACCGGCGAACACCTCCCAGACCCCCCATTGCGAATTTCCTGGTTTCAGCTAACTTATACAAAAACCTGTACAAGCATGAGAGGTTGTACATGTATTGTAAGTGGCCCTTCACCCTGTACTTTGACGGCGCCTGCCCGTTGTGCGCTCGGGAGATAGCCTTCCTGCGCAGGCAATCGACCGGGGGAAAGCTCATCCTGGTTGACATCAGTGCTGATGATTTCGATGCAGGGGCGTTGGGCTTGACGGTTGAGCAACTGAGGTCATGCCTGCATGGAAGGTTCGCGAGCGGGCAGTGGGTTACAGGCTTGGACGCCACCTTGTGGAGTTGGCGTGCTGCCGATGTGGGCCTGTGGGTCGCGCCACTGGCTTGGCGTCCGTTACGTCCCCTGTTTTCGGTGCTTTACAGGCTGTTCTGTCGATTGAGGCCACACTTGGCCTGGCTACCACATCCCGCTGGCGGGCACCGTTGTAGCGGTGAGGAGTCCAAATGTCACATTCGTTAGTCGAGCACTATCATGAAATCCTCGTCGGTATTGGTGAAAACCCGCAGCGCGAAGGGCTTCTGGACACCCCCCAGCGTGCGGCCAAAGCGATGCAGTACTTGTGCAACGGGTATGAACAGAATCTTCACGAGGTGGTGAACGGTGCTTTGTTCGAGAGTGAAAACGATGAAATGATTGTGGTGCGGGACATCGAACTCTACTCCTTGTGCGAACACCACATGTTGCCATTCATTGGCAAGGCGCATGTCGCGTACCTGCCAACAGGGCGCGTGCTAGGGCTTTCCAAGGTTGCACGCGTGGTGGATATGTTCGCCCGTCGTTTACAGATACAGGAAAACCTCACGCGGCAAATTGCGTATGCCGTGCAGGAAGTCACGGATGCTGCAGGGGTGGGGGTCGTGATCGAAGCCAAGCATATGTGCATGATGATGCGCGGAGTAGAGAAGCAGAACTCGGTGATGATTTCATCCGTGATGTTAGGTGCATTTCGCGACGCCCCCTCGACGCGGCACGAATTCCTCAACCTCATTGGACGACACAACTGACATCCGGTCCTGAACCGTTGCGAAGGGGCGCCCAGATGAATACCGATGCTACTGCTTTATCTCCAAGCCGCTTCGCTGTTCTGGGTTACGGCGGTCTGCTGCCGTTTATTGGTTTGACGCTGCTCGTCCTTTTTTGGGCTGAATATCGAGCGTTTTTCTCGATGATGCTGGTCGGCTATGGCGCGGTGATATTGAGCTTCGTCGGTGCCCTGCACTGGGGGTTTGCCATGACGTTGCAGAGTTTGCCCGCGAAGCAGCGTCAAGAGCGACTTGTGTGGAGCGTTATACCCGCCCTGATCGGTTGGGTTGGCACGTTGCTGCCTGTGCCGGTGGGGTGTCTGGTATTGACCTTCGGTTTTGTCGGCCATCTTTGGCAGGATTGCAAACTGGCGCAAGCCGTGCCTGGGTGGTATCTGCCGATGCGCGTGCATTTAACGGCTGTCGCGAGCTTCTGTTTGCTGCTCAGTGCACTCGCCGTATTCATTGATTTTTGAAACCCCAATCCACGCTTCGATCCGTTCTACCCTGCCAGGGTGAGCGCTACGGATAACCCAGTCGGGGGGCTGCGCGGTTTGCTTTTCGTTCCATGAACAGACGCTCTCCCACTCAACCCTATGCATCCGTTCCCGGAGATAGCAGGCCTTTATCCCGCTGCCCGCATGTATCTTTCCTTCAGTTTGGGCGTGAGCGCTGTGCTTTTTTAAGGCCGTAACGCGCGGCGATCTTCCTGGAGATGATGGCGCTGACGGTGATTTGTTTCTGAATGTGTGATCTCTCCCGCTCAGTCTTCGTCAAGAAGACTGCCCCTCGCCGTCGTCTGGGGATTGATACAGGGCCTTCCATGCAAACGCTGTTGAACGAGATTCTCGAAGAAGTACGTCCCTTGATCGGCAAGGGCAAAGTCGCTGACTACATTCCCGCGCTGGCGGACGTGCCGGCGAACCAGCTGGGCATCGCTGTCTATGGCAACGATGGCAGTTACCACTGCGCAGGCGACGCGCAGGTGCCATTCTCGGTGCAGAGCATTTCCAAGGTGTTCAGCCTGGTTCAGGCCATTGGCCATTCGGGGGAAGCCATTTGGGAGCGGCTGGGGCATGAGCCTTCGGGGCAGCCGTTCAACTCGTTGGTGCAGCTGGAGTTCGAGCGCGGGCGGCCGCGTAATCCATTCATCAATGCGGGGGCGTTGGTGATCTGCGATATCAATCAGTCGCGCTTCGCGGCCCCCACGTTGTCGATGCGCGATTTTGTCCGGCGGCTTTCAGGCAACCCCCACATCTCGATCAATACCCGGGTCGCTGATTCGGAATATCAGTTCCGCGCGCGCAACGCTGCCATGGCGTACCTGATGCAGTCGTTTGGCAACTTCCATAACGAGGTCGAGACGGTGCTGCGCAGTTACTTCAGTTACTGCGCACTGCAAATGAATTGCCTGGACCTGGCGCGGGCATTCTGCTTCCTGGCCAATGATGGGTTCTGCAAGCACAGCGGTGAGCAGATCCTGACGCGGCGCCAGACCCAACAAGTGAACTCGATCATGGCTACCAGCGGGTTGTATGACGAGGCGGGGAATTTCGCCTTCAGGGTGGGTTTGCCTGGCAAGAGTGGCGTGGGTGGCGGGATCGTGGCGATCGTACCGGGGCAATTTACCGTATGCGTATGGTCGCCAGAGCTGAATGCTGCGGGCAACTCCCTGGCCGGGATGGCGGCGCTTGAGCTGCTCAGTTCGCGGATCGGATGGTCGGTGTTCTGATCTGCGAACTCAGGGGCCATCAGGCGTCGCCTTGGCGGGTCAGAACGCGTATACCAACGTGGCCGTGGCGCTGCGTGGGCTGCCATACCAGCCGCGGGCGCCAATCGCCGTGTAGTAGGTTTTGTCCAACACGTTGTTGAGGTTCAGTGAAACGCTGGTCTGCGGCGTGAAGGCATACTGAGCCATCAGGTCGACCACGCTGTAGGGGTCCTGGGTGAACGTTTCGTTGTTGGGCCCGGCGCTCTTGTAATATTCGGTACCCTGCCAGCGCACACCACCCCCTACCTTTAACTGTGGCAGGGTCGCCAGGCGGTAGCTGGTGAACAGTTTCAAGGTGTCTCGCGGTATTTCAGTGTTCAGGCGGTCGCCATCCGAATCCTTGCTCACCGCATAGGTGTAGCTGGCCGAGACCTGCCAATCAGGCAAAATCTCGCCCGCCATTTCCATCTCGAAACCACGTGTCTTGGTACCTGACTCGGCACGGTAGGCCTGGTTGCCGTCTGGCGCCAGGTTGCTTCCGTCGGCTACCGCGAGGTTGTCCTGGTGCACCTCGAATACGCTGAAAGCCGTGGTCAGGCGCTGGTCCCAGAACTCACTCTTCAGACCGAGCTCGTAGTTCACGCCTTCCAACGGGTCCAGGTAGGTACCGTTGATATCCTTGTTGCTCTGCGGTTTGAAAATGGTGGTGTAACTGGCATAGGCCGACCAGTGCTCGTTGAGGTCATACACCAGGCCAAGGTAGGGCGTGACGACCCCGGTTTCGCTACGTGAGGTGCGGCTTGTCGCGCCGGACGACAGGGTGGTAGAGGTTTCGTCGCGTTTCCAGTCGATCAGCCGCGCCCCGGTAATCAGCGACAGGTCATCGGCCAGGCTCCAGCGTACCGAAGCCACCAGGCCGTCCTGGGTTTCATCCAGCGCGTCTTCCGAGGACTTGGCATGGATGGCGTCCGGTATCGCCAGCGAACCGTCCCAAGTGTAAATGTTGTCGATGGTCTGGATCGTCCACAGCGGGTAACCGTTGTTGCGGTAGTAGGCGCGGTAGTGACTGGCCCCGAGGTAGGCCTGGTGCTCGCGTGACAACAGCTCGAACGGGCCCGACGCCGACAGGTCGAACGAGGTCTGCCGGGGCTCGCCGGCCCAACGCCCCGTCCAGGTGCTGATGCCACTGCCATCGGGCTTGACGGTGCCGCTGGCCGCGGTGGCAAAGGCGTCGTCATAGCTGCGACGGCTGTGTTCGGCATTCAGTTTCAATTGCCAGCCGTTGTCCAGTTGATGCTCCAGCGTAGTGAATAGCGTCTTGGTGCGACGCTTGTGATAGCTCCAGTCCGAAGCCGAGTTGAACGTACGGGAGGGGCTGAAGTGACTGCCATCTGAATTGAACATTGGGAAACCGTGGTTGCCTGCCCCGTCGTTGTCCATCTCCTGATATTCCGCACCTGCTGTCAGCATCGTGCTGTCGGTGATGTCCCACTCCAACACCCCATAGGCCACCTGCCGTTCCAGCGACTGGCGGTCGACGTAGCTCTGGCTGTCGGTATTGGAGGCGACAAAGCGCCCGCGGACATTGCCGCTTTGCGTCAACTTGCCAGAAACGTCCAGTTCGGTGCGGTAGTTGTCCCACGAGCCCGCTTTCAAGGTCAGCTTGCGTTGTGTTTCCAGGGTCGGCTTCTTGCGGATCAGGTTGACGGTGGCGCCCGGGTCGCCGGTGCCGGACATCAGGCCCGTGGCACCGCGCACCACCTCTACCCGGTCGTAGGACACCATGTCGGAGAGGTCGTCCCTGAAGCCAAAGGTATCGGGGCGGTTGATGCCGTCCACCTGGATGCTGCCGACCTCGAAGCCGCGCACGTAGATATGGTTGGCGTCGCTTCCGGCGGGCCCCATGCTGTCAACGACCACGCCTGGTGTCTGTTCAAGCACCTGGGCAACATCGTTCAGGTTCTGGTCTTCAATCTGCTGGCGGGTGACCACGCTGACCGATTGGGGTGTCTCGCGTGCCGACAGCCGCAGCCCGGTTGCGGTATTGACCGAGCCGGTGGTGTAGCTGCCGGTGCCTTCGGTGGTGGCACCCAGAGCCATGCTGGAGACGGTGGTGGCCGCAAGCTCCATGGCGCCATCCTGCTCAGCGCTAACCAGCATGAAGTGCTTGTCGCCCGCTGCCTGCACCTGCAAGCCACTGCCTTGCAGCAGCTCTGCCAACGCCTGATGCAGCGCGTAATTGCCGTGCAGCCCTTTGCTGTGCAAGCCTGCGACTTCTTCATGGCTGAAACTGATGACTGCCCCGCTGGCGTCGGCAAACTGGTCGAGTGCGTGAGCCAATGACCCTGCCGGGATGCTGTAACCCACAGGCTCGGCCCAGGCATGTGCAGTGCCCAGCAGCGAGCCCGCGAAGCTGACCGCTAGCGCGGTTTGGCGAATACGGGTGGCGGGGGAGGAAAAGCGAGCGGACATCCATTGACTCCTTGCTGATCGAATACAAGTGCTCCCAGTAACAAACGTGTTGTTGACGGAAATACTTAGTAGCAAGGTGCTGATAGGGCTGAGGATCTACTTTGGCAGTAACATCCTCATCGCAGCACAAGGCTGCTCCTGCCAGTGTTGTACAGGCTTTGAAACCGACATGCAGGCTCTCGGTACTTGCCCAGGCAGTGTCCGGACGGCGCCCGTGAGCCCGCGCATTCACCGGAAATGGAACCTACCGAAGATGACCCGCCAAGCGTTTGCCCCTTATCAGTGCCTTGCCACTGACTTGCTGAAGTACTTGCCGTCCGACCAGAGTGATGGCTCCCACGACTTGGCCCACATTCATCGCGTGTGGGTCAATGCGCACCGGATCCAGCGGGTAGAGGGTGGCGACCTTGAAATCTTGCTTGCGGCGACGGTGCTGCACGACTGTGTGGCGGTGGAAAAGCATTCGCCGTTACGTGGGCAGGCCTCGACGTTGTCGGCGAACAAGGCTGCATCAGTCCTTGCTGAGATGGGCTGGCCGAGTGTGCGTATTGAGCAGGTAGTGCATGCGATCAAAACGCACAGTTACTCGGCGGGGTTCGAACCGCTGACACGTGAGGCCTGCATCCTTCAGGACAGTGACCGGCTTGACGCCATCGGCGCGGTGGGTATTGCCCGGTGTTTTTACGTCTCCGGACGAATGGGGTCGGCGCTCTACGACTTCGAAAATCCTTTCGCGCAGGAGAGGGCGTACCAGGACGGGGCGTATGCCATCGAGCACTTCCAGACCAAACTGCTCAAGCTCGCCTCGGGCTTTAAAACTCACGAAGGGGCTCGCCTTGCTGCCGAGCGTCATACCCGTCTTGAAACCTTTCTTACCCAGTTCATGGACGAGATTAGCGGGGCCGGTTAGTCATGCCGGGCTCGTACCGCTACTTGAGTTCAGTCAGCCCACCGCCACAGCGGCTCATCCAGCAACCCAACCCCCCGCAGCTGGGTTTGCCCTTGTATTTTTTCCAGCTCTAGCACATTGCACCCGTCACAGGCTGCCAGCGCGTTGATTAATGGCGCACTGTGCGATACCACCCAAACCTGGCTACGGCTTGATGCACGAATGATCAGCCGTGCCAAGGCCGGGAGCAGGTCCGCGTGCAAACTGGTTTCCGGTTCGTTCAATACCATCAGCGATGGCGGCCGTGGTGTGAGCAGGGCAGCCATCAGCAGAAGATAACGCAGGGTTCCGTCCGACAATTCAGCACCCTCGAGCGGGCGCAAAAGACCGTGCTGGTGCAGCCGTACACTGAACAGCCCGCCAGGTGGCGCATTGACCTCCAGACGACTGCCGGGAAACGCGTCATTCAGCGCTTCCACCAGATCCTCCACATCGCCAATTTCGATGATGGTCTGCAGCGCCGAGGCAAGGTTGCGCCCATCGTGATGCAGAACCGGCGAGCGAGTGCCCAGTTGGGGTTGACGGCAAGGCGCATCACGGTCAATCCGGAAGTGGTCGTAAAACCGCCAGCTGTTGATGAACGCGCGCAGGTCACCAATCTCCGGTGCCTGGCGTGGCCGGCCGACAATGTTGAAAAAGCTCTCGCCGCTGTCAGCATGCTGATCGAGCACTGCCCAGCTGTTGCCCTCGCGGGCCCGCACCAGGGCATTCTTGCGTTCGACCAGCAAGGAAGCGGGCCGATAGGCGCCAGCGCCCCAGATGGCCTCGCACTTTATCTCAGGGTCGAGCATGAAGGCGGTAGGATACGGCAGGGGAATGGGCAGGCCGAGGGTGATGGCAAAACCGAGGTCCTCGGTGGCAAAGCCCAAGCGCAGGCGCCTGGCTTCGCTCGGATGCTGGCCTTGGATGGGCACTTCGCCACGCCGCATTCGTGCGCTGGTTTCTGGGCCAGCCCACCAGGTCGAATCCAGCCCGCCTTCACGGGCGAGGGCTTCGACCACACCGCCCTGTGCGGTTTCGGCCAGCAGGCGCAGCGCCTTGTACAGGTTGGACTTGCCGCTGCCGTTGGCACCGGTCACCAGGTTGAGTTGGCCCAGCGGCAGTACCAGGTGATTGATCGAGCGGTAGTTGCCGATGGCGAGGGTAGTGAGCATGCAGTGCTTCCCAGCGTGGACCAGGCGACCGATTGTGGCCGAAGCGTGCCTGCCTTGTCAGCCACCCCTGCTGAGGCTGTTGCAAGTGAAGCAGGTGTGCGCACCGTCTATAGTGAGGGGCAACCTCTCGCGCAAAGGATGCTCACATGGCCAGATCAACAATCATGACAGCTGTTGTCACCTCATTGGCTGTGGCCTCGGCCTCTGGCCCGGCGCTCGCCGACCCGGGTAACGGCAAAGGCCAGGGCCAAGGTCAGGGGCACGGCAAGGGCCAGGCTCAGCACGCCCAGGGCCAGGGCAATTCGGGCGGCCACAAGCAGAGCGCCGGCGGCAATGACTGGCACGGCGGCCCGTCCATCGACCGTGGCGATGTACTGGGCATTCTCGGTGGCCACCGCAACTACTGGAGCCCGGGCCCGGCATTGCCTCCAGGCATTCAGAAGAACCTGGCCCGCGGCAAGCCCCTGCCACCTGGTATCGCCAAGAAACTGGATGGCCGTCTGTTGGGGCAGCTGCCTCGCTATGACGGGTATGAGTGGATGCAGGCAGGCGCAGACCTGATTCTGGTCGCCGTGGCGACCGGGATCATCTATGAGGTGTTGAACGGGGCGTTCGACTAAAGCTACAGGTGCGAGCGGCGCGCTCGGTACCTGTAGGCGCTGGCTTGCCTGCGATGGGCTGCACAGCAGCCCCAACGGCCTATCAACGCCGCCGCAACACAGCGGCCAGCCCAATGGTCAGCACAACAGCGCCCAGCATGGCCAGGCCGATGGTAACACCAACGCCCCACGTTTCCAGCAGCCCCGCCAATACCAGATAGAACGCAATGACCCCCACCGCGCCGATCGCATTCCCCCGCACCATCGCGGCCATCCCGGCTCGCCCGCCCTGCACATGGGCGAACACCACCAGCGGCCAGGCAATCACAGGAATGGGCGCCAGCATCCCGCTGGTCGCCGGGCCTAGCCAGCTGGCCAAGCTGGTGGTGATCATCAGCAGGGAAGTGGCAGACACCATGCGCAACGGGATTTCCCAGTACCGGTGCCGGGGGCGGGCCAAGGTATCAGGTTTGGGCTCGCGGCCGCTGGCGCGGATCAGCACGCCGATCAGCACCAACGCTACCGCAATCGACAGGTACAGGCTGCCCCAGTGGGTAAAGGCATAGGCGGCCAGGCCATAGAACAGCAATGCCAGCAGCACGGTCACGGCGATGCCGAGTGCGCGCGTGGCCAGCAGGTAGACGGTGTAGGTGGCCTGCACCGCCGCCAGGCCGCCCAGTGCGCCGGGCAGTGCGCCCAGGGCAAAGGCCGTGCCTTGTTCCAGGCACAGGAAGGTCATCACCAGCGCCGAGGTGATCGGCAGGCCGGACAGCAATCCGCCTAGCAGGCCGCCCCAGCGCCGGGAGGCGAGGGAGATGGCCCACATCAGCAGGGGTGTGACGATGAGTTTCAGGTAAAACAGGGTCATTGCGGGTGCATCCAGGCTTGATGAAGGTGCGCCCGCCTTCGACATTGGGTAGGGCGCGGAGGCATCAGCCGCGGCTGGCCTCCAAGGCCTGGGCCAGGTCGGCGATGATGTCGTCACTGTGTTCGATGCCGATCGACAGGCGCACCATGTCCCGTGGCACGCCGGCCTTCTCCAGTTCCTCGTCGTTGAGCTGACGGTGGGTAGTAGAAGCGGGGTGGCAGGCCAGTGACTTGGCGTCGCCGATGTTCACCAGGCGTACCACCAACTGCAACGCGTCGATGAAGCGCGCGCCAGCCGCCTGGCCACCCTTGATGCCGAACGACAGGATCGACGCCGGCTTGCCGCCGGTGTAGCGCTGGGCCAGTTCATGTTCGGGGTGGTCGGGCAGCCCGGCGAACTTCACCCAGGCCACTTGCTCGTGGGCTTGCAGGTAACGGGCCACCTTTAGCGCGTTCTCGGTATGGCGCTCCATGCGCAGGGCCAGGGTTTCCAGGCCTTGCAGGATCAGGAAGGCGTTGAACGGCGACAGCGCGGCGCCGGTGTTGCGCAAGGGCACCACACGGCAGCGGCCGATGAAGGCGGCAGGCCCGAAGGCTTCGGTGTAGGTGACGCCGTGGTAGGACGGGTCGGGGGTGTTGAGCAGGGCGAAGCGTTCCTTGTTTTCGGCCCAGGGGAATTTGCCGGAGTCGATGACGATGCCGCCGATGCTGGTGCCGTGACCGCCGATGTACTTGGTCAGCGAGTGCACGACGATGTCGGCGCCGTGCTCGAACGGCCGGCACAGCACCGGGGTGGCCACGGTGTTGTCGACGATCAGCGGCACCCCGTGGCGGTGGGCGGCCTCGGCCAGCGCAGCGATATCAACGATATTGCCGGCGGGGTTGCCGATGGACTCGCAGAATACCGCTTTGGTTCGCGCGTCGATCAGCGCTTCGAGGGCGGCGATATCGTCATGGGCCGCGAAGCGGGTGTGGATCCCCATGCGTGGCAGGGTGTGCGCCAGCAGGTTGTAGGTGCCGCCGTACAGCTTGGCCACCGAGACGATATTGTCGCCGGCTTCGGCGACGGTCTGGATGGCGTAGGTGATAGCCGCCATGCCCGAGGCTACGGCCAGCGCGCCAACCCCGCCTTCCAGGGCGGCCATGCGCTGCTCGAGCACGTCGTTGGTGGGGTTCATGATGCGTGAGTAGATGTTGCCGGCAACCTTCAGGTCAAACAGGTCGGCGCCGTGCTGGGTGTCGTCGAAGGCGAAGGAGGTGGTCTGGTAGATCGGTACGGCCACCGCCTTGGTGGTCGGGTCGGGGCTGAAGCCCGCATGGATGGCAAGCGTTTCCAGCTTCATGCAATCGTTCCTTGAGCGTGGGTGGAAGCGTTCGAGCATGCGGCGGCGAGCGGGCGTGGGTCAAGGGCGACGCTCTGGCGGTTTATGGCTCGCGTGACAATTCACAGATCGGCAGTTGATCCTGCTTCACGTCGGGTTCCTGAGGCGAGCGCACTCTGTTCGCCACCCCAAACGGTACATGCACCATCGGCAGGTTCCCCGCTGGCGATTGCAGGTGCGTGCGCTGGTCGTCGAAAAACACATGCGGCTTCAATATCGACAACACCCTGGGTTTATCCATACCGCCTAGAAAAAAGCACTCATCCGGGGATACACCCCAATCCTTCAAGGTTGTCACCACCCGCTCATGCGAAGGCGCGTTGCGCGCCGTGACGATGGCAATGCGCAGAATCCGCTGGTACGTCGGGTCCTCGGCCAGCTTGCGGTCCTCCAGCATGCGTATCCGCGAAAGCTTGCGGTAAAGGTCTGCCAGTGGCCCCGGCGAATGCGGGGTGCCCTTGTGCATGCGCTCGTGTTCCTGAAAGTCGTCCAGGTTGTCGTTGCGCTTGTAAACACTCTCTGCCTCGTCGTCGGCAATCACGCCATCGAAGTCGAAGGCCACCCGCAGCTCAGTGTCGATTTCATCATCGTAGATGCGCGTAGGCAGTACACGCCCGGCAGGGTAGTTGGCGTCGATGGCCTTTTGCACATCTTCCTCGTTGGCGCTGAGAAACAGCGAGGCATTGAACGCCGGGATGTATTCGTAGGGCGAGCGGCCCGACATGAATGCCGCGCGGGTGATGTCCAGCTGATAGTGGCTGATGGAGCGGAACACCCGCAGGCCGGTTTCCGGCGAGTTGCGCGAGAGCAGCACCACCTCCACCGGCAACTGGTCGGGGAACGCCTTGTTGATACTCAGGAAGCGGCGAATGAACGGGAGCGCCACCCCTTTGGGGAAGGGCTCGTCAAGGTTCTGTTCCTGGTGTTGGCGGTAAGCCTCGACACCTTGTGTCTGGTAGATGTCATCAGAAACGGAGAGGTCGAACAGCGCACTCGAGGCAACGCCGATGACCAGTTTTTCTTCAATAGGGTAGGGCATGCAGCGGCTCCTGCGAGTGGCTTGAAGGCAAGTGTACGCGCACGCTCTGACGAAAGCCGTCAATTGCACGACTCATCAGTGGATCCAGCGATGTCATTTTGATAGCTTCTCGCCCCTTACCGCAGTATCCGGACAGTGATTGATGAACCAGCTACATGAACACGGCACCCTGACTCCGCTTGCCGAGGCAAATGGGAAGACGATGCACGAAAGCCACCTTGAGGCAGACGCGTCGACCCCGCAGGCCATCGAGCACGAAGCACTGCTGGCCAGTATCGAGATGCTGAACAAAAAGCTCGTGGCAACTACCCTGGCCCGCGTGCAGAAGGAAGGGGCGATTCGCAAGCACCTTGAGCAGTGCCAGCAGCAACTGGCCGCCAGCAATCAGGCTCGGGAGGGGCTGTCCATCACGGTGACCACGGCGCTGAAGAAGCTCGCGCTGGCAGCGAGCACCCAAGCAGACCGCCTGGACAGTGTGGAGGCACGCTTGACCCGCCTGGCTGAGCACCAATGTGAATGCATGTCGCAGTCAGCAGCCAGTTGGCCCGCGTATCTGGAGCGTCATGCCGTGTCGTTGGTTGCCTTGGCCGTGGCTGTGTTTACGCTGGGGCTGCACTTGCTCGGTTAGTGCAACTTCAAGGCGGCGCCGGGTTCAGGCGTTGAAGGGTCAAAGCTTGCGGGTTGGCGACGTTCTTCGGCACCCCGTCGAAAAACGCCAGCACATTGTCGAAGGCGTCACCGAAGTACAGCTCGTAGCCGTTCTTCTCCACATACCCCAGGTGGGGCGTGCTGAGTACCCGTGGGTGGCGCAGCAGTGGATGGGCCGGGTCGAGTAACGGCTCCTCCTCATAAACATCCACCGCCGCGTAGCCCGGCCGCCCGGCATCCAATGCCTGCAGTAATGCGCCTGGTGCAATCAGTTCTGCGCGGCTGACGTTCACCAGCAAGGCGTCGGGCTTCATGTGGGACAGGTCGTCGAAGGTCACCCCATGGCGTGTCTGATCCGAAAGGCGCAGGTTCAGGCTGACAATATCCGCCTCGGCAAAAAACGCCTCGCGCGAGGCGGCCGCAGCGTGGCCATCGGCTTTGGCTGCGGCGCGGCTGTTGTCGCTGCCCCACACCAGCACGGGCATGTCGAAGGCCTGCGCATAACGCGCCAGGCGCTGGCCGATCTTGCCATAGCCCCAGATGCCCAGCGTCTGCCCGGCCAGCGCCTGGCCCAGGTTGACCTGCCATTGGCCTTGGCGGAAGGCATCAATGGCCGGCAGCAGTTGCCGGCGTGCATTGAGGATCAGCGCCCAGGCCAGTTCGGCAGGCGCTACCGGCGATCCGCGCCCCTCGGTCACGGCAATGCCGCGCTCTGTGCAGGCAGCCAGGTCGAGGTGGCTGGACACCTTGCCGGTCTGGCTGATCAGCTTGAGGTTGGGCAGACGGTCGAGCAAGGCGGCTTCGATGCGTGTGCGTTCGCGGGTGAGGACCAAGGCGTCGGCATCGGCAAAACGTGCTGCAAGTTGTTCCAGCGTGGCAGGCGGGTGCTCATGAAGGACGCTGACAGCATGCCCGCTCAGCTTGCCGAAGCAATCGAGCGTACGGATTACATCCTGGTAGTCGTCGGGAATGACAATACGCATGTTGGTCTGGCCCGGTCGGTACAGTGAAGCGTCGAAGATAACCTAACGGGCGGTATCGGTGTCAGATCGGGCTGCAGTCGTTGCATACCATCACCGGCTCATGCGCTCCATCAGGCAGCTTCACGAACTGCCCGCCGATGAACCACGCCGGCCACGCCCTTCAGCACGCACCCCAACACCACCGCCGTCCCTGCACTGGCAAAGATCATTTCCCGCCCGGCACTCTGTTGCTGCAATGCCACTAACGCCGGCGCTGCCGCCGCGGCCCCCAGTTGCAGCGCACTGACCCAGGGTGTCAACGTGCCGCGTGGGTCATTGGTGGCAATTGCCCCCATGTAGTAGGTTAGCGCCAGCACCCAGCCGAAGTTCATCAGAAACAGTGCCATGCACAGCTGATCGGCATCATGTGTATACCGCGCCAGCAGGGTGATTGACACAAGCACTACCAGCGAGCCCAGGCCGATCATCGGGCCACGGCTCACCCGTGCGCCCAGCAGGCTGGGCAGGGCGCCGCCAGGCAAGCCACCCAGTATTCCCAGCCCGAACGCCCAGCCCACATCCACCGCCTCGATGCCACGTTCGCGCGCCAACTGTTCGACAAACCCCCACAACGAATAGATCGCCAACTGCAGGCACAGCATCCCCAGCAGGG
Organism: Pseudomonas sp. Kh14; assembly: GCF_900291005.1. Lineage (NCBI taxonomy): Bacteria > Pseudomonadati > Pseudomonadota > Gammaproteobacteria > Pseudomonadales > Pseudomonadaceae > Pseudomonas > Pseudomonas sp. Kh14. Next base: position 74,239 of record NZ_OLKJ01000025.1, read on the forward strand.
CGTAGCGCCCGATAATCGCGGAGCCGCCGCCTGGCTGCGCCAGGCGCACGGGTGTTACACGCTGCAGCCGTACCGGAATGAACAACGCAGCCATAGCGATCAGCACGAACCAGAAACCCAGTGATGCAATCGCCGTGCGGTGACCGAACTGCTCTGCCAGTTGTGGCAGGCACGTCGCGTACAGGGCAAAGACAGCGGTTTGAATCAGCAGCGACAGGCCGTACGAGCGATCCTGGCCCGGCAGCCGGCCAAGCCCGCTGATCGACCCGGCATACAGCAGGCCCGCAGTGATACCACAGGCAAAACGGCACAGAATCAAGGTCGTCAAAGTGTCCAGCGCAGCGCTGAGGAGGTTCAACATCAGCGCTGCAAAGGCTGCCGCCAGGTACAGCCCACGGCCACTTGGATGACGCCTTGGTATCGATAGCAGCAGGCAACCGAGCAGTGTTCCGCTCATTTCACTGGAAAGTACCCAGCCCTGTTGGCTCAGGTCCAGATGCAACCGCTCGGCCAGCAGGCCGATGAAGATGGGTTGTACGCCAATGATGATCAAGGCCGTGGCGGCGATGTAGATCAGCGCAGCACGCAGAAGCAGGGTGTTGTTATTGTTGTGCATGGTCGGGTCCGGGGTCAGGCGCGGGGCAGGGTACCTGCGTCGTGGGTGATGCGGCCGTTCATTACGGTCAGCGCTACTTCGGTATTGCCGATCTGGTAGCGGTCCAGTTCGAACAGGTCCTGCTCCAGCACGATGATGTCGGCACGCTTGCCAACGGTGATCGAACCGATTTCCCGTTCCAGGCCCAGTTGGTAGGCACCGTTGAGGGTATAGGCGGCGATCAGTTGCGGGATACTCAGGCGCTCGTCGGCATCGGGCATCACAGGGGCATCGGGTTCGCCACTGAGCTGGCGGGTGTGGCCCGATTCGATGTGTTCCACAGGCTTGTGCTGGCATCGGCATTGGCACACCAGGCCGTCCATGCCGATGGACACGGTCACACCTTGGTCGATGAAGCTGCGGAATTTATACATCGACGCCCAGCGTGGGTAGCCATAGGTCTGCTGGATGGCCTCGGCGTAGGCGTCGACCACGCCCCACTGCAACTGGGTGTTGGCCATGACGCCGATACGGCGAAAGCGCGGGATGTCGTCGGGGTGGGTGAGAAAGGCGTGAGTGATGACGTGACGACGGTCGCGGGGCGGATTGCTGGAGAACGTGCGCTCGAACACGTCCAGCGCCATGCGCACGGCGGCATCGCCCACTGCATGCACCATCACGTCGATACCCAGGGCGTCGGCCTTGCGCACATGGCCCTCGAACACTTCCTCGGGCATGGTCGTCGATCCGCAGCTGTGTGGCTTGTCGCAATAGGGCTCGAGCAGGAACGCGGTGTGGTTCAGCTCGGTCCCGTCCAGCATCAGCTTGAGGGTCTGCGCCTTGACCAGCGGCGAGTCGTAGCGTTCGCGCAGGGCCTGCAGCCGCGTGACCGGATCGTCCTCGGTGCCCATGTTGATGTAGCTGCCGACCACCCGCAGTTTCAGGCGCTCCTCACGCTCCAGTTGCTGCAGGGTTTCATACAGCAGCGACTGGTCGCCAGCGGGGTCGAGGAAACCGGCATCGAATACCGTGGTAATCCCGGCCGCCACCAGTTTCTCTTGCCAAAAGGGGATCGAGCGCAGGTACAGGTCGATGCCTGTCGGTAGGTAGCCGGCTTCGCTCAGACGTTGCATCAGTAGCGAATAGGCGGCGCAGTCAATGATCACGCCCGTGGGCTCGCCGGTGATCGGGTCCTTTTCGAACCAGCTGGCGCCCTCTTCTAGTGGCGGGGTGTTGCGGTCGATGCCGGCAGCGTTCAGGGCGAAGCTGTTGACCCACATGGTGTGATAGTCGGTGGACAGCAGGCACACGGGCTTGTCCGCACAGATGGCATCCAGTACTTCGCGGCGCAACATATGCCCAGGCATCAATGGCTGGATCCAGCCCATGCCGGTAATGGCTTTTTCACAGGGGTTGGCCTCGACGTAGGCCTGGAGCAGGGCCAGCACCTGTTGCGGGTCTGTATGGTTGACCAGCGCCTGAAAGGCAAAGGCGGTAGAGGAAAAATGCCAGTGAGACTCGACGAAGCCCGGCAGCACCAGTTTGCCGCCGGCATCCAGCAGGCGTGTGGCAGGGCCGGCGTATGCCATGACGCTGCCGTGGTCGCCCACGCAAACGATGCGTTCGCCGCAGATGGCCACCGCCTCAGCCCAAGGCCTGTGCGGGTCGACCGTGTAGATGCGGGCATTGTGAATAATGAGGTCTGCGGCGGTGGACATGGCAACTCCCAGGTCAGAATGGAGCATTAGTTTTGAGTTCATTAAAACTTTTAGTCAATAAAATATTTTTACGACGCAGCTTTGCGTTATGCTGTGCGCCGACGTGTACGATTCGAAAAAGGTGTGAATGTGAGCGGACTGCGCGAGCAGCAGAAGGCGATGCGTCGTGAAACCATCAGCCGAACGGCGCTAGGCCTGTTTGAAACGCAGGGTTACCAGACCACCACCATGGAGCAGATCGCGCGCTTGGCCGCAGTGTCGGTGCCCACGGTGTTTGCCTATTTCGGCAGCAAGCAGGAAATTTTGCTGGAGAAGCTCCGCGAGGCCGACCACCGGGCGGTGACCGAAGCCCGGCGGCGCCTGCCGGAATTCGACGATGCGCTGGAGGCCCTGTGCTGCTACGAAGCGCACTTGACCGATTACGCATTCGAGGTGTTGCCTGCACCGCTCTGGCGCGAGATATTGCCGCCGTTGCTGCCGTTGCTGGGGGCTGAGCAGCAGGGCGTGCCGGATGCCTACAGGCGCGTCAACGACGCGTTGGTCAACGAGTTGAAATGCCTGCTACAGGACTTGTGCGACAGCGGCAGGCTGGCGGCTGGGCTGGACGTGGGCTATGCGGCGTTCCTGATCAACGATTACGGGCACCTTCAGTTGCTGCGCCTTTGCAGCCGCGAGCCGCTGGACATGGCGGCACACCGGGCGGATGTGCGGCGGTTCATGGGCTTTATCCTGGCCGGCATGCAAGCGTGATGAGACTGATCAGGGCGCGCGTGGGCGGCCCTGTCGCGACATGAGGCCGGCCCTACAGACCGCCAGATAGCTGTTCCACCAGAAAATCCACAAACACCCGCACCCGTGCCGGCATGGCCGGGCCGCCGACGAACACCGCATGAATCGGTTCCCGATCCCCAGGGTTGTAAGCCTCCAGCAACGGCACCAGTTGCCCGTTGGCCAGGTCATCGGCCACGGTAAAGGTGCCGATACGCGCCACGCCGGCGCCCAGCCTGGCCAGCTGCGCCAGCGCCTCGCCACTGCTGCATTCGATATTCCCTTTAACCTTCAGTGAGAACGTATGCCCGTCGCGGTGAAACGGCCAGTCGGGCATCGCGCGGCGGAAGTTGAAGCGCAGGCAGTTGTGCCGGGCCAGGTCTTCAGGTTCAAGCGGGGTACCGTGGCGTTGCAGGTATTCTGGCGAGGCCACCACTACCTGGCCGGTCTCGCCAATGGCGCGAGCGCTCAACGAGCTGTCCGGCAGGTGACCGAAGCGCAGCGCCACGTCGGCCTGGCCGCCGAGAATGTCGGCCACCTCGTCGCTGAGGGTCAGGTCAACCAGCACTTGCGGGTAGCGTGCGCTGAAGGCCGCCAGCAGCGGCACTACGGTCAACCGGGCATGGCCCAGCGCAGCGCTGACCCGCAATCGCCCGCGTGGCACGCCTTGGTCAGTGATGGCTTCTTCCACTTCGAGCATGTCCGCCAGCACCCGCCGTGCGCCGCGCAGGTAGGCCTCTCCCTCGGGGGTGAGGGTGAGCGCCCGGGTCGTGCGCAGTAGCAGGCGGGTACCCAGGCGCTGTTCGGTGCGGGCGAGAATGCGGCTGACCGCCGAGGGCGTCAGGCCTAGCGCCCGGGCGGCGGCAGACAGGCTGCCCGCTTGCGCCACCTTGGCAAAAATCTCCATCTCGCCGGATCTGCCACTGAAGTCCATTTGTGCCTATCAAGCAAAGGTGGTTCGCAAAATTGCAGTCTAGTGCGCATTTTAAACGGATCGTAGCATTTGCGGCATAGATAAGGAGCTTGCCATGCGTATCAATCCACCGCTTGTCGCACTCGCCATCGGTGCCTTCGGCATCGGCGTTACAGAGTTCGCCCCCATGGGCATGTTGCCCAGTATCGCTACCGACCTTGGCGTTTCCATTCCTGCTGCCGGGCTGCTGGTCAGTGCCTATGCCATTGGCGTGCTGATCGGCGCGCCGCTGATGACCCTGGCCACGGTGAAGATCCCGCGCCGTTACCTGTTGATCGGGCTGATGGCCATTTTCACCTTGGGCAACCTGATGTCGGCCGTGGCCAGCGACTACGCCAGCCTGCTGGTCGCCCGCGTGGTCACTTCACTCAACCACGGCGCCTTCTTCGGCATCGGCTCGATCGTCGCGGCCAGTGTGGTGCCGCCCGCGAAGCGCGCCGGGGCCGTGGCTGCAATGTTCATGGGTTTGACCCTGGCCACCATCGGCGGCGTGCCGTTGGCGACCTGGTTGGGTGAAATGCTGGGTTGGCGCACGGCGTTCTGGGGTATTGCCGGGCTTGGCCTAGTGGCGATGACCACACTCTGGTACGCACTGCCCAATGTTGCCTCGCCCAAGGGCGAGGGTGCCATGGCCGAGATCCGTGTGCTGGGCCGCAGGCCGGTATTGGCGGCCTTGTTGCTGACCGTGGTGGGTTCCAGCGCCATGTTCACGGTGTTCACCTACATTGCGCCGATCCTGCAGCATGAAGCGGCGGCGTCCACCCCCTTCGTGACGGCCATGCTGGTGCTGTTCGGTGTCGGCCTGACCTTGGGCAACGTGTGGGGCGGCAAGGCGGCGGACCGCTCGATCGATCGCACCCTGATCCTGTCACTGGCTGGGCTGATTGCCGTGCTGCTGGTGTTTCCGCTGGTACTGGACTGGCCGCTGCCGACCGGCCTGGCGATCCTGGTCTGGGGTGCGGCCAGCTTTGCCCTGGTGCCGCCGCTGCAAATGCGGGTCATGGAGGCGGCCAAGGATGCACCCAACCTGGCCTCGGCGGTGAACATTGGCGCGTTCAACCTGGGCAATGCGATCGGTGCGGCGCTGGGCGGCGCAGTGATCAATGCGGGGCTGGGCTACCCGGCGATTTCCTTGGCGGGGGCTGCGATGGCGACGCTGGGGTTGGTACTGGTGCTGCTGTTTGCCTGGCGTGGGCGAGGGGTGGTAGCAGGGGGGCAGGTTGCGCTGTAGCAGGCCGGAACCTTGGGGCGCTTTGCGCCCCTCGATTCACGTCCTTGCCGGTATTACGGCGTACCGTTTCGGCCATGCAAGTGATAGGCAGGGCGCTCGCTCAGGCGCTCGTAGTAATCGCGCACAGCAGGCAGGTGCGGGTGCTCGAACGGCGTTTCGAACCAGCGGTTGACCGACAGGCCGATCGGGATGTCGGCCAGGGTGAACTGGCTGCCGGCCACATAGGCACCGGTGCTGGCCAGCTGGCGGTCGAGGATGCGCATGTAGCGTGACCACTCGGCACAACCGGCAGCCAGTGCTTGCGGGTCCTGGTGAGCGGGCGAATGCCTGACCAGCGACATGAACGCGTAGCTCCACGAGCGGTTCAGGTCCGAGGCCTGCCAGTCGATCCACTGGTCGATCCGCGCTCGCGCCTGGGCTTCGCCGGGATAGAACGCGGTGGCGCCGTAGCGGCTGGCCAGGTAACGGATGATGCTATTGGATTCCCACAAGGTGAAGTCGCCGTCCTGGATCACCGGAATCATGGCGTTGGGGTTCAGCGCGAGGAACTCGGTGCTGTCAGTGGCCTTGAAGCCAGAACCCCAGTCTTCGCGCTCGAACGCGATCTCGAATTCGGCGCAGGCCCACAGGACTTTTCGCACATTGATGGAAGAGGCTCTTCCCAGTATCCGCAGCATGGTGTTCGTCCTTGTGTGGGGGAGGTTGATCGTCCGCCACTGTCGGGGGCGGGTCAAGGGGGGCTGAGCGGTGGCTCGGCGCTACCTGTGCAGGGTTCTTGTAGTCCATTTCCTAAAGTGACCCTTTCCACCCCTTTGTCATTGTAATGGGGTAGGCAGCGGCCTAGCCTCGGCTAGCACCTAACCTTGAGGAATGGACATGGACAGCGAAAAGCCGAAAAACAGCAGCAAGCCCTATGTCGTGCAAGCCGCGAGCCGCTTTGGCAACAGCGATGCCGAACTGGTGCAAATGAAACCGCAACTGCCAATACGCACCGCACTGATGGAAGCTTCGGGCATCATGGGCTGCATCACCGAAATCACCCGCAAGGCCATCGACAGGCCTGACGACCGCCAGGTGATGATGAAGGCCACGTACTACCTGGCGGGGATGGCCAAGTCACTGATCGACGGCCAGTTGCTGCAGATGCGTCAGGCGCGCGAAGGCGGGGGCGAAGCCTAGCCAGGCTTGCCTGGGGGGCGCGAACTTGGCACCCTTGGGCGGTTTTAATCGTCTGTAACACGACAGAAGGAAGCATGCATTGAGCTGGGACAAGGTGGGGAAGCTTCTCGTCGCCGTGCTGATCGGCCTGATGGTCCTGTTGGCCGCCTACGCGTTGCTCAGGGGCAATCCGCGCCTTGAGGCGTCACTGACCTATGCCTACCTCACTTATCCCAGCCAGTTCAGCGAGCGGATCAGCAAGGCCAGCGAGCAGCTCAAGTACGAGCAGTTGCAGGGGCGAATCAACGGTATCGTTCAAGGCCAGCTGGGCCATGATCAGGTCGAGCGGCTCATCGAAATGGCGCAGGCCCCTTATGCCCAGCTGTTCGCCAAGCCTTTCGAGGCAGGGCTGGTCGACCACCGTACCGGCCTGCTGATCGAACTGCACAACAGTGGTGATGCGCAGGTCCGGCAGGTGAAAATCCGCCTGCCAGCCAAGGGCCTGGTGCAGGTGCGCGATGCTGCCGGCAACGACACGCTGCTGGAAACCGCCATCGCCCAGGTTGATATCCCGGCCATCGAGCCAGGTGGCACCTGCAAGGTGTGGGTGTATTTCGATGCCGACTACTCGCAGATCCGCCATGGCGGGGTCAGTATCAGCCACGCCGACGGTGAGGCCCATGTGCAGGTGTATCGCGAGGTCATCGGTTTTCCGGCCATGGTAGCCCGTTACAGCCGTGAGCTGATGATACTGCTTGGCATACTGGCGGCCAGTGTAATGGCCTTGGCCTATGCCTGCCTGGCACGTCGTGACCCGCGGTAAAACAGCCTGCAGAAAAATCCGTGCATTCGTTCTGCGATCGAGGGTCATTTGCGGAAAACTCAATACGCCCCCGCAGACGACCCTCTATAGTGCTCGGCATGACGAAACCCCTGCCGAGCCTGCCTGATGATCCCTTCTCTGGATTCCATTTTTTCTCGCCTGCGCCTGCGCCAGTTGCGCTTGCTGATCGAGCTGGACCGCTGTGGCTCGCTGCACAAGGCAGCTGAAGCCATGGCCATTTCCCAGCCCGGTGCCACCAAGGCCCTGCGTGAGGTCGAGGAGATACTGGGCGTACCGTTGTTCCAGCGAATGCCCAGCGGCCTGGTTGCCAACGACGTGGGCCGATGCGTGGTGCGCTACGCGCGGCTGATCCACAGTGACCTGGGGCATCTGCGCGAAGAGGTGTTGGGCATCGTCCAAGGCCAGGGCGGGCGGCTGGCGGTGGGCAGTATCATGGGGGCTATGCCCACACTGGTCAGCGCCCTCGGGCGCTTGCGCCGCAAACAGCCGCAACTGGCAGTGGAAATCGCCGAGAATACCAGCGCCAACCTGCTCGTCCAGCTGGACGAAGGGCGCCTGGACCTGGCCATCTGCCGGCCAGGGCTGGGCCGCAACGCGGCGGAATATGGCTTTGTCGAACTGGCCCAGGAGCCGTTGACGGTGGTCGCGCATCCGCAGCATCCGCTGGCCGGGGCGGCGGCACTCAAGATCAGCGACCTGAGCCATTATCGCTGGGTGGTTTATCCGGCCAACATGCCCATGCGCCAAGCGCTGGAACGCGAGTTGAGCGAGGCGGGGGTGGAGGTGTCACGGTACCCACTGGAGACCTTTTCCACCTTCGCCACCTTCATGCTGCTTGAAGATGACCCGACGTTGGTGGCAGTCATTCCCCGTGCAGTGGCGGCCTTTGCCGAGCAGCGCGGGTTGCTGGTGTCGCTGGCGGTGCCGCTACGGGCGTTGAGCGAGCCGTTCGGCATCGTGCACCGGGTCGCGGCGCCGTTATCGCCTGCGGCACGATTGCTGGTGGAGGAACTGACGGCGGGTGAAGTGTGACGGTCCCCATTGATTTCCAGTCCGTTGCCGAAGCGCTGGCAGGGATAAGCGGCGGTTATCGGTGGATCAGTTCTTTTCATTATCGGTGGCCCTGTCCTGTCCTCTAGATTGCCCCGGCAGCGCCTGTCAGTCACCCTGTCACCCTGATTGCATCAAGGAGTAAACCAATGGATCTAGGCATCACCGGCCGCTGGGCCATCGTCTGCGCGGCCAGTCAAGGCCTTGGCAAAGGCTGCGCCGAAGCGTTGGGCAAAGAAGGCGTCAACCTGGTCATCAATGCCCGTACCCAAGCCACCCTGGAGCAGACCGCCAGCGAGTTGCGCAGGGCCTGCCCGGGCATCGAGGTCCATACCGTGGCAGGGGATGTTGCCGATCCCAAGGTGCGCCAGGCGCTGTTGGCGGCCTGCCCGCAGGTCGACATTCTGGTCAACAACGCCGGTGGCCCGCCACCGGGGGACTTCCGTGATTGGGGGCGTGATGACTGGCTGAAGGCGCTGGACGCCAACATGCTCACGCCCATCGAGCTGATCAAGGCGGTGGTAGATGGCATGGCCGAGCGTGGTTTTGGCCGGGTGGTGAACATCACCTCCGGCGCGGTGAAGGCACCGATCGACATGCTGGGTTTATCCAACGGTGCCCGCAGTGGCCTGACCGGATTCATTGCCGGCCTGGCCCGGCAGCAGCGTTTGGCGGGCTGCAATGTGACACTCAACAACCTGTTGCCTGGGGCGTTCGACACGGCGCGTCTGCAAAAGACCTTGAAGGCTGCGGGTGGTGATGTGGAAGTCACTGCCCAGGCGCGGCGCAAGGCCATTCCGGCGTCGCGTTTTGGCGATGCCGCGGAGTTTGGCGCGTATTGCGCATTTCTGTGCAGCGCGCATGCCGGCTACATCACCGGGCAGAACCTGCTGATCGATGGCGGGGCGTATCCGGGAACCTACTGACGCCGTTGGCGCTATTGCTTGCAGCCGCCTTCGCCCTCATGCAGCGCCAGGCTCTGGCGCAATTGTTCAATCATGGCCGTGCGCAGCGCCTGCGGCGCCTGGATGCGGATCGACCCCGCCTGGGACAGCAGCCAGCCCATCAGCGCGCGGTTGTCGTCGACGGTGGCCACCAGCGCGGCGCCGCCGCCAGCCTGGGGCGTCAGTTGCATATCGACGGACAGGGGTGATTGCTCCAGGCGGCGGGCCAGCGCGTCATCGACCCAGGCATACAGTACGACGTGTGTCGGGGGGGCAAGTGCGTCGGGTTGCAGCTGCTGCGCTTCGCCCAAGCTCAAGCCCGGTTGCCAGTACCAGCCATAAGGCATGCCTTTACTGTTGCACTGAAGCGGGAACAGTGCGGCGAGCTCGACCAGGTCGCGCTCGACGGTGCGTTTGCTGGTGGTATGGCCCACGGTTGTCAGGGCAGCCTGCAACTGGGTGGAGCTCATTCCCGGGTGGCGGCCGGGCAGCAACTTGAGCAGTTGCCACTGGCGGGCGATGGTGTGGCGGGTCGGGTGGCTGGGCAAAGGCTCGTCCTTGAAAGCAGGCACTGAGCCTGCCTGGGTAGTGGCGTTTAGCTATTGCCTAGCATACTCCGTCACAAGATGGGATCCAAGTTGTGGCGTAAGGCCTCGGGCAAGTGGTGCGCCGCCAAGTCAACGACGAGCGTGTCGTTGTGGTAGTGGTAATCAGTTGGCAAGCGCGAATGCTGAGCGGCCTATCGAGCGGCTCAGCGCGTCAGGTGATGACCCGCTGCAACGCCTCGATAAACATCTCCTCCGCCCGGCTGAATCGCTGCTCTCTGTTCCACAGCAGGTGAATGTCCACATCGGCAATCCCTTCGTGCGGCGACAGCTTCCAAAGCAAGCCCGCCCCAACATCCGGTGCCACCACATGTTCGGGCAGGCAGCCGATGCCAAACCCGGCAATCACCAGTCGGCGCACTTCCTCAAGGCTTGGCGATGACGCCACGATGCGCCCGGCAAACCCTTGTTGGTCGCGGAAAATGGTCAGCGGCGACAACATGCCGCCAATTTGGTCGCTGGTGAAACTGACAAAGTTCTCCCGCTGTAAATCGCCTTCGGCCTGGCCGAACAAGGCATGGTGCTTGCCACAGAAGAATGCATATCGTTGGCGCAGAAACAGCCGCTGCTCCAGCCGTGGCTGTGCACGCCGGTTGAGGCTGAGGCCCGCTGTAGCGGTTTTCTCCTGCAGGGCGGCGACGATATCGGAGCTGCGCATCACGTCGATTTCCAGCTCGACCCTTGGGTGCTGGCGATGGAGGTTGGCCAGGAAGTCATCGAAACGTTCGCTGACGATGCGACTGATCATCAGCAGGCGCACTTTGCCCACCAGCTCGTCCGCCGGTTGTTCCAGCAAGCCGCCGATCTGCGACATCTGCCCGTACACCTCGCCAGCCAGCTGGAACAGCTGCTCGCCCATTTCTGTCAATACGAAGCGCGGTCCGCGACGGGCAATGAGCTGGCGGCCAAGCTGCTCTTCAAGGCGTTTGAGCGCCTGACTCACTGCCGGCTGGGTGAGGTGCAGGCGGGCGGCGGCACGGCTGATGGACAGCTCCTGGCCGATGACCCGGAAGGTGCGCAGCAGGTTCCAGTCGAGGCGGTCGTTGAGCAAGCGGTCAGGCATGGCAGGGCTCGATGATAAGCATGGCTAATAGTGCGCATAATAAATAGAAAATTGACTAATCATAGCCTCCGGCCGATAAATCGCAGTCATCGAAACCTGTTGCATCGACGTTGGCCCTCTTCGCGGGTGAATCCCCGCCTGCAGTGATCGCGCAGACGCTGTGGAAGCGGGTTGTCCCGCTGAAAAGGCACCATCGAGTCAACAGGCCAAGCGCCAGCAGAGCGCCCCGTGACCCTTGCAACTCCTGCCAGAACAACAAGCAAAGGAGCCCCCATGAAGCCGACCGCTTCCGCTCAACCGCGTCGTGCCGCCGCCGCCGCATTCATCGGCACCATGATCGAGTGGTACGATTTCTACATCTACGCCACCGCCGCCGCGCTCGTCTTCGGTGCCTTGTTCTTCCCCTCCGACGACAGCCTGTTCAGCACCATGGCCGCGTTCGGTACCTTCGCCGTGGGCTTCTTCGCCCGGCCGCTTGGCGGCATCATCTTCGGTCACGTGGGCGACCGTATCGGTCGCAAGAAGTCGTTGGTCATCACCCTGCTGATGATGGGCATCGTCACTGTCTGCATCGGTCTGCTGCCGACTTACGCACAAATCGGCGCGGCCGCGCCGGTGCTGTTGATCCTGCTGCGCATCGTCCAGGGGATTGCCGTGGGCGGCGAGTGGGGCGGGGCGGTACTGATGGCCGGCGAGCATGCGCCCAAGGGCCGCCGCAACTTCTTCGCGTCGTTCGCCCAGTTGGGTAGCCCGGCGGGCCTTATCCTGTCGCTGCTGGCGTTTGGTGCGGTCACCCGACTGCCTGAAGAGGCGCTGATGAGCTGGGGCTGGCGCGTGCCGTTCCTGGCCAGCGCACTGCTGCTACTGGTGGGGCTGGCTATTCGCCTGGGCGTGAATGAGTCGCCTGAGTTCATGGCCAGCCGCGAGCAGGCAGAAAAGGCCAGGTGCAAGGAGCAGGCTCCGGCCCTCGAGGTGCTGCGCACCGCCTGGCGCCCGCTGTTGCTGTGTATCGGCGCCAATACCCTGGGCATTGCCGGGGTCTACTTCACCAATACCTTCATGATCAGTTACACCACCCAGCAATTGCACCTGGAGCGCTCGTTGATTCTGGAATGCCTGTTCTTCGTGGCAATCATCCAGTTCTGTGTGCAGCCCCTGGCGGCCTGGCTGTCGGAGAAGATTGGTGCAACTCGCTTCCTGGCCCTGGTCGCCCTGCTGGCGATGGCCTCGCCCTACCCAATGTTTGTGCTGGTGAGCTCGGGCCACGGGCCCCTGATTGTGCTAGGCATCGCCTTGGCCGCTGCCTGCATGGCCTCTTTCTACGCGGTGATCGCCGGCTACGTCAGCGGCATGTTCGAAACCCGCGTGCGCTACACCGCCATTTCCCTGGCTTACCAGATCTGCGGCGCCCTTGCCGGCGGCCTGACCCCGCTGATCGGCACCTGGTTGGCCCACACCTTTAGTGGCCAGTGGTGGCCGATGGCAGTGTTCTACACCTTGATCGCCACCCTTTCGCTGGTCTGCGTGCTTGCCCTGGCGCGCCAGTACGCCCGTAGCCAGCACCTGGAACTGGCCTGATCCGATCGACTCTGGAGTACCCGCACATGTTGAAAAGCAATGGCGAACGCCTGTGGGCGAGCCTGATAGCCATGGCCGAAATCGGCGCCACCGCCCGCGGCGGTAGCTGCCGCCTGGCGCTCAGCGACGAGGACAAGGCGGGCCGTGAACTGTTCAGCCACTGGTGCCGCGAAGCCGGCCTGACGCTGACGGTGGATGCCATAGGCAACCTGTTCGCCCGTCGTCCAGGTAGTGACCCGAATGCCGCACCGGTAATGATGGGCAGCCATCTCGACACTCAGCCCGAAGGCGGTCGTTTCGACGGTGTCTATGGCGTGCTGGCCGGGCTTGAAGTGGTGCGCCGCCTCAACGAGCTGAACATCCACACTCGCAAGCCGCTGGAAATTGCCGTGTGGACGAACGAGGAGGGCGCGCGCTTCACGCCGGCCATGTTTGGCTCGGCAGTGTTCACGGGCAGCCTCGCGCTGGCCGAAGCGCTGGCTATCCGCGATGCCGATGGCCTCAGCGTCGCCGACGAACTGCAGCGAACGGGCTTCGCCGGCCAGCGCCCTTTAGGTGGCCCGGTGGATGCCTATTTCGAAGCGCATATTGAGCAAGGTCCGATCCTTGAAGACAACGCCAAGGCCATAGGTGTCGTCAGCGGCGGGCAAGCGATTCGCTGGCTGGACGTCACGGTCGAAGGCATGGCGGCCCACGCGGGTACGACACCGATGCCCCTGCGCAAGGATGCCCTGTATGGCGCGGCGCGGATGATCCAGGCGGTCGAGCAGTTGGCAGCGGACTTCGCACCCGAAGGGCTGACCACCGTGGGCGAGTTGTCGATTGCCAAGTCCTCGCGCAACACCATTCCTGGCCTGCTGCGCTTTACGGTCGACTTACGCCACCACTGCGATGAAGCCATCGAAGCCATGGAGCGCGACCTGAGCCTGAAGCTGCAAATCATTGCCAGCCAGCGCGGCCTGCAGGTACGCATCGAACGCCACTGGGTCAGCCCGGCCACGCCGTTCGACCCTGCATGTGTGGCTGCCGTGCAGCAGGCGGTGGACGAACTGGGCTACGCCCAGCAATCAATCGTCAGCGGTGCCGGTCACGATGCCATCCTGCTGGCCCGATACTGCCCGACGGCCATGGTGTTCATCCCCTGCGTCGGCGGCCTGAGCCACAACGAAGCCGAAGACGTATTACCCGACGATGCCCGACAGGGTGCCGATGTGCTGCTGAACGCCGTGTTGGCCCGTGCGGGCCGTGTCGAACAAGGAGAAGGCTGATGCGTTGCTACTTCCACCCCGAACAACTGCTGCACCACCCACGCAGTTACTACTCGCGCGGCGCCATGCGCACCCCGCAGGAAGTCCCCGAGCGCGCCCAGCGCCTGCTGAAGGCGGCCAAAGACCTGGGTTTCGACATCCGCCAGCCCGACGATGCCGGCCTTGAACCGCTAAAGGCCGTGCATGGTGAGGCCTACCTGGCCTTTCTCGAAGAGGCCCATGCACGTTGGAAAGAAGTGCCCGAAGACTGGGGTGACGAGGTCATGTCCAACATTTTCGTGCGTGAGCCCAACGCTCTGCGCGGCATCCTCGCCCAGGCCGGCCGCTACCTGGCAGACGGTAGCTGCCCGGTGGGCGAACACACCTGGCACTCGGCCTATTGGTCGGCGCAAAGCGCGGTTGCAGCGGCCAAGGCCATCCTCGACGGGGAGCCCGCCGCCTATGCCTTGTGCCGACCACCGGGGCACCATGCGCGGTTCGATGCCGCTGGCGGCTTCTGCTACATCAACAACGCCGCCGTGGCCGCCCAGGCCCTGCGCAGCCGCTACAACCGTGTAGCGATCCTCGATACCGACATGCACCATGGACAAGGGATTCAGGAGATCTTCTACGATCGCCGTGATGTGCTGTATGTGTCGACCCATGGCGACCCGACCAACTTCTACCCGGGCGTGGCCGGGTTCGCGGACGAGCGTGGCCGGGGTGATGGGGAGGGGTACAACCTCAACCTGCCGATGGCGCATGGGGCGAGCGAGGCGGACTTCATGGGGCAGCTGGAGGTTGCGCTGTCTGCAGTGACGGACTTTGGTGCCGAGGTACTGGTGCTGTCGCTGGGGTTCGATATCTACGAACTGGACCCGCAGAGCAAGGTGGCTGTGACCACTGAAGGGTTCGCTGCGTTGGGTGAGCGAATTCGGGCGTTGCGCTTGCCTTGCCTGATTGTCCAGGAGGGGGGCTATCACCTGGAGAGCCTGGAGGTGAATGCGCAGGCGTTCTTTGCTGAACAGGCGGACTGGCGATAAGTGCCAGAGGCCGGCATCGGTGGTTTGGCTGCCGGCCTTTTCGCGTGTGAACCCATTCCCATGGGCGCTTTGCGGCTTTCGAGTTTTTGCCCTCCATCGATCGGGGTCGACACCCCCTACATCCCACCCCGCCGCACGTGCTTCACCAACACCTTCTCCAACAACTCCCACATCGCCGGATCCGTACTGAACGCCACGTTGAACCGCATCCACCCGGTCGCCTTGGCGTCGACCATGAACAACTGCCCAGGGCCGAGCATGATGCCTTTCTCCAGCGCATCGTCCAGCAACGCGGCACTGTCGGGAATCGCCGGGTGGCGGGTCCAGATGTACATGCCTTCATCCGATTCGGTGAACAGTTCGAAGCCCAATCGATGCAGATGCCGGCCAACTTCCTGATGCGCCTCGGCCAGGCGCTGGCGCAGGCGCTTGAGGTGCTTGCGCCAGCGCCCGTCGATGATCGCCGCATACACCACGCGCTCCATCACCTGCGAGGTGGTCAGGCCTGAGCGCATCTTCAGGTGCAGCAGTTTTTGCATCAGCTCGGGGTTGGCCAGCATGTAGCCGACCCGCACGTTGGGCGAAATGCTCTTGGAATAGCTGCCCACGTACACCACCTGCTGCAGATGGTCGAGGCTGGCCAGGCATGGCTGCGGCTCGGCGACCATGTCGGCGTACAGGTTGTTCTCCACCAGGCGGAAGCTATGCTGGCTGGCAAGCTGCAGCAGGCGGTGCAACTGCGGCAGCGGGGTGCGCGAGCACGTCGGGCTGTGCAGGTGCGGCTGGGTGAAGAACGCCGTCGGGCGATGGTGGGTGAGCAATTGCTCCAGCTGGTTCAGGTCGTAGCCGGCCGGTGTACGTGGCACGCCTACCAGGGTTGCGCCTTGGGTGCGCAGGATGCTCATGAGGTTCGGGTAGCCGGGGTCGTCCACCAGCACCACATCGCCCGGGCGCACCAGTGTGCGTGCGGCCAGGTCCAGGGCCTGGCTGGCGCCGTGGGTGAGCATCAGCTGTGCCGGGTTGGCGACGATCGACAGCTCTTGTTGCAGGTTCTGTGCGGTCAGCGCACGCAGCTCCATCAGGCCCATGGGGTCGCCGTACCCCGACAACTCCAGCGGGCTACCCGCCACCTGGCGCAGGCCGCGGCGCAGGCCGTCTTCGTACATCCAGTCGTTGGGCAGCCAGCCGCACCCTGGTTTGTACGGCAACTGGCGGATTTCGAAAATCTGCTGCAAGTACCACTCGGAGTTGAACGTTGGTCGACTGGTGTCGGCCTCGGTGTTGTGCTGCTCCAGCAGTTCGCCCGCCGCACGGTTGACGAAGAACCCCGCATTGCCACGGCTCACCAGCAGCCCTTGGGCGACCAGGCGGTCGTAGGCCTCGACCACGGTGAAGGTACTCACCGAATAGCTGGCGGCAAAGGCGCGGATCGACGGGACCTTGGCGCCTGGCTTGAGGGTTTGGTTGTCGATCAGCTCGCGCAGCCCATCGATGATCTGGTTGACCAGCGGGGTAGAGGAGTCTGGATGTAATTCGAACATTCGGGGCCTTCAGGGTGCGTATCGCCTGGCGTCTGCAGGGTGTACTGCATGGGCGACCTATACAGTGCAGTGCGAGATTCATGCCACTGTGCATGGCTCTCTGCGTCGGACATTTTTACATTAGGTGTCGGATATCGCCACATAAAGCATGTTCAGTTCGCCTCAGGCAGTCGCCCTGGGGCGCGTCAGCAGGCCGCCATGGAAGGCCTGCGTGTGTAATTCACACCATCCTGCCCGCATTAGCACTGATGTACAGGTGAAATCGCCAGCCATCGGGATTTCACAGTTTTCCTTGGATAAGAAGAAGCACGGGGTACACAACTGATGGACGCAACATCCACAACCACCACCGCGAAAAGCGGGCACGAGAGCAAGCTCAGTGCCTCGCTGAAGTCGCGCCACCTGACGATGATGTCGATCGCCGGGGTTATCGGCGGCGCCTTGTTCGTCGGTTCCGGCAGCGTGATCCACAGCGCCGGCCCAGCCGCTGTCCTGGCCTACCTGGCAGGCGGCATCCTGGTGGTGCTGATCATGCGCATGCTGGGTGAAATGGCGACTTCCTCGCCTGACACCGGCTCGTTCTCGACCTACGCCGACCGCGCCATTGGCCGTTGGGCCGGTTTTACCATCGGCTGGCTGTACTGGTGGTACTGGGTCATCCTCATGGCCTGGGAAGCCTATGTGGCGGGCAAGATCCTGCATGGCTTCTTCCCCGACGTCAGCGTCAACGTGTTCGTGCTGGCCACGACCTTGTTGCTGATCACCGTCAACTTCTTCAACGTCAAGCACTACGGTGAGTTCGAGTTCTGGTTCGCCTTGATCAAGGTGATTGCGATCGTCTGCTTCCTGATCGTGTGTACGGCTGCCGTGATGAACATCTGGCAGTTCGGTGAAGTGCGTGGCATCAGCCACCTCACCGCCGAAGGCTTCATGCCCAATGGCATCACCACTGTAATCGGTGCCTTGCTCGGGGTGATGTTCGCCTTCCTCGGCGCCGAAATCGTTACCATCGCGGCCTCCGAAGCCAAGGACCCGGCTGCGCAGATCGTCAAGGCGACCAACTCGGTGGTCTGGCGTGTGTGCCTGTTCTACGTCGGCTCGATCTTCCTGATCGTCTGCCTGGTACCGTGGAACGACCCGCACCTGGGTGTTTCTGGCTATGGCGCTTATCGCCGTACCCTGGAGCTGCTGGGCGTGCCGTATGCCGAGCTGTTGATGAACTTCGTGGTGCTGACTTCCGTGAGCAGCTGCCTGATCTCTGGCCACTACACCGCATCGCGCATGCTGTTCTCCCTGGCCCAGCGTGGCGACGCGCCGTCGTTCTTCAAGATCACCCGCGCCGGTACCGGTGTACCGGTGTACGCGATCATGGGTTCGTGCGCCGTGGCCGTGGTGTGTGCATTGATCAACTTCAGCGAGACCCTGCGCCCGAAAGACGTGCTGGACACCCTGATGAACACCACCGGCATGATCGCCCTGCTGGTGTACCTAGTCATCGCCTTCTCGCAGCTGCGCATGCGCCGCAAGCTGATTGCCGAGGGCAAGGAAGTACGCCTGAAGATGTGGCTGTTCCCGTGGCTGACCTACCTGGTGATCGCGTTCATCGTGGCTGCTCTGGTCACCATGGCCTTCATGCCTGACTACCAGATCCTGGTCATTTCCACCGGTATCGCTGCGGCGGTCGTGGTGGTGATGGGTGTGGTGCACCAGATCCGCTCTGGTAGCAAGCAGCACTAAGCGTCACTCGCGTCTGGAAACGGCCGGCTCCCTTGGGGACCCGGCCGTTTCGCGTTGTTGGGCCTGGGCTTTTTCTGCGGGCATGTGGAAACGCTGGTTCATCCACGGTGAGCCGAGCAGGGCGGCCGCAGCGATCAGGGCCAGGATGGCGAGGGCGATGTAGGTCTTCACAGGCGTGTGCATGCAAGGACTGACTTCAAGCACAGGTGATCAGTTCCGGGGTAATCCGTTCGCAACCGTCCCGCCGGGCGACAGATGGCATATGCTAGGCACATTGCCCGCCCAAAGGAGCCGCACATGGCCTGGTCCGCCAACCAGTATTCCCTGTTCGAAGACGAACGCACACGCGCCGTACGCGACCTGATTGCCGCCATCCCGCCACGGCCGGTGCGCCACGCCACCGACCTGGGGTGCGGCCCCGGTAATTCGACCGAAGTGCTGCTGCAACGTTACCCCGATGCCCAGGTGACGGCGCTGGACAGCGACCCGGACATGATCGACAAGGCCCGTGAGCGCAAGCGGCTGTGCATTCCGCGTGTGCGCACGGTGATTGCCGACATTGCCGGCTGGACTGCCCCCGAGCCGCAGGACCTGATCCTGGCCAATGCCTCGCTGCAATGGGTGCCTGACCACGCCTTGCTGTATCCGCACCTGGTGCGCCAGCTCAGCGAAGGCGCCAGCCTGGCCGTGCAGACCCCGGACAACCTCGACGAGCCGGCCCACCGGCAGTTGCGCGAGATCGCAAGCCAAGGCCCCTGGGCGGCGAAATTCGCCGACTTGCAGCTGCCGCCACGGCACAACGCGGCGTTCTACTACGACTTGCTCAGCCCGCTGTGCGCGCGGGTGGACGTGTGGCGCACCACCTATCATCACCCGTTGGTGGGGGGCGCCGAAGCGGTAGTGGAATGGTTCAAGGGCTCGGCGTTGCGGCCTTATCTGGCCAGGCTTGATGAGCAGGAGCAGGCCGACTTCCTGCAGATGTACCTGCAGGCCATGCAGCGCGACTATCCGCCGGCCTCTGATGGCAAGGTCCTGTTGCCCTTCCCGCGGTTGTTCGTGATCGCTACCCGCTAGGGCGGCGCCAGCGCCAGGCCACGTAGCTGTAGATGCCAAGGTTCAGCACTAGCACGAGGGTGCCCAGCAGCAGCTGGATCTGCGGGGTCAGGCCGGCGGGGTAGATCATTGGCCAGACGTAGTGCTCGACGAAGCTGCCCTGGTAACCTGCGTCACCGGCGGCATTGCGCATGCGGTTTTCCCAGGTGGTGAGCGGGCAGCCAAGGTGCAGACACTCCACCGCCAGGCCCCAGGCCAGGACCGGCAGGTGCAGCAACAGGGCAGGGCGCCAGCGCAGCACCAGCAGGCCGCCGAACAGCACCAGCAGGATGAAGGCCAGGTGCAGCAGCACCAGGGTGTCGGCGGCAAGGCGGTAGAGCATGGGGTGGGGGCCCGGGGATTGGGGTTATCCCAGCATAGTTGGGTTGCCTGATCTGGCCTACACCCCTTCCTCGACCATCTGCAGGAAAGTCGCCACCACCCGGCGCGTACGCTGCTCGCTCAGGCACACCAGGGTCTCGGTCAAATGCCGCTGGCAATCGACAATCGGCAACGCACACACCCGCGCATCGGCACCGAACTCCGCCGCCGACACCACGCCCACACCAATCCCTACCACCACCGCTTCACGCGCCGCTTCCCGGCCTTCCACCTGGATCGCTGCGCGTATCCGCAGCCCGGCACGTTGCATCTCTTCCTCCAGCGTCTGCCGCGTCACCGAACCGGGCTCGCGCAGCACCAGCGGCATGTCATCGAGGTCGGCCAGGCAGATCGAGCCACGGCTGGCCCATGGGTGGTGGTGGGAAACGAACGCCACCATCGGGTCACGACGCAGCGGCAGGCAATGCAGGCGCTCATCGTCGACATCCCGCCCCAGCAGGGCCAGGTCGGCCTGATAGCTGAACAGCCGCGCCAGCGATTCGTCGGTATTGCCGGTTTCGATCTTCACCTGGATACCCGGATAGCGCTGGCAGAAGCGGGCGATCTGCGGCAGCACGTGCACCGGCGCATCCACTGCCAGCACCAGGCTGCCGGTGTGCAGCGCACGCGAGTCGTGCAACAGCTCCTGGGCTTCGGCCTCGCAGGCGAACAGGCGCTGGCTGATGCCCAGCAGCCGCTCGCCAAGGTCGGTGAGCTGCACCGAGCGTTTGTTGCGGTGGAACAGTAATACACCGAAGCGCTCCTCCAGTTTGCGCACCTGGTCGGACACCGCAGGCTGGGTAAGAAACAGCTTTTCGGCGGCGCGGGTAAAGCTGCCGTGCACGGCCACCGCGTGGAAAGCCTTGAGTTGAGCGTGGGAAACCGACATGACAACCTCAGTAACAAGCTGGGCTTATGTGTGTAATACGATAAATCGATTTTATTTATCTTACAGCAACTGTTTCCATAGATTTCAGCCCGACGCTGGCACCACGAATGCCGCCAGGGCCATGGCGCTCACACGGCGCCACCTGACCCGATGACAGCCTCGTCATCGCTGTGCGTAACACAAGAACAAGACAGGCGTTTCTTCACATTCTGCCGGCACACTTGAGCAAGAGGTCAGACTTACATGAACCAATCCCTAGCCGCGTTCAAACGCTGGCGCATTCAGATTTTCGCCATCACCTGGCTGGCTTACGCCGCCTTCTACTTCACCCGCAAAGCCTTCTCGGTGGCCAAGCTGGGCATCGCCGAAGACCCAGGTTTCATGCTCGACAAGGCCGCCATGGCCAACCTGGATGCCATCTACCTGGCCGCCTATGCCGTGGGCCAATTCACCTGGGGCATGCTTGCCGACCGCTTCGGCCCGCGCGTGGTGGTGCTGGGCGGGTTGTTGATTTCTGCGGCGGCGGCAGTCGTGATGGGCAGTTACGCAACCTTCCCGATCTTTGCTACCTGCATGCTGGTACAGGGCCTGGCGCAATCCACCGGCTGGGCCGGCTTGTGCAAGAACATCGGCAGCTTCTTCCCGGCTTCGCAGCGCGGGCGGGTGCTGGGCCTGTGGAGTTCCTGCTATGCCTTCGGCGGCCTGGTGGCCTCGCCGTTCGCGGGCTGGTGGGCCTACACCCTGGTGGGCAACTGGCATGCGGCGTTCTTCTCAAGCGCGGCAGTGGTGGCGCTGGTGGCGGTGCTGTTCTTCTTCCTGCAGCGCAACAAACCCGAGGACGTCGGCTTGCCAGCGGTTGAGCCCGAGCCGCAAAGCATGGCCCCGGCCGGCAGCCTGTGCAGCGTATGGGCACCCCTGCGGGAGATCCTGCGCAACCGCACGGTGTTGACCCTGGGCCTGGCGTACTTCCTGCTGAAGCCGGCGCGCTACGCCATCTTGCTGTGGGGCCCTGTGATCGTCTTCGAGCAGATGCCCTCGGTGGGCAAAGTGGGCGCGGCAATCATCCCGACTGCTTTCGAACTGGCCGGGCTGCTTGGCCCGATCATGATCGGCCTGGCCTCGGACAAACTGTTTGGCGCCCGACGCATGCCGGCCTGCGTGATCAGCCTGGTGCTGCTGACCGTGACACTGGCGTTGTTCATGGCGGCCATGCACACCGGCAGCGTGCTGCTGGTGGTGGCCCTGCTGTTCGTCATGGGCCTGACCCTGTACGGGCCGGACTCGATGATCAGCGGCGCTGCAGCCATCGACTTCGGCACCGCCAAGGCCGGCGCCACCGCAGCAGGTTTTGTCAATGGCTGTGGCTCGGTGGGCGCGGTGCTGGGTGGGCTGCTGCCGGGTTACTTCGACGGCGTCACGGTGTTCATCGTGTTCGCAGGCTGTGCGCTGTTCTCGGCGCTGGTGTTGCTGCCGCACTGGAACAGCCGCCCGGCCAGCAGCGCGCAAGGCACCGACGTGGCACCGAACACCAGCATGGCAATCAAGCCACTGCGTACTTAAAGGAAAGCGAGCGAATGAGACCCTTCTGGCTGCAACAGGCCCTGGATTCGGCGCAGGAGGCGGTATGCCCGCCGCTGCAAGGCGATACCCGTTGCGATGTGTGCATTGTCGGCGGCGGCTACACCGGCCTGTGGACGGCACTGATGCTCAAGGAAGCGGTACCGGCCCTGGATGTGGTGCTGATCGAGGCCGACATCTGTGGTGCCGGTGCCAGCGGCCGCAATGGGGGGTGTGCGTTGTCCTGGTCGGCCAAGTACTTCACCCTCGAACGCCTGTTCGGGGCGGCGGAGGCGGTGCGGCTGGTGCGCGAGTCGGAGCGCAGCATCGCAGACATCGGTGTGTTCTGCGCGGCCAATGGCATCGACTGCGACTTCCGCCTGGACGGCACGCTGTACACGGCCACCAACGCAGCGCAGGTCGGTGCCACCGACGCGGTGATCGCCGCGTTGGAGCACAAGGGCATCAACTCGTTCCGCCGCTTGCCGCTGGAGCAGGTGCAGCGCCTGGCCGGTTCGGCACGGCACCTGGAGGGCTGGTTCTCGCCGGCCGCCGCCACCGTGCAGCCTGGCAAACTGGTGCGCGGCCTGCGCCGCGTGGCCTTGCAGCGCGGCGTGCGCCTCTACGAAGGCACCGCCATGACCGGCCTGGAACACGGCGCCCCGGTGCAGGTACGCACGGCCCACGGCACGCTGCGCGCCGACCGTGTAGTGCTGGGCCTCAATGCCTGGATGGCGCGCGTCTTCCCGCAGTTCGAGCGCAGTGTGGCGATCGTTTCCAGCGACATGGTCATTACCGAACCGTGCCCCGAGCTACTGCGCCAGATCGGCCTGGACAGCGGCATCAGCGTGCTCGACTCGCGTATTTTCGTGCACTACTACCACAACACCTCCGATGGCCGGCTGATGCTCGGCAAGGGCGGCAACACGTTTGCCTATGGCGGGCGCATGTTGCCGGTGTTCGACCAGCCGTCGCCGTATCGGCGTTTGCTGCGCGAAAGCCTTGGCGGCTTTTTCCCGGCCTTGGCCGAGGTGCCACTGGCGGCCAGCTGGAACGGGCCGTCCGATCGCTCGGTGACCGGCCTGCCGTTCTTTGGGCGGTTGGACGGGCAGGGCAACGTGTTCTATGGCTTTGGTTACTCCGGCAGCGGTGTTGGCCCGTGCCACATGGGCGGGCAGATTCTTTCGTCGCTGGCGCTGGGGCTGGACAACCCGTGGACCCGGTCGCCGCTGGTCAAAGGCCCGCTGGGGCTGTTCCCGCCCGAGCCGATCCGCTACCTGGGCTCGCTGGTGGTGCGCAATGCCATTCGCCGCAAGGAGCAGGCCGAAGATCGTGGTGTGCGCCCACGAAGGCTGGATGTGCGGTTGGCGCGGTTTGCCGCGGCGGCGGGCAAAGCCGATAAAGGCTGATGAGATTTCTTGTCGATCCCATGCTCGAGGGCGTATAAAATGCACCCACTTTTGGCCGGTCGCTTCCTGAACCGGCCGCTGAAACAAGAGAGTCGACATGGGCGCACAGTGGAAAGCCAAACATAGAGAAACAGCGGCCAATGCCAAAGGCAAGATCATGGGCAAGCTGTCCAAGGAAATCCAGATCGCTGCCAAGTCGGGTGCCGATCCCGACATGAACCCGCGCCTGCGCCTGGCCATCGTGCAAGCCAAGAAGGCTTCGATGACCCGCGAGACCCTGGATCGGGCAATCCGCAAGGGCGCAGGCCTGGACGGTGATGCCGTGCAATACCATGCGGTGAGCTATGAAGGTTTCGCTCCGCACCAGGTGCCGCTGATCGTCGAGTGCCTGACCGACAACATCAACCGCACCGTCGCGCAGATCCGCGTGCTGTTCCGCAAGGGCCAGCTCGGTGCCAGCGGTTCGGTAGCGTGGGACTTCAACCATGTAGGCCTGATCGAAGCCACGCCTGCGAGCGCTGACGCTGATCCGGAAATGGCCGCGATCGAAGCCGGTGCCCAGGACTTCGAGGAAGGTGAAGAAGAGGGCTCGACCCTGTTCATTACCGACACCACCGACCTGGACGCGGTGCAGAAGGCCCTGCCGGAGCATGGTTTCACCGTAACCGCGGCGAAAATCGGCTACACCCCTAAAAACCCGGTAAGCGCGGCCAGCCTGAGTGCCGAAGCGTTGGCCGAGGTCGAAGCGTTTCTCGAGGCGATCGACGAGCACGATGACGTGCAGAACGTCTATGTTGGCCTGACCGAGTAATCGTCGGGGCCGCGTTGCGGCCTGTTCGCGGGCAAGCCCGCTCCCGCAGGTTTTTCACGATGCTGAACGATGTGAGAACCCTGTGGGAGCGGGCTTGCCCGCGAATAGGCTTTTGAATTCCACCGCAGGGAGCCTGCATGAACCCCACCTTCGCCTCCCTCAGCCTCGCCCACCTGCGCACCCTCGACCACCTGTTGCAGCTTAAAAACCTCAGCCACGCGGCCGAGCGCCTGGGCGTCAGCCAATCGGCCCTGAGCCGCCAGTTGGCCCACCTGCGTGAAGCCTTCGATGATCCGTTGCTGGTGCGCCAAGGGCGTGGTTACGTGCTTAGCGAACACGCCGAAGCCCTGGTCGAGCCTTTGCGCCAGGTGCTCGAAGAACTGCACGCGCTGCGCCAGCCCGCCATCTTCGACCCGGCGCGTTGCGAGCGGCGGTTCTGCCTGGCCGCTTCGGACTATGTGGCCGAGCACATGCTGCCGCTGCTGGTGGCGGCGCTGGAGCGCGAAGCGCCAGGTGTATCGCTGGAGTACCGCACCTGGCAGGCCGGCCAGTACGCCTTGCTGGCCAGCGGAGAAATCGATCTGGCGACTACCTTGTTCGACGAGTCGCCGCCCAACCTGCACGGACGGCTGTTGGGTGAGGACCGCGCGGTATGCCTGATGCGCCAGGATCACCCGCTGGCCGCGCAGGCCGCGCTCAGCCAGGCCGACTACCTGGCGTACAAGCATGTGCGCATTTCGGGCGGTGGCGACAAGGACAGCTTCATCGATCGGCACTTGCGTGCACAAGGCCTGCAGCGGCGGGTCAGCCTCGAAGTGCCGTTCTTCTGCGCCACGGTACAAGTGATTGCCAACAGTCAGGCGGTGGCCACGGTCCCCGAGCACATTGCCCGACAGCTGAGCCGTTTGCATGACCTGGCCTGGCGACCACTGGGCTTCATCGACCACAGCCAGCGCTATTGGGTGGTGTGGCACCAGCGCCTGCAGGCTTCGGCCGAGCACCGCTGGTTGCGCAACCGGGTGTTCGAGCTGTGGCGCCAGTCGCAGTTCGGGGTGCAGGGTGGGCATGCGGGTTTGCCATAGCAGCTATGCGTGATGCGGGGTTATTCGGCTGGGGATAGGTGCCTAGACTGGGGCATTGTGTTGATTGTGCGGCTTCTTCGCGGCTGTAGGAGCGGGTTTACCCGCGAAAGGGCCTGCACAGGCAATGGATAACTCCCAGGAGAGCTAGCGTGACCCCCGAACAATTCCGCCAGTACGGCCACCAACTGATCGACCTGATTGCCGACTACCGTCAGACCGTCGGCGAACGCCCGGTCATGGCCCAGGTCGAACCTGGCTACCTCAAGGCTGCCTTGCCGCAAACCGCGCCCCGCCAAGGCGAACCCTTCGAGGCTATCCTCGATGATGTCAACCAGTGGGTCATGCCCGGCCTGTCCCATTGGCAGCACCCGGACTTCTATGGCTATTTCCCTTCCAATGGCACCCTGTCCTCGGTGCTGGGGGACTTCCTCAGCACCGGTCTTGGGGTGCTGGGCCTGTCATGGCAATCCAGCCCGGCCCTGAGCGAACTGGAAGAAACCACCCTCGACTGGCTGCGCCAGTTGCTTGGCCTGTCTGGCCAGTGGAGTGGCGTGATCCAGGACACCGCCTCGACCAGCACCCTGGTGGCGCTGATCAGCGCCCGTGAACGCGCCACTGACTACGCCTTGGTACGTGGTGGCCTGCAGGCCGAGCCCAAGCCTTTGATCGTGTATGTCAGCGCCCACGCCCACAGCTCGGTGGACAAGGCTGCACTGCTGGCAGGTTTTGGCCGCGACAATATCCGCCTGATTCCCACCGACGAACGCTACGCCCTGCGCCCAGAGGCACTGCAGGCGGCGATCGAACAGGACCTGGCTGCCGGAAACCAGCCGTGCGCCGTGGTTGCCACCACCGGCACCACGACGACCACTGCCCTCGACCCGCTGCGCCCGGTCGGTGAAATCGCCCAGGCCAATGGGCTGTGGTTGCACGTTGACTCGGCCATGGCCGGGTCGGCGATGATCCTGCCCGAGTGCCGCTGGATGTGGGACGGCATAGAGCTGGCCGATTCGGTGGTGGTCAACGCGCACAAATGGCTGGGTGTGGCGTTCGATTGCTCAATCTACTACGTGCGCGATCCACAGCACCTGATCCGGGTAATGAGCACCAATCCCAGCTACCTGCAGTCGGCGGTGGATGGCGAGGTGAAGAACCTGCGCGACTGGGGGATTCCGCTGGGCCGTCGGTTCCGTGCGTTGAAGCTGTGGTTCATGTTGCGCAGCGAGGGTGTCGACGCATTGCAGGCGCGACTGCGGCGTGACCTGGACAATGCCCAATGGCTGGCGGGGCAGGTCGAGGCGGCGGCGGAGTGGGAAGTGCTGGCGCCAGTACAGCTGCAAACCTTGTGCATTCGCCATCGACCGGCCGGGCTTGAAGGGGATGCGCTGGATGCGCATACCAAGGGCTGGGCCGAGCGGCTGAATGCATCCGGCGATGCTTATGTGACGCCGGCTACACTGGACGGGCGGTGGATGGTGCGGGTTTCGATCGGTGCGCTGCCGACCGAGCGGGGGGATGTGCAGCGGCTGTGGGCACGTCTGCAGGACGTGATCAAAGGCTGAAGCCTTCGCGGGCAAGCCCGCTCTCACAGCATCGCATCAGGGCTGAAGCCTGTACGGTGCCTGTGTGAGCGGGCTTGCCCGCGAAGGGGCTGCAAAGCAGCCCCTGCAATCTATCAGTGGCTCACCGCCTGAAAGCTACCTTTACGGCTGGCTTCATAGGCTGCCTTTTCCATCGGCTTGGCGTCCGGGTTGCCCAGGTCGTCCATCGCCAGGCGGTGGGTTTCCGGGGCAATGTAGGCCGCCAGGGCGCACACGCCGGTGATGAAGAAGGCCAGCCCACCGACTACCAGCGGAATGTTGTCCGAGCCGGGTGGGGCAACCATTGCGAACAGCGCGGGCAGCATGGCGGTCAGCATGGTGCCGATGTTCTGCGCGATGGCCATGGCCGTAACGCGGTAGCGGGTGTGGAACAGCTCTGGGTAGAAGCTTGGGAACACCGCGTTGTAACCCTGGTAGACCATGCCCCACATGACGATCGAGGCGGCGAATGCCATTGGCACGTTCTGGATGCTGATCGCATACAGGTAGACGAAGGCCAGCAGGCCAGAGCCCAGGCAGCCAGCGATCATGGTCGGGCGACGGCCGATCTTGTCCGACAGGTTGCCCACGAACGGGATCACCAGCACCGCGACGATGTTACCGACCACCGGAATCCACAGGTACACGCTCTTGTCGAAGCCGATGCCATACGCCGGCTGCACCGCGTAGGCCGCACCGAAGATGGTGGCCACGACCGGGATCACGTTCATCAGGGCCATGAACATCACCAGCACCATGTGCTTCCAGCTGTGGCGGAAGGCCTCGCTGATGGGCGACTTGGCAACCTTGTCCTGTTTCTCTTCTTGAACGAACGCTGGGGTTTCGTGCACTTCCTTACGGATGATGAAGCCGGCAATCAGCACGACTGCGCTCATCAGGAACGGAATGCGCCAGCCCCATTCGGTAAAGGCTTCGCTAGGCATGAAGTAAGCCAGTGGCAGGAATACCGCCGCCGCCAGAACCTGGCCCGCTTGCACACCTTGCAGGGTGAAACTGGCGTAGTAGCCTCTTCGGCCGAACGGCGCGTGCTCCATGATCATGGAACTGGCACCGGAAATTTCCCCGGCCACGGCAAAGCCCTGGATCAGGCGCAACACCACCAGCAAGGCCGGTGCGAGGTAGCCGATGTCGTGGTAGGTGGGTAGCAGGCCGACAGCCATGGTCGACAGGCCCATCAGGAACATGCACAGCAGCAGGACGTTCTTGCGACCGCGGGTGTCACCCCAGTGGCCCAGTACGAAGGCGCCGATCGGGCGTGCCAGGTAGCCCACGCCATAGGTGGCCAACGAGGCAATGATGGCCATTTTCGGGTCGGTGTTAGGGAAGAAAATCTGCGGGAAAATCAGCGCAGCGGCCTGGGCGTAGATGAAGAAGTCGTAGTACTCGAGTGCCGAGCCTATCCATCCACTGGCGGTCGCTTTCTTTGCTTGCGAGCTGGAGTGAGCCATCGTTGTCTCCGTTGTTATTGTTGTTTGCGCAGGTTCCGCCAGAGGTTATGCCAAGGCAGGAGGCAACGGTCGGTGTGCCTGCGTCTGTGGTCCATGTTGACCACGGGCCCGCGGTCTAGCAATTCGCTAAAACGGGTTTTGTGCGATAATCGAACGCAAAACTAACCATTCCGTACAAAGAGATTGAAGCGACGACTTTACCTGCGAATAATCGATCGTGCCATAAACTGTGACAGGGCTTGTTTGCCCGAATGGCACCGTATTCCTCCAACAACAAGGAACTCCCGCCATGCAGCGTTCGATCGCTACCGTGTCCTTGAGCGGCACTCTGCCGGAAAAGCTCGAAGCCATCGCCGCCGCCGGTTTTGACGGCGTCGAGATCTTCGAGAACGATCTGCTCTATTACGCTGGCAGCCCGCGCCAGGTGCGCCAGATGTGCGCCGACCTGGGCATTGCCATCACCTTGTTCCAGCCTTTCCGCGACTTTGAAGGCTGCCGCCGTGACCGCCTGCAGAAAAACCTCGACCGCGCCGAACGCAAGTTCGACCTGATGCAGGAACTGGGTACCGACCTGGTGCTGGTGTGCAGCAACGTCCAGGCCGATGCCCTGGGTGACGAGCAACTGTTGGTCGACGACCTGCGCCTGCTGGGCGAACATGCCGGCAAGCGTGGCCTGCGCATTGGTTACGAAGCGCTGGCCTGGGGCCGCCACGTCAACACTTACCAGCAAGTGTGGAACCTGGTGCGCCAGGCCGACCACCCGGCACTCGGGGTGATCCTCGACAGCTTCCACACCTTGTCGCTCAAAGGTGACCCCAGCGCGATCCGCGACATCCCCGGCGACAAGATCTTCTTCGTGCAAATGGCCGATGCGCCGATCCTGGCCATGGATGTGCTGGAGTGGAGCCGCCACTTTCGCTGCTTCCCGGGGCAGGGCGAAATGGACATGGCCGGTTTCCTGGCGCCGATCCTCGCCACGGGTTACCGTGGCCCGCTGTCGCTGGAAATCTTCAACGACGGCTTCCGCGCCGCACCGACCCGGCAGAATGCCGCCGACGGCTTGCGTTCGCTGCTGTACCTCGAAGAGCAGACCCGCTTGCGCCTGGAGCAGGAAAACACGCCGATCGAACCTGGCGTACTGTTCACCCCGCCGCCGGCCAGTGCTTACGACGGCGTGGAGTTCCTGGAGTTCGCGGTCGACGAAGCCGTCGGCGCGCGCCTGGGCAACTGGCTGAAGCGCCTAGGCTTTGCCGAAGCCGGCAAGCACCGCAGCAAAGAAGTGCAACTGCTGCGCCAGGGTGATATCAACATTGTGTTGAACGCTGAACCGTATTCCTTCGGCCACAACTTCTTCGAGGCCCATGGCCCGTCGCTGTGCGCCACTGCGCTGCGGGTCAAGGACCAGCAAGCGGCCCTGAAGCGGGCCACCGCCTTCCGTGGCCAGCCGTTCCGCGGCCTGGTCGGCCCCAACGAATGCGAAGTGCCGGCGGTGCGAGCGCCCGATGGCAGCCTGCTGTACCTGGTGGAGCAGGGCACTGCCGGCCACACCCTGTACGACACCGACTTCAGCCTGGACAACAACGCAACCGCTACCGGCGGCCTGCGCCGCATCGACCACATGGCCCTGGCCCTGCCGGCCGAGTCGCTGGACAGCTGGGTGCTGTTCTACAAGAGCTTGTTCGACTTCGCCGCCGACGACGAAGTGGTGCTGCCCGACCCGTATGGCCTGGTCAAGAGCCGCGCCCTGCGCAGCCAGTGCGGAACCTTGCGCCTGCCGCTGAACATCTCGGAAAACCGCAACACCGCCATTGCCCATGCGCTTTCAAGCTACCGTGGTTCGGGCGTGCATCACATCGCCTTCGATTGTGACGATATATTCCGCGAAGTGGCGCGGGCCAAGCTGGCAGGGGTACCGCTGCTGGAAATCCCGCTGAACTACTACGACGACCTGGCGGCGCGTTTCGATTTCGACGACGAGTTCCTCAGCGAACTGGCGTACTACAACGTGCTGTATGACCGCGACGCTCAAGGTGGCGAGCTGTTCCACGTCTATACCGAGCCGTTCGAGGAGCGTTTCTTCTTCGAGATCATCCAGCGCAAGGCGGGGTACGCTGGTTACGGCGCTGCCAACGTTGCGGTGCGCCTGGCAGCCATGGCCAAGGCCCGTAGCGGGGCGGCGCGCAAGCCGGTGCTGTAGTCGCCTGCACCGGCCTGTCTTGTGGGAGCGGGGTGAACCCTGCTTCCACAGGATTGTTACGGCCCGATTCAGTGACGCTCAGCCACCATCAACAACGACTGCGGCACCGCGCTCTGCGGATGCTGCGGTTCCTGCAGACTGACCAGTCGCAACCCCGCCATGTCCAGCGCATTCAGCCAGCTGGCCAGGGTGCGGAAATACCAAGGCATCGGTTGCCAATTCCCGGCGAACCCGGCAAAAGACTCCTCTCGCCAGCCATCCTGATAATCCCCATCGGCCACGCTCCACGGGTGCAGGGTCTGGATCACCAGCGCACCGCCGGGTACCAGCAAAGCACGCATGGCCGACATCAGTTCAATGATGTCCTGGTGCAACAGCGCGAAGTTGGCGCAGATCAGTTCATAGTCCTTGCCAACATGCACCTTCGCCTCAGCCAACTGCGCATAGCTGGCCAGGTGCACCTCACCCGCGCCCGCAGCCCGCGCAGCATCCACCAGCGTTCTGTCGCCGTCGACGCCCACGGCCTCGATACCCCGGTCGGCCAGCGCGCGCAGTAGCCAGCCCTCACCACAGCCCAGGTCGAGCACCCGTTCGGGCTGGCGGCCGAGGATGGCCAGCAGGATGGCCTGGTCAGTGACCTGGCGACGGCTCTCGATGGTGCCGTTACGTACGGCGTCGATCCAGGCCTGGGCGTTATGGTGCCAACTGTCGAGCAAGGCGTCTTCAGGGTTGCGCATGATCGCGTCCATCAGCGGAGAAGGTGAATGGCAAGCCCGGCAACGGCGCAGCCGATCAACACGTGTATCACCCCGCGCTTGTAGCGGAACAGCGCCACAGCCGCCGCGAGCGCTATCACAGCCGAGGACCAGTGGAACGCGCCATCGAACCCGGCCGGCCACAGCACGTGGTAGCCGAAGAACAGCGCAAGGTTGAGGATTACCCCCACCACCGCCGCAGTGATCCCGGTCAGTGGGGCGGTGAACTTCAGTTCGTTGTGGGTCGACTCCACCAGCGGGCCTCCGGCGAGGATGAACAGGAACGAGGGCAGGAAGGTGAACCAGGTCACCAGGCCCGCTGCCACTGCGCCCGCGAGGAACGCCTGGTGGGCGCCGAACATCGGCTGCAGGTAGCCACCGACAAAACCGACGAAGGCCACCACCATGATCAGCGGCCCAGGCGTGGTCTCGCCCAGCGCCAGGCCATCGATCATCTGTGTGGGCGACAGCCAGCCATAGTGGCCGACAGCCCCTTGATAGACATAGGGCAGCACCGCATAGGCACCGCCGAAGGTCAGCAGCGCCGCCTTGGTGAAGAACCAGCCCATTTGCGTCAGTGTGCCGTGCCAGCCAAAGGTTGCCATCAGCAGGCTCATGGGCAGAAGCCAAAGCGCCGCAACCGTCAGCAGCAAGGTCACCAAGCGGCCCCAGCTGAAGCGGGCGTGCGCGGGTATCGGGGTATCGTCGTCGATCAGTGCCGGGCGCTGGCTGGCCCTGGCTGCGTTGTGGCCCCCTCCGGGCGCGAACTGTGCCGGCAGTAGCCGGCCGCCGACATAACCCAGCAGTGCGGCCGCCAGCACGATCAGCGGGAAGGGGACGTCAAGCGCGAAAATGGCCACGAACGAGGCAGCGGCAATGGCCCATAGCCAGCCGTTCTTCAGCGCTCGCGTGCCAATGCGGTGGGCGGCATGCACGACGATGGCGGTCACGGCCGGCTTGATCCCTTCGAAAATCCCGGCGACCACCGGAACTTCGCTCCAGGTCAGGTAGACCCATGACAGGCCGATCAGGATGAACAGCGACGGGAGCACGAACAGAGCGCCGGCAATCACTCCGCCCCAGGTGCGGTGCATCAGCCAGCCGATGTAGGTGGCCAGTTGCTGGGCTTCGGGCCCGGGCAGCAACATGCAGTAGTTGAGGGCATGCAGGAAACGCCGCTCACTGATCCAGCGGCGCCGCTCCACCAGCTCCTGGTGCATGATCGCAATCTGCCCGGCCGGGCCGCCGAAACTGACGAAGCCCAGCTTCAGCCAGAACAGCAATGCCTGGCCCAGGCCGACTGAGGCGGGTGTTTGCCCGGCAGTTGCTTGCGGTTGTTCAGCCATGCGGTGTGCCCTTGCCTTCAGCCAGTTGCAGCGCGTTGGCGCTTGATTCGATACATGTGCCCGTCAGCATGGCGCAGTAACATGTCGGCATCGTTGCCGTCTTCGGGAAAGCGGGCTACGCCAATACTGCAGGACGGTGCATCGATGCCGGCAAACTCGGCGTCGAGCGGATCGGCCATGACCGCGAGAATGTGCTGTACGTGCGTGGCAATGGCCTCCGGCGATGGGCAATCGGGCAACAGCACGGTGAATTCGTCGCCGCCCATCCGCGCTACCGTGCCAGCCGCCCCAACGCAGCGTTCCAGGCGGCGGGCCAGCGTGCACAGTACCCGGTCACCCACGCTATGGCCGTGGTTGTCGTTGATCTGCTTGAAGTCATTGATATCGAGGAACAGCAGGGCCAGCCTGCGGTTGTGACGCCGGGCCGCGGCCAGGGCGGTGTCCAGCCGTTCATTGAACATGGCGCGGTTGGCCAGCCGGGTCAGCGGGTCATGATGGGCGAGGAAGCGCAGTTCGTCTTCGGCCTTGCGCTGGGCGGTAACGTCCCGCGCCACGCCGATACGCGCCTGGGCCTCATCAGACCAGCAGGCCGCCCACAGAATGTGCACCACGCTGCCGTCCTTGCGAAGGTAACGGTTGCAAAAGTCGTAGTGCGGCTGGCCGTTCATCACCCGCATGATCGAGGCGCGCGTGGCCGCGAGGTCGTCAGGGTGCATGTAGCGGGTGATCGGCGTGCCGATCAGTTCGCAGGCCTCGTAGCCCAGCAGTGTCTTGCAGGCATCACTGACGAACACAATCTGGTTGTCCCTGTCGACCACGAATACCGTATCCAGCATCAGGTGGATCAGCCTGGGGTACAACGCTTGCAGGTCTACGGGCATGGCTCAGGGTGTCCGCGGCAGGGTGACCGATCATAGCCTGAAGGAATACGTCGCAGCTACGGCAGCCTGCAGGGCTGGTGCCCCCTTCCTTGAAACTGGCAACGATCGCATCGAAAGGGGCGGCCTCTACATCGGTGGTTCGGGCCTAGGCAGGGGAAAAATGAGCCACGTAAAAGGCATGGCACCTGACAAAACTGCCAGTTGTAGCGAAATCCGTCTGCACATCAAATGAAGCGCGAGTGTTCTGAACAGTCGTTCGAGTGTTTGGCGCCAACAATGGACATGCGGAGAGAAACATGGATTATTCAACCGCTGAACTGGTCAAATGGTTAGGTGAAGAAACACGCCTGTTGGGCTGGGACATGGTTTTCTTCATTGATGGAGGAAAGATTAATGCGCTATTGAAGCAAACGTCCATTCGGCGCTTCAATACAGCGAATCGTTTACCGCCCATTTCCGGATTCATCGGCAACGGGCCTGACTATCGTTTTGCCTTGTCCAATTGTAGTCTCACGTTGCCTAGATTGATTTTCGATGTGAACCTTGCTGGTAACAAGGCGCACCTGCTGATTACAATTGCCGAAGCCAATGCGTACGCGCTGATGTTCAAGAGTCAACAGTGGCAGGTGCGCCAGTTGGATGTGCTAGGGGGTGTGCAAAACGCGGATCTGAGTCTGGACATTGACCTGGAGGCGTCTGGTGGCCACGTGGATGAAACTGACACGATCCGTCTGGATCTCAGTGAAACGGAAAATTTTTCAATGCCGTGCTACACCGGCGAGACGCGCTTGCTGACCGAATTCTTCAGGCAGAAATTTTCGGCGCTGCTTGATGAACAGCGTCAGTTTCCGATTGGCCATTTGTCAAAGCGCAATGTCGAGTTGCATCGCCCCGTCTCGTTTAGCCTGCGTACCCAGGCCAGGGGAAGGGGTCCCACCGATGTGGAGGGTGCAGTCGTGCTGTTTGTCGATATGGAGGATGGAGCGGGGGGGCATTTTCCAGGCGCGGATTACAAGTACGCAATACCCAATGATGGTGACTATACTGCAACCGTCCTGTTCAATACGGAACGGTTGTTGCTCGCGCAGTTCGTAAGCGCCTTCGGCGGTGTGATCAAGGATGCTGAGTTTGAGTTGCTCCGGCGTGATGGCGACTTACCGGCGGTTGTCTGCAAGAAGGGATATATTACCCTGCCGCACCAGTGGGTTGACGAGACGGTAACGATTCCTGCGCTTGGCGCAAATTGGACTGTGACGGGGACTTTTGAATTTTTTGAAGCCAACATAGACATGACCGATGCGTTGACCATCAGCAATATAGATAACCAGTGGAAGGTGAGGTTGTCCATGCGTGGCAACCTGATGGTCAGGTTTAGTAATATCGATGACGCCAGGGGCGAAATACGAGACAGACTGGTCTTTGAAGACTTTGACCTGGATGATTTCCTGGCGCCTGTGCAAGCAGATTTTCACTATGAAGCAGAGTTGGCATACAGCTTTGATCCCGAAGGCTTGACACAACTGGTGTGCGAATCCTATGGGTTTGCCGAGCGGGTTGGCTTTCAACCGATTTTTGGCGACATAAAGCCTCCGCCTGCACGTGATTCTTCCGGCTCTGCGAGCGAGTTTCTCGGGCGTTTGGTAAAACCGGCGATGGGCAGGTTAAGTGACTTGCTCAGGACGCGTCTTACCAGCTTTGGTACTTCGGGGTTTATCACGCTTCAGGATGGTGTGGTGGAAAATCTGAAAACCAATCTGATTTTCGAGTCTCGCACAAGTAAAATAGCGAGCGATGTGCTGAGGTTAAATTTTCAGAGCATTTTAACGGGGACAAGACTCTTGGCCCCGCACGATATAGCTTTTTTCGGCAAGGTAAATCCCGCTGCTGGTTATTTCAACGTCAGTCCGATGGAAACTACCCTGCTCGCAGGTAAAACCACGACATTCAAGGCCGAGCCTGCCTGGGCGCGGGTGCTTTGGTCCGTTGAGGCCGTTTCCGGCATTGCAGAAGGTGTTCCTCTGTCTATTAACGGAGGCGTCTTTACCGCACCCAGTGCCAGCGACATGACAAAGTCATGCGCACACGTGCTGGTAACAGCCACCAATATTTTGATTCCGGCAATTCAAAGCAAGGCCTTGATCACCGTGGTTCGCGAAACGCTGCAAGCCAACCCTGCGGTTGTGGTTGCCCAGGCAGGCAGAGACGTCGATTTCAATGCCTGGACGCTCGGCAATCCTGCGACCTTGCAATGGCGTTATCAGGACGAACCTCTGGGCACGGGGCAGGCGGTGACGGTCACCAGCCCAGCCGACACAGGCACAGTTGCTTATGTCGTTGAAGAAATCCAGGTGACAGACCCTGAAAGCCAACAAACCAGTACCTGTGTACTGATCACCGAGATGGGGCAGTTGACGCCCATGACGCTGAGCGCCACTGTTGACCCTGCTGGTACGAAAGCGGTGTTGGATGTCAGTCAAACCCCGTTCCCGCCGGAGGGCGTCAACTGGGAGGTGCGCTACGGACCCGGTAGTGTTTCGGCAGGAGTCTATACACCGGGTATAGACGAGACAGCCCGCTTCGCATTGATAAGCGCAACCTTCGATAGCGGTGATTATGGTGTCTTCGAAGGGTATGTCCTGCTAGTCCTGCCACTTGCCGAACACCGTAATATCACAACCGTTCAGGCAGATTGAACCATGGGTAGATGATATCAACCACCACTGCGCCAATGAGCGTTGACCAGGCCCTGGTGTGGCATTGCTACCGGTTTGGCTGCTATCACGGGCTGGTGCGGGTAGCGTCGATGGAGAATGCCCTACGACCGATGATCAAGCCCGGCGCCACGCGTCATACTCCGCGCCATTTTGCATATCGGTTGGGGCATCATCGCCGGCACCATCAGCAGCCCCTTTTCCCGCGCAAAGAGTCGCTGAATGTTTCCCCGGGCCTGTCCAGCGACCACGGCAGTTGCTTCGCGTTATACTTCGCGCCTTTTGCCCGTGCCGGAATCCGCCCATGCGCCAGGTTTTGCTCATCGTCGATGTTCAGTCCACCTTCAGCCCGCCCGAGTGGCTGGTCGATGGTTTGCGGCGGTTGTCAGCGAACATTCCCACCATAGCCTCGGTCGAGTTGCACGATGAACAGGTCACGCCGTTCGAGCGCCAGCTCGGCTGGCACCCGGCGGCCGAGGACGAGAGCCTGGTCGAGGCCGACCAGGTGTTCGTCAAGCATGGCTATGGGCAAAGTGCCGAAGCTATCGACTACATCCGGCAACTGGGTGTAGAGCGGGTGCTTGTGTGTGGGCTACAGACCGAAACCTGCGTGCTGGCCGCCGGCTTTGCCCTGTTCGATGCAGGGCTGATGCCCACGCTGGTGACAGACATGACAATAGGGTCGTCGCTGGACCGCTCGGGCAAGCTGGGGACCGACCTGTGGAAGCACCACTTCCGCCAGGTCACCACCTCGGCCGAGGTGCTGGCTGAACTGGCCGGACGCGCGTAGTGCATGCGCTGGCGGGGCATCTTCGTTCAGGCAGAGGTGACGCGTTCAGCTGGATCGGCTCCACGGGCCTGATGCTGCTTGCGCCTGCGGGTAAACAGCAGACGCAACAGGGTGTTCCAGCAATAGCTCACCAGTACCCCTCCAGCGAGTGCCAGGGCCACCTCGAACAGCGGGTGCCCGAAAACATGCTCCGCCACCGACTCGAACTGGAAATGCGTCAAGTAGATATACAAGGTTGACGAAGCGATCACCGCACCTGCCCGTGCAACCAGGGCGGGTACTGGCACCGAGCGGAACCAGACAAGCGCCAGTATCGCTGGCAGGGCGATGTCGACATAGCGTGTGAGCGCTTGCCAGCCAACACCGGCAACCGCCATCAGGTCCAGCTCGCCAACCACCAGCACGGCCACCGCACTGGCCACCCATTTGCGTGAGGTCGTGTCGGCATGGTGCACGGCCATGCCCAGCACCATCACCGCCAGGAAGTGCTGGGGTACCCGATTGAGCAGGGCACTGGCGTCGAATACGAACTGGTTGAGGAACACATCCAGCGCCACCAGTGCACAGGCAGCGATGATCAGCCAGCGAAACGGGTCGGCAACCAGCACCTGACGCACGCGCCTGATCGACAGCACCAGGCCAATGATCACGATCATCTGCACCAACACTTCGATGTACCAATAGTTGAACAGGCTGAC
Source organism: Pseudomonas sp. Kh14 (assembly GCF_900291005.1). Lineage (NCBI taxonomy): Bacteria > Pseudomonadati > Pseudomonadota > Gammaproteobacteria > Pseudomonadales > Pseudomonadaceae > Pseudomonas > Pseudomonas sp. Kh14. Next base: position 111,982 of record NZ_OLKJ01000025.1, read on the forward strand.
CTCGCTGGCGGGGAACCAGTTGGAAACCAGCAGCAGCGATTGCCAGTGCAGCCGGGCGAATACCAGCTGGATCAATGCGCTGTACAACAGGGTTGGCACCACGATGGCTGCCAGTGGCCTGAGCAGCGTGCGTGCATCGCCACGCGCTTCGATGGCCTTGAGCTGAAAGCGCGCCAGGGCGATGCCGGAGACCAGGAACAGCACCGAGGTTTCGCCGAGTATCGGCCAGTGGTCGAAATCACCCAGGTGGCCGACCACAATCAGGATGATGGCGAGCATGCGGATGAACACCGGCATTTCCATTACCCGCCACGCGCCTTTGGGCGGCGCACTCAGCTCGGCCAGCTGGCACACCGGCAGGGTTTCCCAACGTTCAGGCAGGTGACCGATGAGTGCTTCGAGCACACGCGACGCCTGCACGAACGACAGCGAGTCGCCGCCCAGTTCGACAAAGCTCAATCTGGCGTCCAGGCGCGGTACCTGGAGGATGCGGGCCCAGGCTGTACTCAGCTTTTCGGCCAAGGGTGACAACGGTGGGTTGATACTGTCGTCAAATGCCGCAGGCAGCGCGCGTTTGTCGACCTTGCCGTTGGGGGTGAGCGGCAGGGCATCAAGGAACACGAACAGCGCCGGAACCATGTAGTCAGGCAGCTGGCCGCTAAGGGCCTGGCGCAGTTCGTCAGCACGGATGTCCTGCTGCGCGACGCAATAGGCCACCAGACGGGTCGATGCACTGTCGTGGTTGGCCAGGACCACGCATTGCCCTATTTGCGGGAGACGGCAGATGGCGTTCTCGATTTCCGCCAGCTCGATGCGATGCCCCCGGATTTTCACCTGGCTGTCAGCGCGCCCCAGAAAACGGGCGCTGCCATCGGCCAGATAGGTGCCCAGGTCACCCGTGCGGTAACAGCGGTCGGCCGCGTCAGCGGTGAACGGGTTGGCGATGAATTTGGCTTCGGTCAGCCCCGGGTCGTCCCAGTATCCCCGCGACAGGTAGGGGCTGCGGATCAGGATCTCGCCTGTCTCGCCCTCGCTGACCAGCTGGTTGGCCGGGTTGACCACCAGCAACTGTGCATCGGCAATGCCTTTTCCCAAGGGCACCCGGGCATTGTCCATTTCCGGGTCGAGGGTATGGAAAGCCATGGCCTGTGGGGTTTCGGTGGTGCCGTAGAAGTTCACATTGACGGCATTCGGTGCGATGGCGCGGACCTGCTGGTACTGCGTCGGGCTGAGTGCATCGCCACCCCAGAACAGGTAGCGCAGTTGGGCGAGAACCTGGCCGTTCAGGTGTGCGCCAGTTTCGATCAGCTTGCCCAGCGGCGGGGTGAGGTGGATCACGCTCACACCGTGCTGGTGAAGCCAGCCGGCCAGCCGTGAGGGGTCGGTCAGGGTCGACTGGGCCGGGCAGGCAATGGTCGCGCCAAGCGACAGTGGCGTGAACACGTCGCGGTATACCGGGTCGTGGCCCAGGCCAGAAAGCAGCGAGAAGGTGTCGGCCTGGGTAAAGCCGTGCTGGCGCACATGCCAGTCGATGAAGTGCACCAACGGTGCGTGGTGGGTGACGATGACCACACGATCGGTGCCGCTGGCGGCGTTTTTAACCAGAAACGCGGCAATGCCCGCGCTGATCTGCTCCAGTTGGGAGTAGCTGCAGGTTGTGTGCTGGCTAATGATGGCAATGGCCGCCGGGCAGCGGCTGGCCTGCTGGATGAAAGCGTCGTGGATGGGCTGTTCGGCACGGTATTCCAGGCACAGCGTCGGGGTCGGGCGCAGGTCTGGCATGATGATCGAGTGCTCCGCAGGAACGTCGGGCTGGCTGGTGGCACAACGCTAGTGCAGGCTGGCTGATGGCGCCAATGTATGATCGCTGCCTTGCGATAGCCGGAGAGCTCCACCGCAGCAAGCCAGCCCCCACAAAACACTGCTAAACCGACGGGTTAGCGGTTGTTCCAGGGGAGCCGCCTTGCGCTGCGACATGGATCGTCACAGGCCTGGTTTTCAGGCCACATCCACGAGCACGATCTCGCTGTCCTCGATGGCGGTCACCCGCAGCACCGCTTCCTGCTCGATCGCCACGCCATCGCGCGCCTTGGCCCGCAATCCGTTGATCTCCACCAGCCCCTTGGCCGGCACCAGGTAACCCCGGCGTTCGGCATCGAAGTGGTACTCGGCGGTTTCACCGGCTCGCAGGGTGGCAGCCACCAGGCGGGCATCGGTACGGATCTGCAGGCTGTCCTCGTCACCCGCGCGGCCGCTGGCCAAGGTCACGAAGCCCTCACCGCGCTCGCCTTTGGGGAACGGCCGGCTACCCCACTGCGGTGCTTCACCGGTGCGCTCCGGCACGATCCAGATCTGGAAAATTCGTGTATCGATGTCTTCCAGGTTGTACTCGCTGTGCACAATGCCGGTACCGGCGCTCATTACCTGAACATCACCGGCTTCGGTACGGCCCTTGTTGCCCAGGCTGTCCTGGTGGCTGATCGCGCCTTCACGCACATAAGTGATGATTTCCATGTCGCGGTGCGGGTGCGGCGGGAAGCCGCTGCCGGCCGCGATCAGGTCGTCGTTCCAAACCCGCAGGTTACCCCAGTGCATGCGTGCCGGGTCGTAGTACTCGGCAAACGAGAAATGGTGGTGGGCATCGAGCCAGCCATGGTTGGCGTGGCCGAGGCTTTCGAAGGGTCGCAGTTGCAGCATGGTCGTGCTCCTTGAATCAGTGGAATGACGCCATGATGCGCTAAAGAAACATCGAAAATAAGCGTAAATATCGGCTTAAAACAATCTGTTTTATAGATGTTTTTTCGGCGGCGTTTTATTTGCTTCATCGCCTAATCCACTGATCTGCAAGCATTCGCTGGCGATTTTTCGTCGATGCGGCGAACATGCCTGCTGTTTTGATTTACAACGGAGTGACCGTGGCCCACGAGCAACCCTTGGCCCCCGCCGACCTTACCCCTCCTGCCCAGTTGCCCTGGTTTCGCCGCCTGGCCGCCCGCTTGCTGGGGCGTGGCCTGACCCGGCTGCAAGCGCAGCACCGCGACTCGTGGTTCCTCGGCCACGCCACAGGCCAGCGCACTGGCCATGCCGATGGCGTGCGTGAAGGGTTCGAGCGTGGTCGGGTGGAGGGCTATGAAGCGGGGCGCCAGGTGCTGGTGATCCGCGATACGCGCCCCGACAGCGCCGCCGTGCCAGGCCAGGATGACAACTTGTTCGACGACTGGCGCCTGCCGTTGACGGCCGAGTTGAAGAAGCGCTTCAAGGCCGATGTCGCCCAGCGCCTGCCCGCCGAAGCCCAGCCCAGCGCCGCGCAATGGAAGCTGATCTTCAGTGACACCCCGTCTACCTGCGTGGTGGCAGGCGCCGGGGCAGGCAAGTCCACGTCGCTGGTGCTGCGCATCCTGCTGCTGCGTCATTACCTGGGTTACGAGCTGGATGCGATGACCGTGGTCACCTTCACCCGCGAATCGCGCAAGGACTTCATCAAGCGCCTGCTGCAGGTGTTCGCCCTGTGGCAGATCAACCTGCAGCCTGTGCAGGCCCGCGAGCTGGTGCGCACGTTCCATTCGCGCATCCTGCCGCTGGTGCGCAGCCTGCCCGGCTTCGGCCAGGTGCGTGCATTTGAAACACTGGGCCACGAGATGCCTGCGGGGCGTGAGGCCGAGGCCGACAGCAACCCGTTCGACCTGCGGCTGAACGATGCCCAGCGCCAGCAGCTGAACCAGTGCTACAGCAGCTTGCTGGACGAGAGCCCGCGTTTTGCCGAGCTGGTCGGCCAGTTGCGCAGCGAAGCCTTGCAACTGAAACCGCTGGACCCGAACAACCCCGATGTGCAGAAGCGCGCACAGGTGACCCAATTGGCCGCCCAGCGCGACGAAGAACTGTGTGACGTGATTGAGGACCTGTGGTTCGCCGCTGGCGTCTGGCCGATCAAGGGCATCGAGCCCTGTCGCGAAACGGTCGACATCCGTGGCAGCCGCTTCCATGTGCATGGCCGCCTGGAAGGCCAGGGGCCTTTGGTGGTGCTGGGCTTCGACCCCGCACAAAGCGCGCAGTACCAGCGCCCCGGCGCCAAGCTGACCGTGCGTGCCGAGTGGGCGGTCAAGCGCACGCTGCTGCAGGCGTTCTGCGACAGGCCGCTGATCTGGCTCGACAACTACGCCATGGCCAGGCGCCTGGCGGCATCGTTGGCGGGCGATGCCGTGGCAGGGCCTGGCTTCGAGTACAAGGTCAAGGGCGAACTGGCCCCGGCACCGCTGCTGGATGCGTTCGTCAGTGCGGCCAATTTCATCGAAAACCTTGGGTTGGAGGTGAACAATGCGGTGGCGGCGATGAGCTTCCCGTCCGGCGATAGCGATGCACTGTTCTTCGAGGCCCTGGCGCTTTACTGGAAGGCCCTGGAAGCGCACCTGCTGGACCAGTCGCCGCCGGTGATGAGCTACAATCGCATGTTCGCCCTGTTTGGCGAGAACAACCCGGAAAACCTGCACCTGCTGCCCGATCCGTTGCTGCGGCCGCTGGCGCACCTGCTGATCGACGAGTTTCAGGACGTGTCGCCGCAGATCGTCAGCTGGTTGCGTGCCAGCCTCGCTGAAATACGGCGCCGCGGCCCGGCCATGCACACCGGGCGCCATGCCCAGCATTCGTCGTTGCTGTGCGTGGGTGACGACTGGCAATCGATCTACGGCTGGCGTGGCAGTTCGCCCAGGTATTTCATGGAGTTCACCAAGGCGTTCCCGTCGCCGGCCAACACGCGGGTGATGCTGGTCGACAACTACCGCTGCCAGCAACAGGTGATCGATGCGGCCGAGCACCTGGTCAAGGGCACCCCGGCGATTGCCGGCAAGAAAGCCCGCGCCAGTGGCCCGGCGGCCGAGTTGCCCGGCTCGCCGGTCAAGGTGTTCGACCGTGACGAGGCTGCGTTGGGCGAAACGCTTGTCGAGCACTACCAGCGGGGTGAGACGGTCATGATGCTGTACCGCAAGGGCAGTGACCGGGCCTTGATGAACGAGCACCTGCAAAGCGTGCTGCACGCCGAGGCGGCGCTACCGGCCGAACAGCGCCGGCTGCGCCAGCTGACCTATCACAGTGCCAAGGGTTTGCAGGCCGATGCGGTATTCATGCTGGGTGACTGCCAGTACCTGACCAGCTCACCCTACAAGAACCAGGTATACCGCCAGGCCGGGCTGGGCAAGGCAGGTGATGCCCAACCGTTCGATACGGCACAGAAGGAAGAAGTACAGCGCTTGGCCTACGTGGCGGTGACCCGTGCAGTACAGCACTGCTATTGGCACGTGGAGGCCGCCAATGGTGACGCCGCAGCGGCCCCACGGGCGTCCAGCCAGGTGGACGGCAAGCAGGCCTTCTTCGAAGACCTGCGCGGGCAGTGAGTGGGGTTCAGCGGCCGATTGTTTGCGTCTGGCGGGTGAGGCTGATCAGCAGACCGGTTTCAACCTGCTGCTGCTCGGCAGTCAGCGCGTCCACGCCCTGGCGATACTGCTGCTCGTTGAGCACGACGCGCCGCAGCTTGCCCTCAGCATCCACCGGGCTTTCAGGCATGACCCTGGCCAAGGCTCGTCGCACAGAGCTGTCCAGGGATGTCACCGGGTCGGCGGTTTCATCCAGGCAGTAATAGAGGTAGTCAAGGCCTGGCCGCCAGAAGTCGGTGATCAGGCTGAACTGTGCCGCATGCTCTCGTTTCAAGTACTCGACCCAGCCCGGCTGCTGGGTCAACCATTGCTCCCGAGCGATGGCATCCCTGTCCAGGGAAAGGACCTCAGCTTTCACCATTTCGATGATTGTGTCGTTGATTCTGGCCGTATTGCGGTACAGCATGCCTCGGCTCGGCTCAGGGTAGTCCAGCGCGCTGGCCAACGACTGGCGCAGGGCCAAACGTACCTCGACATCGTCCACCAGCCCCGTTTGAAGTTCGCTGTCTGGAAAGGCTGAGGGGTCGTCCAGCTCATCGTAGGGGGGGAGGTTTTCATCGAAGGCCCCGTCGAGCAGCGCCTGTTTGCGCAAGGACCTTCTCCAGCTGATGCGATCGGCCAGTTGATTGACCTGGCTGCGTCGATACAACTTGCCATACAGGCTCAGTAGATCAGCGGGTCGACTACCGGCGACGGCTGCCGCTTCGTGGGCCAGCACTTCTATCTCCAAGGCACTGAACGCATCAGCACCTGCGTCGCCACAGGTTGGCGGGAAATCGCCGGCCACGGTGGCGAGGCGCTCACGCAGCACGGTGTCGTGGGCAGCGTCATCCAGCAGCTTCCAGACGCGCGCCCTCAGGGCCTCGCCATCACGCTGCGCTTCTGCCGACTGGGCAAGACGTTCGAGTACGCCCAGCAGCGCTGCGTTTTCACCTTGGTCGAACAGGTCGCTCCACAGCTGCTCCTCGGCATTGCTCGCCTCGCCACGGAAAACGCCTTGCCACAGTGGCACGTCTTCTGCGTGTTCGAAGACGTTGACGCCGCTGCTGCCCAGGCGTGCACGTGTCTGGGCTTCCAGGGTGTTGTAGTTGAACAGCCAACGGCGCTCCGGCAAGTGCGCGGCGACATCGCGGGCAAACGGGGTACGCAGCACACCAGGCAAGTCTGGCAGGGTACGAATGCGGTTGGACGAAAGGTTCAGATAGCGCAGTTGGTACTGGGGCTGGCTCATCAGGACGGTCAGGCTGTCGGGCCACTGCTGCAGTTCGCAACGCTCAAGCTCCAGGTGGACAAGACGGGCCATGAAGCGCAGGTCGGGTGCCAGTTGCAGTGGGTTGCCTGATAAGTGCAGTAGTACGGGGTGGATCATGTCCTGAAACTGGGCGGCAAGGCTTTCGTCGAGGGTGATTTGATTGTGGGCCAGGCCGAGGGCATCCAGGGGCAAGCGCGTCAGGAAGCCCAAACTGGTGGTGTCGAGTTGCAGCCGGTTGCGGCTGAGCCACAGGAGTCGCAAGCCGGGCATTGCTCCGATGGCCTGTTGGGCGGTGGGTGAAAGGGTGGTCAGGCCATTGTCTGTCAGGCCCAGCTCGCGTAGCCGCGGTGCCGACCTGAGCGCCTCGAACAATGTTTCGGCATCGATGTCCGGGTTGCCGACGATTTCCAGGGTTTCCAGGTTAGGGAAGTTCGTCAGGAAGCTGCCCTCCAGGCGCCGCATCTTTAACCCCTCGAGCCTGAGATTGCGGATATGCGGCATGCGTGCAGTGAAAGCGGGTAGCGCTTCGAGCTGCATACGGTCCAGTACCAGTGTTTCGGCTTGCGCGCCGCCTTCACGGCGGGAAGCATTCATCAGTCGCTCGGTGCATTGCTGGCGATCAAAGCGCTCTTCAAGGGTGCGGGCGGTGCTTACCCAGCGGTTGAGATCTCGGTTGAGGGTACGCTGCTCGACCTCCAGCTGGTTGATCGCGCTACCCAGGTCGCCTCCTCGAGCCAGTTCGGCTTGTAGCCCACTGATTTGCTCGCTGCTGAGTTCGGGGTAGAGCGCCCGGAGTCGACGTGCAGCCGGCAAGGCTCGTCCCTGCAGGCCACGGCCGCTCAGGGGATAGCCCAGCTGGCCGTTGGCCAATCGCAAAGGGGAGCGGAACCTGGGGTTGATGGGTTGCTGGCCGAGCAGTGAGGCGCAGTGCTGGCGATCACCAAGGGCGAGTTGCAGTAACCGGGCCGGGTCAGCCTGCGGGTGCGCGGCTTGCAGCGCCTGCTTGATGCGTAGACTGTCGTCGTTGGCCAGGCTGGGCCTGAACAGGCCGAGGAGGGCACGATCAAGCCGCGCTCGAGCTTGCAGAAGGCGTGCTTCCTCGGCAACGCGAAGCGGCACCCGGCCGTTGGTCAGGCGTTCCCGTTCGGCGTTGCTGAGGTTGGCAAGCAATTCTTCAAGCGCGCTGTCCGGCAGCCCGGGAAACTGCCGGGCGAGGGTTTGTGCAGTGGGTGTGTGTGTGGGACGGCGTCTTTGTTGCAGGCTCTCGAACAGCGCCTCGCGATGCTGTTCCAGGTGTTGCGCGAGCTTGTTGTTCAGTGCGGACGATCGGTGCTCAGTGGGTGTATCACCGAGCAACTGCTCAATGGCTTCTTCATCCATCTGATCCAGCACGGTCTGGCTCAACTGGCCATTGTCCAGGTCGGTACGGGTAATTTCGATTTCTGTCTGGCCCAGCGTGTGAGGGGGGCCGTAGCGCACCGATTCGCCCCAGGGTTCTGGCCCTTGGTAAACCTTCAGCACGCGTCCCTCGGGCCACCCCGGCAGGCGCAGCAACTCAGGCAAGGCAAAGTTCTTGTACGCAGCCAGCGGCAACCCATGGCGTACGCAGTTGATGATCTGTTGTGTCTGATTGTCCAGCTGCAGCCGCTGCAGCGTGTCGAGCAACAAAGCGGGTGGACGCAGGCCCGCTGCCTGGGCACGGCGCAGCACGTCTGGATCGGTACCGGTAGTGCGCATGGCATGGTCCAGTTCGCTGTCGTCCAGGCCTGCGCTATGGCTGCCGAGGCGGCGCGCGAGCTGTTCACGGTCCCATTCCAGAGGCTGCTCATGGGCCAGTTGCCAGCGGGCGTTACCATGATGCAGCAAGCGTGGGGCATAGGCCTGCGCATCCTCGGGGTGGCGCACGCGCCATTGCTGATCAGCGCCCTGAAACACCTCGTACAGGGTCCCATCCAGCTTCAGGTAGGTCTTTCCGTCGACGTGCACATGGCCGAGCAAATCGGGTTGAGCCCCCTCAGGAATAGCCGCCGTGCTCGCATAGGTTTTCATGTCAGGGTGCCAAAGCACTTCCTTGTCTTCATGCCATACACTTTTCAGTGCATCGACAAAGCCAGACGCCTGGACGATCCTGGTGCCCACTGCAAAGCCGGCAATCACGCCCGCGTTGATGGCCAATGATTCCAGCTGCGCCAGTGCCTGCCGGGTATCACCTTCTTCCCAGGCTTCGAACCCGGTGAAAACAGAGCTCATCAGGTCGTAAGCAAAAACGCCTAGCATGACCGTGTTCAACCCCGGCACGAAGAACGCGGCGACATTCAGCACGTTCATCCCCAGGTCGAACCAGTACTTTAGACGCTCGTTGCGGGCGTTGGCGTCGACTTCGGCTGTAGGGACTGCAATGGTTTTTGCGTCGGCCTTCATGCGCGCAAGGTGTGCGTTGTACAAGTTCGTCCAAGGGTCGGTTCGGATCGGCGAGAGCGTGAAAGGGATCACTGGCATGATTCGGGGTTTGCGTATGCCCGCTTCATCCTCTTCGAACAGCGCGATTTGCAGCTTTACGGCAAGTTCTTTTTGCCGGTCCTTGTAGGCGAAATGCACCAAGGTTCGGCGAAACTCGCTTTGCAGTAACCGGCTGCGCAGGTGCTTGCCCGCTTCCTGACGAGAAGCGAACTCCCTTACCGGGTGCTCGCTGTCGCCAGGGACATACACAATGCAGGGGTTCGTGCGGTAAGGGTTGTCTGGCCCGATGAACAGTATTTCGTGGACGGGGATATCGAACAAGTTGAAGTGCCAGCAATGCAACGCCTCGTTTTCATAGGTGGGGTGAGGCTTGCCGTCGCACAGTTGCCCAAGCGCATCGAGCCCGGCCTCGCTCAGCAGGCCTTTGAGCTTGGCGATCAATGCCTGGACCCTCAAGGCCTCACGGTTCGCTGCAATCGACAGGCGCTGGATTTCAGCGCGATTGGCGCCTTCATGGGTTGCAAGCAGATGGTCTTGATAACGTTTGCCAAGGTCCAGCGCCCGACAATGCCCGACGAAGTCCGCCATCGTCAGGCCTGCCAGGGGCGTGTCGCTGCCTGGGGCGTTGGTGAGCCTGCTGTAGGGGCCGACTTCGTCCAGCCCCTCGAAGTTGTGCAGGGCAGCCTCCAGCAAGCTGCGTGTTTGCGGTTGGCCGACCGGGCGAGTAGCCAGCACATCCGCTTCCACGTCCGGGACCAAAGGCGTTTCCACATCGGGAACGCCGACCCAGATGTTGGCCTCTGACTCAAAGGGCTGGAACACATACTGCGCCCTGTCTACAGGCACATTCAGCTTCAACCGCTCGGTCAACAGCGGGCCGCAGAACGCGATGATGTCCTTGAACTCGCCCAGCGCCTTTTTGACTTGCGCCAGACGTTTGTTACGGGTTTGCAACGCGTTGTGCAGCTGCTCACGCATTGGCTCATCGGCAGTGGCATACCACGCGTAAGGGCTGCCATCTTCATCGAGATACTCCTTGTACAGGCTCTGCACCACTTTGCGTGTATGCGAGGGTTGGAGCGCCTTGCTCCATTTCGGTAACGATCGGGTTATCTGGCTTTGATGCAACGGTGTCGGGGTTGTCATGGTCACCATCTCTTTTGTGGGGGGAGATAGTCCACGCTGATCAAGGCGACGGGGTGCGGTAGATAGTTGTTGGCCGCGGTCGGTCCTGCGCATGCGCGGGTCGGTGGGGGGCTGGCAGCGAGGGAGGATCTGCGAGAGGGTGAGGCAGGTCATGGTGCAGGCTTCAGCCAAGGAGAATTGCAATGCGTTCGCTGTGCAGTCCGAAAGACCACCTGCTAGACCTCGATGGCGTTGAAATAGCGGTTCGCACCTGGGGGGCAGAAGACGGTATTCCCATATTGGCCTTGCATGGCTGGCTGGATAACGCTGCCTCGTTCGAGCGCCTGGCACCGATGCTGGACGGCTGCTTCGTGGTGGCCCCCGACCTGATTGGCCATGGCCGTTCTGGGCATCGTCGCCACGACAGCGGCTATTACCTGTGGGAGCATGCCGAAGACATGCTGGCGGTGACCGACAGCCTGGGCCTGGCGCAATTTCATGTGCTGGCCCATGGGATGGGTACCGGTATAGCGTCGCTGCTGGCGGCCATGACCAGTGGCATTGCCAGCATGACCTTCCTCGACGGAATGGGGGCACCGTTCACGGTGGCCGAGGATGACCGCGTGCAGCACCTGGCGCGGGCCTACCGGCTCAAGCGCATGGTACAGCGTAGCCAGTTGCCGGGTTTTGCCGAGCCGGATGTTGGTCGCTTCGACGACCTGGACACCGCCCTTGCGCAACGCCGCGAGCGGCTGGACACCGAACTGTCGGAAGGTGCCGCTCGGCTGCTGGCGCTGCGCGACCTGCTACAGCTGGACGATGGCTATTGCTGGCGCCACGACCCGCGGCTGGTATTGCCCGAACCCATGCCCCTGACCGAGCGCGAAGCCTGCGACCTGCTCAGCCAGATCCGCTGCCCGTTGTACCTGCTGTTCGGCCGCCAGGGGGCCTTCACCGGCGAGGCCTTTACCCGGCGTCAGGCCGCCTTGCCCAGCCAGGCGAAAGTCTCCTGGCACCCAGGCGGGCACCACTTCCACCTGGATGCGCCGGACCGGGCGCTGGTCGACCAGCTGCTGCGTATCCTGACGCGCCATGAAGGTGGCGTACTGCAACGCTTGGTGAACGAGTAGCTGATTCTGGTCACGCCGGGTGAACCTGGGCTATGGTGGCGAACGTATTCGCAAACACGCCACAGGGAGCCCGGCATGCGGCCTTTCACCATCAAGCACATCGATCACCTTGTGTTGCGGGTCAGCGACCTGCCGCGCAGTGTTGCCTTTTACACCGAGCTGCTCGGCTGCACCGTCAGCCGCGTGCGCGAAGACTTGGGCATGGTGCACCTGGCCACGGGCACGGCGATGATCGACCTGGTGACCCTGGATGGCCCGCTGGGGCAGCCAGGCGGAGCTGCCCCGGGCGTGGAAGGGCGCAACCTGCACCATTTCTGCCTGCGCATCGAGCCGTTCGACGAGGCCGCGTTGACGGCCTATCTGGAAGCCGCCGGGGTAAAGGTGGAGCCTGCAGAGAAGCGGTATGGTGCCGAAGGCGAGGGGCTTTCGCTGTACTGCTACGACCCGGATGGTAATCAGGTCGAGTTGAAGGGGCCGGTAGTGCCTGGTGGGTGAAACACCCAACAAAATCGTCAGTCAGCCCGCTATCGCCCAGCACCCCGGAGCTGGGTGTTGTCCAGGCCGCCCTCTCGTGCAGGGCCAGGCGGGTGGATATCCAGCCAATCCCAATTATGCTTCATAAACCTTGCTGCGATCCGAGGCGGCCCGCCTCGTCGTGCTTCGCGCAACCAAAGCAAGCGCCAGGGCCTGGGTGCGACGGTGAAGTGAGTGTGAGGTGCTCCGGCCTGCATGACAACATGACGGAGGCAACCCATGGCGGTTCTCGACAGTGCATCCACGGGCAGCAGCGCGCCCCAACGCGGTATCACCAAGGAGGAGCGCAAGGTCATCTTCGCCTCGTCCCTGGGCACGGTATTCGAGTGGTACGACTTCTACCTGTACGGCTCACTCGCCGCGATTATCGCCAGGCACTTCTTTGCTGGCGTCAATGAAACCACCTCGTTCATCTTTGCCTTGCTGGCCTTTGCCGCCGGCTTTGCCGTCCGACCGTTCGGCGCCATCGTGTTCGGCCGTCTGGGCGACATGATCGGGCGCAAGTACACCTTCCTCATCACCATTGTCATCATGGGCCTGTCCACCGCAGTGGTGGGCCTGCTACCGGGCTACGCCACGATCGGCGTGGCCGCGCCGATCATCCTGATCACCCTGCGCTTGCTGCAGGGGCTGGCGCTGGGCGGTGAGTACGGCGGCGCGGCCACCTACGTGGCCGAGCATGCGCCCAAGGGCCGACGCGGCTTTTTCACTGCCTGGATCCAGACGACCGCCACCCTGGGGTTGTTCCTGTCGCTGCTGGTGATCATGGCCTGTCGCACGGCCATGGGGACGGAAGCGTTCGAGGCCTGGGGCTGGCGGATACCGTTCCTGCTGTCGATTCTGCTGCTGGCGATTTCGGTGTACATCCGCCTGCAGCTGAACGAGTCGCCGGTGTTCATGAAGATGAAGGCCGAGGGCAAGGCATCCAAGGCGCCACTGACCGAATCGTTCGCCCGCTGGGACAACCTCAAGGTGGTGATCATGTCGCTGCTCGGCGGCACCGCCGGCCAGGCCGTGGTGTGGTATACCGGACAGTTCTACGCGTTGTTCTTCCTGTTGCAGACGCTCAAGATCGAGCCGCAGACCGCCAACCTGCTGATTGCCGGTTCACTGTTGATCGGCACACCATTCTTCATTTTCTTCGGCAGCCTGTCCGACCGGATTGGCCGCAAGAAGATCATCATGGCCGGCTGCATCATCGCCGCGCTGACTTACTTCCCGATCTTCAAGGCACTGACCGAGTACGGCAACCCGGATGTATTCGTTGCCCAAGAGCAGAACCCGGTGGTGGTGGTGGCCGACCCGGGCCAATGTGCATTCCAGTTCGACCCGGTGGGCAAGGCCAAATTCACCAGCTCCTGCGACATTGCCAAGAGCCTGCTGGCCAAGCGCGCCATCCCGTATACCAATGAAGCGGCGGAGCCCGGCAGCGTGGCACAGATCCGCATTGGCGAACGGGTATTGCCGAGCTTTGATGGCAGCAGCCTGACCGCGGCGGACTTCAAAGTGCAAAGCGAAGCGTTTACCGCAACCCTGAGTGGTGCATTGAAAGAGGCGGGCTACCCGGAAAAGGCCGACCCGGCGAAAATCCACTACCCGATGGTGCTGTTGCTGCTGACCATTCTGGTGATCTACGTGACCATGGTCTACGGGCCGATTGCCGCCTGGCTGGTGGAGCTGTTCCCGGCGCGCATCCGCTACACCTCGATGTCGCTGCCTTATCACATCGGGAATGGCTGGTTCGGCGGCTTCCTGCCGACCGTGGCGTTTGCCATGGTGGCAGCGACCGGGGATATCTATTACGGCTTGTGGTATCCGATCGTGATTGCCGTGATGACGGCGGTGCTGGGGATCTTCTTCCTGCCGGAGACCAAGGATCGGGATATCAATCACACCTGAAGGTCGAGTTTGCCTGTGCTGGCCCTTTCGCGGGCAAGCCCGCTCCTACAGGTACTGCTGTAGGAGCGGGTTCACCCGCGAAAGGGCCAGCACAGGCCTCGAACGCTGTGTAGGAGCGGGCTTGCCCGCGAAGAGGCCGGCACAGGCGATCAATCAGTCGAAGTAGCCACGAAGCCCGAATGCATACCCGGTATCCACAGCTGTCGCCTCACCCCGGCTCCAGCGCTTCTTCAGCACGAACTCGAACGCTGGCTCGTACAACCCGTCGCGCACCAGCGCCCCCGCCAGCACCTCCACGTCGTACCAGCCATTGTCCAGCTCGATGATCGGCCGCCCTGGCAGCTGGTAACGCGCCATCAGGTCACCCAGGGTCTTGGGCGTGAAGTGCTGCAGGATGCGCCAGGTGTACAGCATCAGCGCACCGTGCTCGATCCGCAGTACATAGCCATTGCGCCGGTGCTTCAGGCGGCTGCCGGCCTCGCGCAGGGCCGGTGTGTGGTTATCGAGGGTGAAGAGGATGCGGTAGGGCAGGTTGTCGACACCGGCCAGCGGCAGCACGATGCCTTCGCGCACAGCCTGGTCGCCGCTGTCGCCGTGGGTGAACGCATGGGCCAGGTCGTCGGGCAGTTGCTGGTCTTGCTTGTAGCGTTCGAGCAACTGGATATCGCCAAGCAGAAAGTAGTCGACCAGGTCGTTGAGCACTTCGCTGAATTCGTGGCGCATCTGTTTTCCTTGTGGGTGCGCATTGGGGAAAGGGCAACCGGCTAGTGCTTCTGGGCAATCTGGATCAGGTTGCCGCACGTGTCATCGAACACCGCCACGGTAACCGGCCCCATTGGGGTTGGTGGCCGGATGAACTGCACACCGGCTGCACATAGCCGGGTGTATTCGGCCTGGATGTCACGCACGCCGAACGAGGTGGCGGGGATGCCATCCTGCTTGAGCGCGGCCTTGTACACCTTGGCCGCCGGGTGCGCGTCGGGTTCCAGCAGCAGTTCGACGCCATTGGGGTCGTTGGGCGAAGTCAGGGTCAACCAGCGGTGCCGGCCCATGGGGATGTCGTGCCTGGGCTCGAAACCGAGTACGTAGTGGTAGAAAGCCAGGGCCTTGGCCTGGTCGTCGACGAGGATGCTGGTGACCACGATCTTCATAAGCACACACCGTTTACCTGGGGCCGATGACTATCAGTAAAGACGTTCGGGCGTTTTTGACCAGTGGTTGCTGTGCCACGGGGCCCCGTTCCAGGCGCAAGCGTGGTGCGGCTCCGGTTTGCGCAATGGCCTGTGAGCTGAGGTACTGGCAGACCCTACAAAAAACCTGTTCAAGGCATAGGTAAATCCTTCAGCGCTCAGCGCCCGCAGAGCGGCAGCCAAGGGTAAAGTGTGAGGCATGATCCCAGCCTGCCAAGACCCGCTTCAGAGAGGTACCCTGTGGCTGCCTATACCTTGCGACAACTGAAGTACTTCGTCACCACCGTGGAAGCGGGCAGTGTGGCCGAAGCGTCACGCCAGCTGTACATCGCCCAGCCGTCCATCTCCACGGCCATCAAGAGCCTGGAGGAAAGTTTCGGTGTGCAGCTGTTCATCCGCCACCACGCCCAGGGTGTGTCATTGACGCCCAGCGGCAAACGCTTCTACGCCAAGACCAAGTCGCTGCTGCAGATGGCCCATGAGTTCGAACAGAACGCCCTGGCCGACAACGATACCGTCGCCGGGCAAATCGACATTGGCTGTTTCGAAACCGTGGCGCCACTGTACCTGCCGCGCCTGATCGCCGGCTTTCGCCAGCGTTACCCGGGTGTGGACATTCGCCTGCGCGACGGTGAACAGCAGGACCTGATCCAGGGCCTGACCGCTGGAACATTCGACCTGGCATTTCTCTATGACCACGACCTGGATGGCACCATCGAGGCCGAGCCGCTGATGCCGCCGCAGAAGCCCTATGTGCTGCTACCCGAGAACCACCGCTTTGCCAGCCAGGCCCAGGTCTCGCTGCGCGACCTGTGCCCCGAGCCGATGATCCTGCTGGACGTGGCCCCTAGCCGTACCTACTTCGTCAGCTTGTTCAACGAGATGGGCCTGGCACCGAACATCGTCTTCAGTTCGCCGTCGATCGAGATGGTGCGCGGCATGGTCGGTCAGGGTTTCGGTTTTTCGTTGCTGGTAACCCGTCCGCATTCGGAATACACCTATGACGGCCAGCGCCTGGCAATGCTCGACATTGCCGAGCCGGTGGCGCTGTCGGGGCTGGCTGCGGCGTGGTTGAAGCGAGTCCAGCTGACCAAACCGGCGCAGTTGTTCGTGGAGTTTTGTCGGGAAGAGCTGGCGAAGTTCCTGAACTGAGCACGCCATGCCACCCCGGCAGGAGGCGCATGGCGTGGCGATTGCTCAGGGGTTGACCTGGTAGCCGCGCCCTTGCAGGCAACCGCTGTAGGCACTGGCATGGGCCTGGGTTTTGGCCTCGTCCTGGCCGCGCCGGTCCTGGCGCCGGTCCTGACGCTGGCGCATGCCACCGACCGCGGCCCCGGCGGCGGCCACTTCGCCAGCACGGTTCTGCCGGTATTGCTGCTTGGCATCGTCACCCACCCGGTCATACAACTCGTCATGCTGGTTGCCGCGCACCTGCGCACCTACAGCACCGGCGGCGGCACCCGCAGCTGCACCGCGAACCCGGCCACCGACATGGGGGTCGCTGGACGTCGCTGTGCCGTTTGCGGCATTGGTGGCGACGGTATTGCAATCGTTGATATCCAGTTGCATCTGCTGGCTGCTCTGGCCCTTGAGCGGCACCACCGACTGCGCCTGGGCGGCCGATGCTGCGCAAAGCAGCATCAACAGGTAACTCCACGTGAACGTACGCATGGCACACCTCCACCGGGCGGAAAGCCCGCCTCACAGGATAGTTCGCCTTTGAGGTCGTGATGGAAGTTTTGCCCAGATGGTCTACACCGGATATCAGACGCTGTTCCGATTAGCCTCTTGGCCTGATCCAAGGCTACCTGCGGGCAAACCATGAGCCAGCCGCAAGATCTGATCATCTGCGAGTATTGCGACACGGTGTACCACCGTGCACCGTTGCTCAAACATCAACGTGCCCTTTGCCAGCGCTGTGGCGGCGTGCTGTACCGGCACAGGTCACTGACCATCGAGCAGCGGCTGGCACTGAGTGTGACTGGCGGTGTCCTGCTGGTGTTCGCCAACTATTACCCGGTGATGACCATCGGCATGCAGGGGCTGACCCACTCGGCCACATTGTGGGACGCCGTGCAGATCCTCAGTCACGGCAGTATCACTTTCATCGCCCTGGTCATGGCGCTGTCGATCATTTTTGCGCCGCTGCTGCAAATTGCCCTGTTGTGCTGGGTGTTGGGCTTTGCCCTCGCCGGCCAGCGTGCCCCCGGCTTTGCCCTGTGCATGCGTGGCCTGGAAAGCCTGCGGCCCTGGAGCATGCTGGAGGTGTGTCTGCTGGGGGCGATGGTGGCGGTGATCAAGCTGGC
Source organism: Pseudomonas sp. Kh14 (assembly GCF_900291005.1). NCBI lineage: Bacteria > Pseudomonadati > Pseudomonadota > Gammaproteobacteria > Pseudomonadales > Pseudomonadaceae > Pseudomonas > Pseudomonas sp. Kh14. Next base: position 129,304 of record NZ_OLKJ01000025.1, read on the forward strand.
GGGGCTGCTCGATGTGATCCCCGGTATCGGCCTGCTGGCCCTGGCCGCACTGAGCATGTTGATCATCCACATTGCCGGCAAGGACATCCGCGACTTGTGGGAACAGGTATGACTGTCCCGGTCAATGCGCACGACCTTGGCTTGTGTCTGTGCCATGGCTGTGGCCAGGCATGCGACACGCGCAGTGGCGCGCACACCTGCAACCGTTGCGGCGCCGTCATTCACCGACGCAAGGCCAATTCCATCAGCCGTGGCTGGGCGTTTCTGCTGGCAGCCCTGATTTTCTACATCCCCGCCAACCTGCTGCCGGTGATGCACACCGAAATGCTCGGCAGTGGTACAGAAAGCACCATTGGCGGTGGCGTGCTGGAGTTCTGGGAAGCCGGGGCCTGGGACATCGCGCTGATCATTTTCATTGCCAGCGTGGGTGTGCCCGCCATCAAGTTCTTGTCCCTTGGCCTGCTGCTGTTCACTGCCCAGCGTGGTTCTTCCTGGGCCTGCCGGCAGCGTACGCAGTTGTACCGCTTCGTCGAGCTGATCGGCTATTGGTCCATGCTCGATGTGATGGTAGTGGCGCTGGTGGCTGCGCTTGTGCAACTGCGCGGGCTGGGCACCATCGAGCCGCGCGTGGGCATTCTGTTTTTTGGCATGGTGGTAGTGCTGACCATGTTCTCTGCGATGAGCTTTGATCCACGCCTGATCTGGGATAGCCATGCCAACGAGGGGAGGTCGCATTGATGGGGCAACAGACTGACAAGCGCGAGGGCCCTGGGCAGGTTGAAGTGCGCACCCGACGTTGGAGTGTGTCGCTGGTATGGATCGTGCCGATCCTGGCGATCCTCATCGGCGCTTCGCTGGTGGTGCGCAACTGGATGCAGCAAGGGCCGGTGATTACCATTTCTTTCCACAGCGGGGAGGGACTGGTGGCGCACAAGACCCAGGTAAAATACCGCAGTGTGGTGATTGGCGAAGTGACCACGGTGGACTTGGCCGACGACAAGAAGAGCGTGGTGGCCAAGGTTCAGCTCTCCAACGATGCCCGTTCATTTGCTACCCGGGGGGCGCGCTTCTGGGTGGTGCGACCGCGCATCGGCGTGGGCGGGGTTTCCGGGGTGGACACGTTGCTTTCGGGCAGCTTCATCGGGGCTGATTCCGGCGAGTCGAAGGTGCCGGAAAAGTCCTTTGTCGGCCTGGAGCTGCCACCCCCGATCACCTATGACGAAAAGGGCAAGCGCTTTGTTCTTGTCGCCAGCGACCTGGGCTCGCTGGATATCGGCTCTTCAATCTACTACCGCAAGATCCCGGTGGGCGAGGTGGTGTCCTTTGCCCTCCAGGGCGATGGCAAGGGGGTAGAGATTGGCGTGTTCGTGCAGGCGCCCTACGACACGTTCGTCACTGCTGACACGCGCTTCTGGAATGCCAGTGGCATTGACATGCAGATAGGTGCCAATGGCCTGAAAGTCGATACCGAATCGCTGTCGTCGATTCTGGTGGGCGGGCTGGCCTTCGGCTCGCCCGATTTCGCCGCGCAAGCCGAGCCTGCTGCCGACCAGGCCCGCTTCCAGCTATTCGCCGACCGCGACATGGCGCTGTCGCCTCCGCATGGCCAGGCGCAGTACCTGCAGTTGCGCTTCGACCAGGCCATGCGTGGCCTGTCGGTGGGCGCGCCCGTGGAGTTCAAGGGGGTGGAGTTTGGCCGGGTCACCTCGATCCAGCTCGATTACGATGCTACGCGGCAGACCTTCCCGGTAGTGGTCGATGCGGTGATCTACCCGCAGCGGCTAGGGCCGGTGCACCGCAAGATGCTGGCGGTGTTCAAGCACACCGAGGGCGATATGGAAGGGGCGCGGAAACTGATTGGCACCTTTGTCGAACATGGGCTGCGGGCCCAGGCGCGTAGCGGCAACCTGATCACCGGGCAGATGTTCATTTCGCTGGACTTTTACCCGGATGCCCCCAAGGTGACCTTCGACATGGCTGCCAACCCCATCATGATCCCGACGCTGCCCGGCAGCCTTGAGCAGTTGCAGGAACAGCTGCAGCGGGTGGTGGAGCGCATTGCCAAGCTGCCGCTGGAGAGCATCGCCGGTAACCTGGACGGCAGCCTGCGTGAACTGCGCGCCAGCCTCAAGCAGTTCAATGGCCAGACGCTGCCGGAGGTGAAAGTGGCGCTGGACGAGGTGCACAAGACCCTGCGCACGGCCAACTCGGCCATTTCCGAAGATTCGCCGCAGCGCGAGCGAATGGGTGAAACACTGGACGAGCTGGAGCGCATGTCGCGTTCGCTACGTGACCTTGCCGATTACCTGGGCCGCCACCCCGAGTCGCTGATTCGTGGCCGGTCGAAAGCGGCCGGGCCCGCAGACCTTGAACCCTGAGGAGACAGCCGATGCAACGACTGCGCAATGTATGTGTGGCCAGCCTGCTGGTGTGGCTCGGGGGCTGCAGCAGTACGCCGAACAACTACCACACGTTGGTACCGAGCGAACCGATACGTGACAGCGGCCAGCGCATCCAGGTGGTCAGGGTGGCTGTGCCGCCCCAGGTCGACCGCCCACAGTTGGTGGTGCGGCAAGGGCAGAGCGGCCTGGCCATTCTGGAGACGGAGTGGTGGGGCGCCAACCTGGTGGATGAATTCCGCAGCGCCCTGCAGGACCAGTTGGGCGGCCCGGCAGGCGGCGGCAAGGCGTCACTGCGAGTGGATGTACAACGCTTCGACACGGTACCAGGGCGCTACGCCTCGCTGGAGGCCGTGTGGCGCCTGAAGCAGCAAGGGCAGGCCGAGCTGACCTGCCGTACGTCAGTACAGACTGCCGCAGACAACAGCATCACCAGCCTGGTGAACGCGCACCAGGCCAACCTGCGCAAGTTGGCCGAGGCGGTGCGGGGGAGTGCCCGGCAGGGTAGCTGCCCTGCATGAACCTTGGCCTCATTACTGCCGGGTGCTGGCTGTTTCCCGTACCCCGTCGGCCTTGTCCAGCGGCAGGTGGTCGAACTCGCGCAAGCCATCCTTGCGGTACGGGTCGCCGATCCAGCGTGGTGCTACCACGAACGCTGGGCTCACCAGGCTCTTGGCCGGTTCATAGCGGTCATAGCTCAACCCGGCCAGGTCTGACAGGGTATGGATCAGGTGCGAACTGCTGTAGGGGCGATCGGCCATTGCCTGCAAGTCACGCGGGTGCTCGGCCTGCCAGCTAGGCGAGGTCCACAGCAGGAACGGGATGGTGTACATCGGCCGGGTCGGTGCGCCTTCGTTGCGCCCCAAGCGGTCGTGGTCACCGGAGCTGTACACGTCTTCACCATGATCGGACAGGTACATCAGGAACCCGTTGGGGTTGCCTGCCGCGTAACGCTTGATCAGGCTCGACACCACATAGTCGTTATAGCGCACCGCGTTGTCATAGAAGTTGTAGGTTTCTACCTGGTCCGCCGTCAGCTTGGCTGGCACACCTTGCTTGTCGTTGAAGTGCGCATAGTCGTCCGGGTAGCGGTAGCGGTAGTCCATGTGTGTGCCCAGCAGGTGCACGATGATGAACTTGTTGGGCGCAGGGTCTTGCAGGGCTTTCTCGAACGGTGCCAGCACCACGTCATCGTACTGGCGGGCATTCTGGTTGCGCTGGTTGTTCAGGTACACCGGCGCGTCTGTTTGCTGCGAGAAGGTGGTGAGCATGGTGTTGCGCTTGGTCAAGGTCTGCTGGTTGGTGATCCAGAAGGTCTTGTAGCCTGCCTGTTTCAGCAGGTTGATCAGCGACGGGTCGGTGAGGAAGCGGTCCGGGTTCTGTTCGTCGCCGAACGTGAGGATCTGCTGCATCACTTCGATGGTGTACGGGCGCGGTGATACCACGTCGCGGAACACGGTCAGGCCCTTGTCGCTGGCGGCTAGCGCGTCGAGGTTGGGCGTGGTGTCGCGGTCATAGCCATACAGGTGCATGTGCTCTCGGGTAGTCGACTCGCCGAGCACCAATACCAGGGTGCGTGGCGCAGTACCACTGCTGTCTCGCAGGTTTTGCAGCGGTGGCAGTGCGGCATTCTGGGCCAGCAGTTTCTGCATGTTGTCCAGTTGCTGGCGGTACTGTCGGTAGCCCACCAGCAACTGCCAGGGTACGGCCGGTTCCATTCGCTGCTGCACTTTTTCGAGCGCATCGGCGAAGTTGCGCTCCTGGGTCACCATCTGCTTGTAGAACGGCACGACCAGGTTGGCCACCAGCAATAGCACGACCACCGGCAGGCGGCTGCGCAGTGGCAGGCTGACCGGGCGCACGCGCCGCCACAGCAGTACCGCAACCAGCGTGTACAGCACCAGTGCCAGGCCCAGCCCCACGCTGAAGTATTGGCTGAAGTACTCACCAGCCTCGGCGGTGTTGGACTCGAACATCACAAAGATGACGCTTTGTGAAAACTCCTGGCGATAGATGCCGAAGTAGCTCAGGCCCACCAGCGATGCAGCCCATAGCACCAGACCGATGATTGCCGTGGTGGCGCGGGTGAAGCGCGGCAGCAACAGGACGGGCGCCAGCCACAGGCTGCTGAGGAACAGTGCATCGCGAAAACCGGCGAAGCCGGTCGTCCCGCTGAACAGCAGCAACGCTTGGGTTACACCGGAGAAATACCAGAAGAACAGCAAGAGCCAGCCGAGGCCGGCCCAGTCCACGCGCTTGTGCGCGGCGGGTGATGTAGTGTGTGACACGTATGCCTCGTGGTACCTTGGCGGCCAGCGGTTGTGCGCGTGGCCGGAAAGGGCGTGACGCTAATCTGCGGACTGTGAAAATAACGTCAACGCGTTGAATCCTGTGACCTGCATGGCCGTAGCAGGCATAAGCTGGGCCGTTCACCGCGTTTTCCCCTGGCCGCCGGGGTATGATGGCGGCAGCGAAAACGTACTGACAGGCCCCGTAGACCATGAACCGTCGTAAGAAGATCAAGCAGCTATTGCAGGCGCATGCCAAAAAGGCCAGTGCCAAGCTGGCGCCACGCAAGCCCAAGTACATCTGCAAGGCGGACCGCTTGAAGATGGAGGCAGAGGCGGTGGGCGAGGCTTCCCAGCTGGCCGACTGACACCGCCCCTACACCGATCGCACGGGCTTCAACGGCGGTAGTAATGATGCGCGTCATGATGACGCTGGCGCATGGCGCGCTCATGGCGGCGCTCCCAATCACGGCGCCGTTCCCAGTCGCGCCGCCGTTCCCAGTCCCGACGGGCTTGTTCACGCCGCCACTGTTCGCGGCGCCAGTCGCTTCGGTGGTCGTGCCAGCGATCGTCATCATGCGCCAGGAGCGTGGCCGGCTGTTCAACGGCCACGCTGGTCACGCTCGACCAAGGGTTGCCGGCTGGCTTTAACGGTGACTGGACAGCCGGTGAAACCGGTTCGGCGGCTTTCATTTGCGTTGCCGATGCCGTGCCCACCGCCGCGAGCGAGAACACGCCGAGCAGCACCAACCTTGCGACATGTATTTTCATGAGCGTAGCCAACCTCTGATAACGAATGAGCCATCTGGCCAGCAGGTGTGGGGCGAACCTTGTCTCGCGTTCCGCTACCTTTCTGTGCCTCACACATAGACAGGGAATCAAGAAAAAGTTCGCTACAGCAACAACTTGTAGAAAATCGCTGTGGCGGTTGGTGATGTGCAGCACTCGCTAAAGCTGCCATTGCGCTTGGTCAACTGCCTGCAAATACCTCACGCAGATGCCCCCGATAACTGTCGAACGCTGCAATCGCCCCCGTTACCACCTCTGCTTCCTCCTGCTCCCCCAGCACCAGGCTGTCCAGTCGGGCAACAAATTCGCGCCAATGCAGCGCTCGGCCATCCGGGTGAGGGGCCAGGTGGCGGGCCCCCTTGTCACCCTCCAGCCCAAGACGTTGCGTGTGCTTGTAGAGAAACGCCGCCCCCAGGTTCGAACCTTCACTGCAATACAGCCATCCCAAGGCCTGGGCCGAGCTGACACGGACCGGTTGGGTGGGCGTTGGCAGCGGCAGGCCGAGGTCGCGCAGGTCTGCCTCGACCGCCGTGAAACGTGACAGCGCCGCCAACCCCGGCAGTTGCTGGTTGAGCTGTTCATCCTGATACAACGTCAGCAGGCTGCCATGAAAACGGTGCTGCACCTGCAGGAAGCGACCATATCGCTCGCGGTTCTCGAAAGGCCGCGCAGCCATTACCAGTTGATCGACGCTGTCATGATCCCTGCTGCTGGCCGCCTTCAGGCGTTTGCAGCGGCTGGGTTCGGTGAAGGGAAAAGTTACAGCGGTCATCGGCGTATCCGTGGCAATAGAGCAAGGCCCCCATGATGCTTGCCATCCTTGGCAGGCAGCAAGCGTCACACACTCGACCTGACCGAGTTCGCAATGATGGAGTGCAAGGTCGATGCTCATTTATCATGGCGGCTGCTTTTACCATTGCCAAGGATACCTGCCATGAGCGCGTTTCAGTTCCGCACCCCCGTTCCCGCCGATGCCGAGCGTTGCTACGCCATCGAAATTGGCGCCTATGAAGGGGATGAGGCGGCCACGCTGGAGAAAATCCGCACGCGCATCACGCAATACCCACAAGGCTTCCTGGTGCTGGAAAGTGACGGCGAGATCGTGGGTTTCATCAACAGTGGCTGCGCCCACGAGGTCGTGATGTCCGACGAGGCCTTCAAAGAGCTGGTCGGCCATGACCCGGCGGCAGCGAACGTGGTGATCATGTCGGTGGTTGTAGACCCGGCCCACCAAGGCAAAGGCTACGCCAAAGTGTTGATGAACGAATTCATCGGACGCATGCGTGCGGCGGGCAAGCAGACCATTCACCTGATGTGCAAGGAGCAGCATGTGGCCCTGTACCAGAAGCTGGGCTACCGATACGTGAAACCGTCGCCGTCGGACCACGGCGGTATGGCCTGGCATGAGATGGTCATGGACCTTTGAGTGGACATGACATCGCAGTGCGCGCTACCCGCAGCTTTTCTACATGGCAGCGCAGCCCAGAGGGCTGCGCATGACCTTCATTCAACCCGGCGATGCCGAGCTGATTCCAGGCCTCAAGTGCCACTGACCAGCTGATGGGCCAGCTGGTTGTGGCGTTCCAGTACGCGCGGCAAGTCGACGGTGGCCAGCTGGCCGTCTTTCACCACGACGCGGCCGTTGATCACGCTGGTATGCACCTGGGTCGGGGTGCAGAACACCAGTGCCGCCAATGGGTCATGGTGGCCGCCGGCATACGCCACATGGCCCAGGTCGAAGGCGACGAAATCGGCGACCATGCCCGGGGCCAGGGCACCGATATCATTGCGGTTGAGCACCTTCGCGCCACCCAGGGTGGCAATCTCCAGTGCTTCGCGTGCGGTCATCGCGTCAGGGCCGAAGCCCACCCGTTGCAGCAACAGCGCCTGGCGCACTTCACCGATCATGCTGGCGCCGTCGTTGGAGGCAGAGCCATCGACCCCCAGGCCTACCGGTACGCCGTGGTCGCGCATCTTGCGTACCGGGGCGATGCCTGAGGCCAGCCGCATGTTCGAGCATGGACAGTGGGCGACGCCGGTGCCGGTGCGGGCGAACAGCTCGATGCCGTGCTGGTCGAGCTGCACGCAGTGGGCATGCCATACATCATGGCCGACCCAGCCAAGGTCTTCGGCGTACTCGGCAGGGGTCATGCCGAACTTCTCGCGGCTGTAGGCGATGTCGTTGACGTTCTCGGCCAGGTGGGTGTGCAGCGACACCCCATACTGGCGCGCCAGCACGGCAGCTTCGCGCATCAGGTCGCGGCTGACCGAGAACGGCGAGCATGGCGCGACCACGATGCGGCGCATCGAGCCGTGGCTGGCATCGTGGTAGTCCTCGATCAGGCGTTGCGATTCCTTGAGGATGTCGGCTTCCTTTTCCACCACCGCGTCAGGTGGCAGGCCGCCTTGGCTCTGGCCCACGCTCATGCTGCCGCGCGCGGCGTGGAAGCGCATGCCGATCTCGGCAGCGGCGTGGATGCTGTCGTCGAGCTTGCAGCCGTTGGGGTAGATATACAGGTGATCGCTGGAGGTGGTGCAGCCGGACAGGATCAGCTCGGCCATGGCGGTCTGGGTCGACACCGCGATCATCTCGGGGGTCAGGCGCGCCCAGATCGGGTACAGGTTGGTCAACCAGTTGAACAGCTCGCCATCCTGAGCTGCCGGTACCACGCGGGTGAGGCTCTGGTACATGTGGTGGTGGGTATTGACCAAGCCTGGGATGACCACCTTGCCGGCCATGTCCAGAATCACGTCGGCGTGCTGCGGGAGGGTATCGCTGGGGCCGACTTGCTTGATCAGGTTGCCTTCGATGAACAGGCCGCCGTTCTTGATTTCGCGGCGTTCGCCGTCCATGGTGACCAGCAGTGCGGCGTTTTTGACGAGGAGCGTTTTTGCAGGATTTGTAGATGACATGGTGCAAGCCTGCGCAATACGCATCGGCGATTACCGATGTCATAGGCGCTCGGTATTGTAAGCAAGCTTTTTACTGATTGTATACAGCTCGAAGTGCGAGTGCCGGCCTCTTGGCGGCTAGAGCCGCGAAGAGGCCGGCACGGGTTGCAGCCATGAAAGATCACACCGCCTCGCGGCTGCTCACACCCTCCAGCAATCGGGCAATCCCCAGCGGGTTGGCGTTTTTCAACGCATCCGGCAGCAGTGCGTCCGGATAGTTCTGGAAGCACACCGGGCGCAGGAAGCGGTCGATGGCCAAGGTGCCGACCGAAGTGCCGCGGGCGTCGGAGGTGGCCGGGTAGGGCCCGCCATGCACCATGGCATCGGAAACCTCCACGCCGGTCGGGTAGCCATTGAGCAGCAAGCGCCCGGCCTTGCGTTCCAGCAACGGCACCAATGAGGCAAAGGTGCGCAAGTCGTCAGTTTCGGCGATCAGGGTGGCAGTCAGCTGACCTTGCAGGTGACGCAATGCTTCGGCCAGTTGCTGGGCATCGGCCACTTCAACCACCACGGTGCAAGGGCCGAACACTTCTTCCTGCAACAGCGGGTCGCCATTGAGCAGCAGGCTCACGTCGGCCTTGAACAACTGCGGCTGAGCCTGGTTACCCGTTTGCGGTTGGCCGGTCAGATGCTGGATATCCGGGTGCGCCAGCAGGTGCTGCACAGCATTCTGGTAGCTGCGCAGGGTGCCAGCGTTGAGCATGGTCTGCGGGCCTTGGTCTGCCATGCGTGCCACAAGCGTTTGCAGGAAATGCTCGAAGTGTGGCGAGCGGATACCCACCACCAGGCCCGGGTTGGTGCAGAACTGCCCGCAGCCCAGCACCACCGAGGCGGCCAGCTCGGTCGCCACCTGTTCACCGCGAGCCTGCAGAGTTTGCGGCAGCACGATCACCGGGTTGATACTGCTCATTTCGGCGAACACGGGGATCGGCTGCGAGCGCGCTGCGGCCATGTCGCACAGGGCGCGGCCACCTCGCAGCGAGCCGGTAAAGCCGACTGCCTGGATGGCTGGGTGCTTGACCAGCGCTTCGCCCACACCGGCACCGTAGATCATGTTGAAAACGCCTGCCGGCATGCCGCTGCCGGTCACTGCACGGTCGATGGCCGCGGCCACATGGGCCGCAGTGAGCATGTGTCCGCTGTGTGCCTTGAACACCACCGGGCAGCCGGCGGCCAGCGCCGAAGCGGTGTCACCGCCAGCGGTGGAGAAGGCCAGAGGGAAGTTGCTGGCGCCGAACACGGCCACCGGGCCCACGCCGATGCGGTACTGGCGCAGGTCCGGGCGCGGCAGCGGGGTGCGCTGGGGCAGGGCGCGGTCGATGCGTGCAGCGTAAAAGTCGCCACGCCGTACCACCTCGGCAAACAGGCGCAGCTGGTTGCTGGTGCGGCTGCGTTCGCCGCGGATGCGTGCTTCAGGCAGTGCGGTTTCGCGCATCACATCCTGGATGAAGTCATCACCCAACGCGTCCAGTTCGCTGGCGATCGCGTCAAGAAAGGCGGCGCGCTGGTCGGGGAGGGTGCTGCGGTAGCTCGGGTAAGCCACCTCGGCGGCCTGCGCGGCGGCCTCCACCTCGTCGCCGGTCGCCTGGTGGAAGGCGTATGGCAGTGTTTCACCGGTGTGGGCGTCGAGGCTGTGCAGCAGCACGTCACCGTGGCCGCTGAGCTGGCCGGCGATGTGGTTCAGGCGGTGTTCGATGGACATTTCGTTTCCCGTTGGCAATGACAATCGTTGGTCAGGACTGTAGGGGGCGAACGGGGGGCTGAATAATGATTAATACGGATCGGGTGATAACGAGCCGTTATCACCCGGGTTCTCGCGATGCCCTGCAGGAGCGGTCATGCAAGGCGTCAGGGCTCACTCGGCCATCTGCAACTCTGGCAGCTTCACGCGCAACGCCCGGGTCAGCCCCAGTAGCACCAACAGGCCCAACGCCATCCAGCACAGGCCGATGGCGAACGACAGGCTGGTCAGGCTGCTCCACAGCCACAGCGTGCTGAGAAAGCCCAGGCCGGGAATGGCGCCGTACAGCAGGTAGTTGCGGTAACCGCGTAGTTTCTGGTCAACCAGGTAGTGCTTGACCACCGCCAGGTTCACCGCCGAAAAGGCGAACAGTGCGCCAAAGCTGATCATGTTCGCCACGGTATCCAGGGTGATCACCAGGGCGATCAGCGACAGCAGGCTGACCACCAGGATGGCAGTGGCCGGCACGCGCTTTTTCGTCACCAGCTGGCCGAATGCCCGCGGCAAGGCGCCGTCGCGGCCCATGGCGAACAGTACGCGCGACACGCTGGCCTGGGACACCATAGCCGAGGCGAAGCAGCCCGCCACGTAGGTAGCGGTGAAGGCGGTTACCAGCAGCTCGCCGCCCACCCGGCGCATCACGTCGACCGACGCCGAATCCGGGTCGGCGAAGCTGCCCCAGTCGGGGAATACCATCTGTGCGCAATAAGACACCACCAGAAACAGCAGGCCGCCGATCAACGACACCGCCAGAATCGCCACGGGAATGCGGTAGGTCGGGTTACTGGTTTCCTCAGCCATGGTCGACACCGCATCGAAGCCGAGGAACGACAGGCACAGCACGGCGGCGCCGGTCATGATCAACGGCACACTGAAGCCTTCGTGGTGCAAGGGGGCCAGCAGCGACACCGGCTCCGCCTGTCCGCTGAGCTTGAGAATGGACAAAGCGACGAAGACGATGATGAACACCAGTTGCACCACCACCAGGATCCAGTTGACCCGAGTGATCGACTCGATGCCGATCAGGTTGAGGAAGGTGACCAGGGCAATGGAACCCGCTACCCACACCCAGGCATGGATGGTCGGGAAGTATTCCGACATGTAGATGCCGATCAGCAGGTAGCTGAGCAGCGGCAGAAAGATGTAGTCGAGCAGCAGTGTCCAACCGGTGATGAAGCCGATATGGCTGCCGAAGGCCTTGCGCGTGTAGGTGTAGACCGAGCCGGAGTAGGGGTGGGCCTGGACCATGCGGCCGTAACTGTAGGCGGTCAGCAGCATGGCGGCGAGCGTGAGCAGGTAGGCGGTGGGCAGGTGCCCTTTGGTCATCTGGGTGACCAGCCCGTAGGTGGTGAATACGGCCAGGGGCACCATGTAGGCCAGGCCAAACAGCACCAGGGCGGTCATGCTCATGGACTTGCGGAAGCGGCCGGTGCTGGTGCCGGGTTGCGAGGTTGCATGCGGGGCGGGGCTATGGGCTGTACTTGTTGTTGTATGCATTGCTAACTCCTGAAAAGGGATGCAGGACACCGCGGCAGGCGAGCAGGCTCGCGACCGTCAGGTGTAGTGCAAGGAGGTCGAGCGGAAAGCTCGCAGCGCTGGGGCGGGTTGATGCTCCCACACCCTGCAGGCACCCGGAATCACCCTTTGGGGTGAGCGGACACAGCCCTTGCCCGGCTCACCCCAAAGGGTGATTCCGGTGCCTGCAGCGCCGTGGGAGTATCTGCTCAACGACGCACCGCACTGGCGGCGGTGCCACTGAGAAGAAACGGCAGGCTTACAGTGACCAATCAATTGCTTTCAGCTCAATGGTTCGAGCACCAGGCCAAGGTCACCGAGGCTATCGGCCGGCCGGGCTTTGCCGCCAGCCTGTTTGCTGCACTGGGTGTGATACGGCCGATCCAGGCGACCACGGTTTACCTGTACCCGCACGACGGCATGCCCTGTGCGCTGTTCGAGCAGGATGACAAGGCGCCCTGGCAACCCGAGGGCAATGTCAGCCGCTACCTGTCGGGCTTCTACCTGCTCGACCCGTTCTACGGTGCTTGCGTGGAACAGGTCGAATCCGGCTGCTACGGCCTGTTCGAAGTGGCACCCGATCACTTCGAGGTCAGCGAATACTACCAATCGTTCTACCGCCACTCGCACCTGGAGGATGAACTCAATTACATCCTGCAGGTGGCGCCCGGGCAAAGCCTGGCGGTGTCGCTGGCTTTCACCGACAAGCTGGATGGGCAAAGCCGCACGCTGTTCGGGCTCATCACGCCTTGGGTACTGGCGGTACTCGGCAAGCATTTTGCCGGGCTGGACAGCCGCGCAGGGCGCTTCGAGAACATCCTCGAGCAACGTATCCATGCCGCGCTGAACAATTTTGGCAGCTCGCTGCTGACCGAGCGTGAATGCCGTATCGCCCAGTTGATCCTGCGTGGCCACTCGACCAAGTCGCTGGCCGAGCGGCTGGGGGTGTCGGAAGACACCATCAAGTCGCACCGCAAGAACGTCTACGCCAAGCTCGACATCGGCACCCAGTCCGAACTGTTCTCCCTGTTCATCGATGCACTGGCCAATGCCCAGGGCGTGCTGGGCAAGGACCCGCTGGAAAGCTACATGGGCAAGCTGCGCTGAACGCCAGCTGCCCTGCAACCCCACCGCAAAGGAAAACCAACAATGAACGCGCCTTTCGCCCCGCAACGCCAGACCCGTGACTACCAGGCAGCCGATGCCGCCCACCACATTCATGCCTTCCTCGACCAGAAGGCGCTGAACGCCGAAGGGCCGCGGGTGATCGTCGGGGGCGAACGCCTGCACCTGTGGGACAGCGAGGGCAAGCGCTACCTGGACGGCATGTCTGGCCTGTGGTGCACCCAGCTCGGTTATGGCCGTCGTGACCTGACGGCCGCCGCGGCTACGCAGATGGATCAGCTGGCCTACTACAACATGTTCTTCCACACCACCCACCCGGCGGTGATCGAACTGTCCGAGTTGCTGTTCAGCCTGCTGCCGGGGCACTACAGCCACGCGATCTACACCAACTCGGGCTCCGAGGCCAACGAGGTACTGATCCGCACCGTGCGCCGCTACTGGCAGGTGGTTGGCCAGCCAGGCAAGAAGGTCATGATCGGCCGCTGGAACGGCTACCACGGCTCGACCCTGGCGGCCACGGCGCTGGGCGGGATGAAGTTCATGCACGACATGGGCGGGTTGATTCCGGATGTGGCACACATCGACGAACCCTACTGGTACGCCGAGGGCGGTGAACTGACCCCGGCCGAGTTCGGCCGCCGCTGCGCCCTGCAGCTGGAGGAAAAGATCCTCGAACTGGGTGCCGAAAACGTTGCCGGCTTCATTGCCGAACCCTTCCAGGGGGCAGGCGGCATGATCTTCCCGCCGGAAAGCTACTGGCCGGAAATCCAGCGTATCTGCCGCCAGTACGACGTGCTGTTGTGCGCCGATGAGGTGATCGGTGGCTTTGGCCGCACCGGCGAATGGTTCGCCCATGAATACTTCGGCTTCGAGCCCGACACCCTGTCGATTGCCAAGGGCCTGACCAGTGGCTATGTGCCCATGGGTGGCCTGGTGCTTGGCAAGCGCATTGCCGAGGCGTTGGTGGAACGCGGCGGGGTATTTGCCCACGGCCTGACCTATTCCGGCCACCCGGTGGCGGCGGCAGTGGCCATCGCCAACCTGAAGGCGCTGCGTGACGAAGGCATCGTGCGCCAGGTGAAGGACGACACGGGGCCGTACCTGCAGCGCATTCTGCGGGAAGTGTTTGCCGACCACCCATTGATCGGCCAGGTGCAAGGGGCCGGACTGGTGGCGGCGCTGCAGTTCGCCGAGCACAAGCCGACGCGCAAGCGCTTTGCCAACGAGAACGACCTGGCCTGGCAGTGCCGCACCTTTGGTTTCGAGGAAGGGGTGATCATTCGCTCGACTCTGGGCCGGATGATCATGGCCCCGGCCTTGATCGCCAACCACAGCGAGCTGGATGAGCTGGTGGAGAAGACCCGGATAGCCGTAGACCGCACGGCGCGGCTGGTCGGCAAGCTCTAAGCCGTTGCCAAGGGCAACCGGTTTCCCCTGTGGGAGCGGGCATGCCCGCGAACACCGGCGAAGCCGGTGCCATCCTCCGTGTCGCCTGAATCGCGGGCACGCCCGCTCCCACAGAGGAGGCGCGGCGCGCTTGCGGACTGTGTGGTACCTGTCACTTCCGCAAAAAATGATCGCCACCGCGGTCGCCTGGAGTACAAATGTACACCCTCGAATTCTGGCAACAACGCGCCTCGGACCTGTACCTGCCATCCAAAGCGCTGATCAGTGGCAAACCCGTCAACGCACGGGATGGCGCTACCTTCGCAGCCATCAACCCCGCCACCAACAACGTAATGGCACAGGTTGCCGCCTGCGGCCATGCCGAGGTCGACCTGGCCGTCGCCAGCGCCCGTCGAGCCTTCGAGCAAGGCCCCTGGCCGCGCATGGCGCCGGGCGAGCGCAAGAAAGTGCTGCTGCGCCTGGCCGAGCTGATCATGGCCCATCGTGAAGAACTGGCGTTGCTGGACTCGCTGAACATGGGCAAGCCGGTGATGGACGCCTACAACATAGACGTGCCGGGCTCGGCACATGTGTTCGGCTGGTACGGTGAAGCGCTGGACAAGCTGTACGACCAGGTGGCGCCCACGGCGCCCACGGCGCTGGCCACCATCACCCGCGAAGCACTGGGTGTGGTCGCGGCTGTGGTGCCGTGGAATTTTCCCCTCGACATGGCCGCCTGGAAGCTGGCCCCGGCGCTGGCTGCCGGTAACAGTGTGGTACTCAAGCCCGCCGAGCAATCACCGTTTTCGGCCCTGCGCCTGGCCCAACTGGCGCTGGAAGCAGGGTTGCCGGAAGGCGTACTGAACGTGGTGCCGGGCCTGGGCGAGCAGGCCGGGCAGGCGCTGGGCCTGCACCCGGATGTGGACTGCCTGGTCTTCACCGGCTCCACCCAGGTGGGCAAGTACTTCATGCAGTACTCGGCGCAGTCCAACCTCAAGCAGGTGTGGCTGGAGTGCGGCGGCAAGAGCCCAAACCTGGTGTTCGACAACTGCCAGGACCTGGACCTGGCTGCGGAAAAGGCCGCCTTCGGCATTTTCTTCAACCAGGGCGAGGTGTGTTCGGCCAACTCGCGGCTGTACGTGCAGCGTGCCATCCACGATGAGTTCATCGAGCGCCTGCAGGCCAAGGCTCGCCAGTGGCTGCCCGGTAACCCGCTGGATCCGGCGAGCCGCGCCGGGGCCATTGTCGATGCCGAGCAGACCGGCCGTATCGAGGCTGCCATCGTGCGCGCCGGGCAAGAGGGCGCACGGTTGGTGTGTGGCGGTCGGCGCCTGACCATCGAAGGGTCGGACAACTACATCGAGCCCACCATTTTTGCCGGTGTCGAGGGCCGCATGGGCCTGGCGCGGGAGGAGGTGTTCGGCCCGGTACTGGCGGTCAGCGCCTTCGACACGGAAGAAGAAGCCGTGCGCCTGGCCAACGACAGCATCTATGGCCTGGCAGCCTCGGTGTGGAGCGACGACTTCAACCAGGTGCACCGGGTAGCGCGGGCGTTGAAAGCCGGTACCGTATCGGTGAACACGGTCGATGCGCTGGATGTGACGGTGCCGTTCGGTGGGGGCAAGCAGTCGGGGTTTGGCCGCGATCTGTCACTGCATTCGTTCGACAAGTATTCGCAACTCAAGACCACCTGGTACCAGTTGCGCGGCTGATGTATTGATCATTGACCGCGTCGTCTGCTTCGCGGGCATGCCCGCTCCCACAGGTTCAGCACAAGTCTGAGGGTTGTGCTGGACCTGCGGGAGCGGGCGCGCCCGCGAAGAGGCCGTATCTGGCGCCGCAGCGGGACCCGGTTAGAAGTCCACGCTAGCCGAAAGCTGATAGGTCCGCGGCGCCCCCAACCCCAGGGTCTGGGTCAGTGGCACACCCCAGTAGTCCTTGTCCCCCAGGTTGGCGATGTTCGCTCGCAAGGTGACCGGCTTGTTGGCGACCTGGGTCACAAAGCGGGCGCCAACGTCGAAGATCGTGTAACCCGGAATCGACAGGCTGTTCTCGGCATTGATGTATTGCTTGGACTGTGAGGTCACGTTGCCGGTCAGGGTCAGCCCATCCAGGCCGGGGATGTCCCACTCCATGCCCAGCTTGCCCTGCACCTTGGGGTAGGCCGTGGCGGTCTTGCCATCGTTGGCACCGCCTGCGGTCTTGGTCAGCTTGGGGTCGACATAAGCCACGCCCCCCATCAGGCGCACGTCGGGCAGAGGGGCACCGAAGAAGCTCCATTCCACGCCCCGATTACGCTGCTCGCCACCGAACGAAAAGATGTTGGTGACCGGGTCGGTGTAGCTGCCCGGGCGCTTGATTTCATACAGCGCCAAGGTGTGGCTGAAGGTGCCCAGGTCGAGCTTGAGGCCGATTTCCTTCTGTTTTGATTTGTACGGCGCGAACACGTCGCCATAGTTGGCAGCGGTGATCGGTGCGGCCGCGCCTTTGCTCAGGCCTTCGATGTAGTTGGCGTACAGCGACAGCTCATCGGTCAGCTTGAACAGGATGGCCCCGGCGGGGGTGGTGGCGTGGGTGTCATAGCCTGGTTTGTTGCGGGCACCGGTATTGGTGTTGTAAGTGTCGGTGACCACTTCCTGGCGACGTACGCCGAGGGTCAGTTGCACCCTGTCATCCAGCACCGACAGGGTGTCGGCGATGCCATAACTTTTCAGGTCGTTTTCCGTGTGGGCAATCAGTGGCCAGGCCTCCGATACCTTCGGGCCCCAGACAGGGTTGTAGATATTGGTCGTCCAGTTCGAGCCGGCGGCGCGGCGGCCGAAGTCCTTTTGCGTGTCGCTGTACTGGGTGGCGTTGACCGACCATTGGTGGTTGATGCCGAAGGTGTCGAAATGGCCACGCAGCCCCACCTCGGCAGAAGTCTTGTGGATCTCCATCTGCAACTGGCCCATCGCGGTGGTGAAATCACCGGCGCTGTTGTTCACCGTGGCTGTGAGTGCGCCGCTGTAGCGATAGTCCGTCTTGCTGGTGCCGACCGCGCCATAGGCCAGCAACTGGTCGTTCAGCTCGTACTCACCGCGCAGGATGACGCCCTTGTCCTTGGTTTCCACATAAGCCCAGTCGGGGTTGAGCAGTGTGTCGTTTTTTGGCGGTTTGGGGACTGGCACCCCAGCGGCCAGGCCCATGCCGCGGTTCTGGCCGCTGATGTGGTCGTCGGTATCGAACAGGTCGAGCGACAGCTTGCCACGTTCGCCACGCCAGTCCAGGGCCAGAGAAGACAGCACATTGCGCTGGCGTTGATCGTCGATGGCAGTGTCGCCGTCGCGGTACATGCCGTTGAAGCGCACGCCAAACTGGTTGCCCTCACCGAAGCGCCGGCCAACGTCGACATGGCCGCCAAGCTGGGCATCGGAAGCGTAGGTGGCGGTCAGCCGGGTCAGCGGCGTGTCGCCAGCGCGCTTGGGAATCAGGTTGACAACACCGCCCACCGAACCGCCGGGCGGCATGCCGTTAAGCAGCGCCGACGGGCCTTTGTGTACTTCGATGCGTTCGTACATTTCGGGTGAGGCGCGGTAGTAGGGGGCCATGCCGAACAGGCCATCGATAGTCATGTCACTGACGCTGGTCTGGAAGCCGCGGATCGAGTAGTTCTCGCTGTAGGTGCCGGTCAGGCCGTTGCTGAACACTGACGGGTCGGTGGCGGCGATAACGTCGGTGATGTCCCGGGCCTGCAGATCCTGAATGTAGGTGTCGGTGTAACTGACGGTGCTGAACGGCGTTTCCATGAAGTCTTTGTTGCCCAGCAGGCCCACCCGCCCGCCGGTGGCCACCTGGCCGCCGGCATACACCGGTGGCAGTGGATCGGCAGCGCTGGCTTGGGCGTCGATCAGGGTGGCGGGCAATTCCGGAGCGGCGGGTTTTTCTTCAGCGGCCTCGTGGGGGTTGGCTGCGTCGGCGTGTGCGGCGATTGGCGCCAGTGTGCAGCTACCAAGGGCCAGGCCAATGAATACGGCATGTGCCAGCGGGGTGCGCGGCAGCGCAGGCAATGCCAAGGTAGGGGACGAGAGTGTGTGCAAGGTACGGATGGACACGCGATGGCTCCAGAGGGACAAATGGCGGGTTGTGTTTTTGCATTTAAAAAGCGAAGACGTAAGGCAAATGAGAATCACGCGCTCACGCAGTGACAGGCATTTGCAAAAAGGCAGTGCCTAGTCCTGATAGCCCCTGATCACGTCATCCGCGATCAAAGCCAGTGAGGTCGGGCTGGCGGCCGTGACGTACCAGGCCTGCGGGTCGACGAACACCACGCGGCCGTGCTTCCAGGCGTTGGTCTGGCGCAGCAGGGGGTTGTCCAAGGTGTCTGCCGTCATCATTGGGCGGTGCTCCATGACGGCGGTGCGATCCACCACATAGAGGATGTCAGGGTTGGCCTGCTGGATGAACTCACTGGAAATCGGCTGGCCATGTAGGCCGGTATCCAGGGTAGTGGTGGCCGGCTTGACGCCCAGGTCATTGAAGATGAAGCCGTAGCGCGACTGCACGCCGAAGGCGCTGAAGGCGCCGTTGTTGTGCAGCACCACCAGGGCCCGCTCCGGGCGGTCGCGGGTGACGCTGCGCGCCTGGGCCAGCTTGGCCTCCAGTGCGTCAGCCTTGCGCTGGGCCAAGCCTTGCTTGCCGAACACCTGCCCAAGGCTGAGCAGGTGCTGCCTGACCATGGCGACATGCCCGGTTTCGCTGTCGCGATAGTCCACATCGAAGTGCAGGGTCGGCGCCATTTCGCTCAGTTCGTCATAGTGGTTGGCCTGCAGCGAGGTGATCAGGATCAGGTCAGGCCGCGCCGCATGCACCCGCTCCAGGTTGGGCTGCACGATCGAGCCGACATCTGCTGTTTGCCCGGCATCCTTATAGCGTGCAAGAAAGTCCGGCACGAAGTCCTTGGGCATGCCCGCCACGGGTACGCCCAACTGGTCGAGGAAGTCCACTTCGTTCATGTCCAGAGCCACCGTGCGCTGTGGCAGTTGACTGATCACTGTGGTGCCCAGTTTGTGCTGTACGGTTAACGGCGTGTAGTCGCCATGGCGCGTGGTGTTCGCCGGTGCCGCTGTGGCTGCCGTGGGCTCGTTGCAGCCGTGCAGGGCGAGGGTGGCGGCTAGCAGTAGCGCCAATGGCCAGCCGTTGGCGGGGTGGTTGCGGTTCATTGCTGTTCTCCGGGTGGGTTGAAGTAGTTGCACAGGCGGCCGCGCGCGCTGTGGGTGATGTCGAAATCCAGCCCGTACAGCGCGTGCAGCTGTCGCTCGGTCACAACCTGCTCGACGCTGCCGCTGCAATGCACACGGCCACCCTGCATGGCGACGATGCAGTCGGAGTAGGCGGCTGCAAAGTTGATGTCGTGCACCACCAAAATCACCGTGCGGCCGAACTCGTCGCACAGCCGACGCAGGGCGCGCATGATCTGCACGGCGTGGCGCATGTCGAGGTTGTTCAACGGCTCGTCCAGCAGCAGATAGTCGGTCTGTTGGGCGATGGTCATGGCCAGAAAGGCCATTTGCCGCTGGCCGCCGCTGAGTTCATCGAGGTAGGCCTGGCGCAGCGGCTCCAGGGACAGAAAGGCAATGGCCTGGTCGATGGCCCGACGGTCTGCAGCGGTGAGCGCACCACGGCTGTAGGGGAAGCGGCCGAACGCGACCAGTTCGTCGACGGTCAGGCGCAGGTTGAAGTCGACCGACTGGCGCAGGGTGGCCACGCGCCGGGCATAGTCGCCGATGGCGATGCTGTCGATGCTTTGCCCGTCCAGGCGTATGTCACCGCTGGCAGGCGCCAGCAGCCGGGCCAGCATCATCAGCAGGGTGGTCTTGCCGGCGCCATTGGGGCCGATCAGCGAGGTCAGCTGCCCGCGCGGGAAGCTGGCGCTTACCCCGCTCAACACCTCTTTGCTGCCATAGGTTTTGTGCAGGTCGTGGACTGTAATCATGCGGCTCCCCGGTTGCGCACCATCAGGGCGAGGAAGTAGGTGCCACACACCAGGTTCACGAGGATGCCGACGGTGGTCCTGTAGTTGAAGACATGCTCGACCAGCAACTGGGCGGCAATGAACACGGCAATGGCCACGGCGCTGCCGAGGGCCAGGGTGACCCGGTGGCGGAAGGTGCCGGCCATCGCATAGGTGATGTTGGCGACGAACACGCCCATGAATGCCGTGGGCCCCAACAGGCTGGTCGACACCGCGACCAACGCTGCGATCAGCGCCAGCAGCAGGCGCACGTTGCGCCGGTAGTCCACGCCCAGTGAAATGGCCTGGTCGCGCCCGAGTGCCAGCACGTCCAGCACCGGTACGGCCCGGGCCAGCAGCACACACACGCCCGCCACCAGCACGGCCGAATACAGCAGCAACTGTGGCGATGCCCGGTTGAACGAAGCCTGGGTGTAGCCCAGCAGCATCGAGAACTCGCCGGGGCTGACTTTCAGCTGGACGAACTGGGTGAACGTGGCCATGACCATGGTCAGCACCAGGCCGACCAGCAGCAGGAAGTACACGTTGTTTTTGCCGTCACGAAACAGCCAGCGGTGCAGGGCCCAGGAGTAGCCGAGCATCAGTAGCATCGAGAGCAGGAAATTGCCGTCACTGCCGAGCACGATCAGCCCCTGCACGCCCATGCCCAGCACCAGCAGCGCCTGCAGCAGCAGGTACACGGCTTCGTAGCCCATGATCGCCGGGGTGAGGATGCGATTGCCGGAAAGGGTCTGGAAGGCGATGGCGGAGCAGGCCACGCACACGCCACCGATCACCATGGCCGCCAGGCGCACAAGGCGCTTGGGGATGAGGTAGGCGAAATCCGCCCCGGCGTTGACGAACACGAACAGCGTGGCCAGAGCGACCACGGCCAGCCACAAGCAGTGTCGGCCTTTCATCGCTGCCTCCAGATGATCAGCCCGAGGAAGATCAGCCCGCCCAGGCCGCCTGCAGTCAGGCCGATGGGCACTTCGAACGGGTAGATCAGCAACCGCCCGAGCAGGTCGCAGACCAGCAGCAAGGCCGCACCGCCCAGCGCCACCAGTGGCAGGGTGCGGCGCAGGTTGTCGCCATGGCGCAGGGCGACCAGGTTGGGCACCACCAGGCCGACGAAGGGGATGGCGCCGACGATGATCACGCTGGCCGACACCGTCACTGCTACCAGCAGCAGGCCCACCGTCACGTTGGCGGTGTAGTTCAGGCCCAGGCTGGTGGCCATGCCTTCGCCCATGCCCAGCACGGTGAAGCGCTGTGCGTACAGGTAGGTGAGCAACACGATCGGTACAATCAGGTAGAGAATTTCGTAGCGGCCCTGCACCACCTTGGAAAAATCACCCAGTAACCAGCCCTGCATGCTTTGCAGCAGGTTGAAGCGGTAGGCGTAGAACTCGGCCAGCGCACTCAGCACGCCGCCGTACATCAGGCCGATGACCGGCACCAGCACCGCGTTGCGGGCGCGTATGCGGCGGATGAGGGCGACAAACAGCAGGCTGGAGGCAAAGCACACGGCCAGTGCGAACAGCATGCGCGGCAGTGCCCCGGCCGCGGGCGCCAGGCCCAGCGACAGCAGGATGCCCAGGCGCGCGGCATCGAGCCCGCCGGTGGTGCCGGGTTCAACGAAACGGTTGCGCACGATCTGCTGCAGGATCACACCGCATACCGCCAGCCCGACACCCACCAGTATCAATGCGGCCAGCCGTGGCAGGCGGCTTGCGGTCAGGGTCAACCAGGCGTCGCCTTGCAGGGTAAGCAGCTGAGACCAGGCCAGCTCACGAACGCCGACAGCCAGTGAGGCCGCGCACAACACCAGGAACAGGATGAGGCATGCAACACGCATCAGTCGTGTTCCACCCTCGGTGCCCCGATGCGCCAGCCGTTGGCGGCGTGGCGCTGTTCGAGCATGCGTGCATAGTGCCCGCCATTGGCGCGCAGTGTGGCCGGTGTGCCTTGCTCGACAACCTGCCCGGCGTCCAGCACCACGATATGGTCGGCCATGGCCACGGTGCTGAGCTGGTGTGCGATGACCACCAAGGTGCAACGCCCATGCAGGCTGTGTAGCGTCTGGGCAATCACGGCCTGGTTCTCGGCATCAAGGGCGGCGGTGGCTTCGTCCACCAGCAGTACTGGTGCTTGCCTGATCAGCGCACGGGCAATGGTCACACGCTGGCGTTCGCCACCGGAAAGCTGCGCACCACCTTCGCCCACGGACGTATCGAGGCCCCCGCGCAGCCGTTCGAGGGTGTGTCCCAAGCCGGCCATGTGCGCCGCTTGCAGTACCTCGGCGTCGCTGGCATCGGGTTTGCCGATACGGATGTTGTCGGCGATGCTGCCCTGGAACAGCCAGGTGTCCTGCAGTACTTGGCTGACTGTGTCGGTCAGGCTGGCGCGGGCCATTTGCCGCACGTCGACGCCGCCAATGCGCACACTGCCTTCGGTGGTATCGAAGAACCGTGCAATCAGGCGCATCAGTGATGTCTTGCCTGAGCCCGAGGCGCCGATGACGGCGGTCATGCTGCCTGCCGGGATGTGCAGGTTCACGTTTTGCAGCACGTCGGGCCCGGTGGGATTGTAGCGCAAGCTCACCCCTTGCAGGTTGATTGCGCCGTCCACCGGCCGGTGGGGCGAGGCGGGTTCTGGCAACGGCTTGGCTGCCAGGATCCGTTCGATTTCCTGCAGCTGGCCATGGGCCCCGCGCAGGAAATCGACATGGCTGGCCACGTCCTGCAGCGGGTCGATGAAGCGGCACACCAGCACCAGTGCCACGATCACCGCAACTGCGTCCTGCGCTTGGCCACCCGCCTGATCGCCGAACCACAGGCCGGCGGCCACCAACAGCGCGGCAAATGTTGCCTGCACGGCCCAACTGTTGAGCAGTACTGACAGCGAAGCACGAATGATCAGGCCCATGCCGCTGCTGCGCTGGCGCTCCAGGCTTTGCGCCAGCAACCGTGTGCCCCCACCCTCCCCATTGAAGGCCCGCAGCACCGACTGTGCCTGGGCGAACTCCACCATACGCTGGCTGGCGGCGGCGAAGTGCTGGTGAAAGGCGTGATCGGCCCGGCGCCCCAGGCGTGCGCTGAACAGCAGCACTGCAGCCAGCGCCGGCAGCGCTAGCAGGGCGACAAGCCCCAGCGGCGGGTGCAGGATGAACAGCGCTACCAACAGCACCAGCGGCGTGACGCTGCCACTGATCAAGGGCGTGAGCACATGGGCCGGCAGTTGGGCCACGGCCATCGTGCCCTGGGTGATCACATGCCCGAGCCGCGCGGTGTTGTCAGGGGTGAACCAACCCAGTGGCAGCTGTGCTACCTGGGCGCCAATGTGCTGGCGGCCGCCTTGCAGCACCGCTACCGCCAAGCTTATGCCGGCCTTTTCCACTTGGCGTCGCCAGGCCCAGCACAGCGTCATGCCGACGGCCAGCACGGCCAACCAGGCACTGGCAGCGTGTATTTCGCTGTTCAGCAGGTGCAGCATGAGCGGCGCCAGGGTACTGATGGTCAGGCCACTGAATACCCCGTACAGTACGGTCATCAGCAGGTAACGGCGCCAGGCCGGGGCGCATTCGCCCAGCAGTCGAACGAAGGTTTTCAGCATGCTGGCGGCGCCTTTTTCACGGTGTCCTGATAACCACCCTGCGCCCACAGCCGTGCATAAAGGCCTTGGCGGGTGAGCAATTCGCTGTGACGCCCTTGTTCACACAGGGCGCCTTGGTCCAGCACCAGGATCTGGTCGGCATGCATCACCGTGTCCAGCCGGTGGGCGATGACCAGTAGGGTGCGACCCCGGGCGAAACGCGACAGGGCATCCTGGATCGCCGCCTCGCTCTCGGCGTCGGCGGCTGCGGTGGCCTCGTCCAGTACCAGCACGGGCGGGTCTAGCAGCAGGGCGCGAGCAATGCTCAGGCGCTGCTGTTCGCCCCCGGACAATTGCGCGTCTTCGCCCACCACCGAGTCATAGCCACGCGGCAGTTGCAGGATGCGTGTGTGAATGTTGGCCAGGCGCGCAGCCGCTTCGACTTGTTCGCGGGTTGCAGCCGGTTTGCCCAGGGCGATGTTGTCGGCCACGCTTGCATGGATCAGCCGCACCTCCTGCAGCACGAAACCTATGCGTCGGTACAGTTCGCGGCTCTCGATCTGCCGCAGGTCGACGCCACCCAGGGTGATGCGCCCGGCGTCTGGGTCGAAAAACCGTAGCAGCAGGCGCGCCAGGGTCGACTTGCCGGCGCCAGAGGGGCCGACGATGGCGGTCGTGGTGCCGGGGGCCAAGGTGAAGCTGACGTCATCGAGCACGTTGTTGCCGGGGGCGTAGGCATGGCTCAGTTGCTCCACGCGCAGTTCGCTGCCGTTGGGCAGGCTGCCAACCGCAGGGGCCGGCAGCACCGGGGTGTCCAGCAGGACCTGCACCCGCTGGGCCGCCCCCACCGCGTTGTTGAGGTCGTGGGTGATGTAGTGCAACAACTGTAGCGGCGCGCACAACCCAGGTGTGACCAAGGCAAAGGGCAGTATCTGTAGCGGCTCTATCCAGCCCAGGGCCACGAACGCCATGCCTGCCAGCAGCACCACACCCACTACCGTCACCGGCGCGATCAAGGCATTGGCCCGTGCCATCGCCGCAACCAGTGGGCGGGTGAAACCGATGAAGGTGTTGGCAAAGGCATCGACCGCTGCACGGTAGCGGTCCTGCGCGTTGCCGCGCCCGCCGAATGCTTTGACCAGCGGCATGCCATTGACGAACTCGACCACCGCGTTGTCGATGCGCGCCATGCCCGCAACCACATCACCCATATGCGCTGCGCTGGCCTTGATGGCACGGTGCAGAAACAGGAAGAACGCCGGGAAGGGCAGCAGCACGACCACGGCAAGGCGCCAGTCCATGGCGAACAGGTAGGCCACGGAAATCAGCACGGCGCCCACGGCGCGGCCCAGTGTGGTGAAAAAGTGCGCGGTCAGGCTGTGCAGTGTGCCGATGTCGTCCTGCATGGCCCGTTTCACTTCGCTTGATGCCCGCTCGCTGAACCAGCCGAGCGGCACTTGCATCAGGCGCTGGCCGATCGCCACGCGCAGGTGATGGGTGATGTGGTTGTCGGCTTGGTGCGCCAGCATTTCGGCTGCGGTGATCAGGGTCATGCCAGTGAACAGGCTGGCGATGCTGGCTGCGATGGCCCGGCCAATGGCGCCCGATGTGGCGGTTTCGCTCAACGCCAGGTGTGCGATGTGCGCAATGCCTGCCAGCGGTACCAAAGCCAGCATCGAACCCGCCGCAGCCAGCACCGCAGACAGCGCCAGCCGCCCGCGAATGGGGGAAAGCACACGGCTGAGCGGGCTGCGGGCTTTGTTTGTTGAAGGGGCGGCATCGTCAAGGGGCGTTGATGAATCGGACATGAAGCGGGCCTGGAAAGCTGCAAATTAATTAGTTGCATGACTATAAACTAATTTGCGAAAACCCGACAAGGCAGCTACAAGACTGTCTTCACAAAGCCTGGAGGAACTGATGCAACCACCACAACGCACCCCCGGACGCGGTCGCCCTCGCACCATCACCCGTGAACGGATTGCCGACGTGAGCATCGCCATCGGCTTGCCCAACCTCACGTTCGTTGGCGTGGCCGCTGCGTTGGGCGTAAGCCACATGGCGCTGTACAAGCATGTGCCGAACATCGAAGCACTCAAGTGCCTGGTGGCCGAGGAGATCTTTCAGCGCTGGCAGATCCCTAGGGCAGACGGGAATTGTGTAGAAGGGTTGCAGTCCTACCTGACGCGCTTTGCCACGTCGGTACAGGCATTCGTCAAGGCCCACCCGGGTCTGACGCCCTATGTGATCCGCAGGCTGGCAGCGACAGAAGCGATGATCGACAAGATCAATGACCACCAGGCGCACATCGCCCAGGCCTACGGCCTGAGCCTGGAACAGGCGCGCTGGTTGTTGTCGACGGTGGCGTTCCATGGCTTTGCCGTGGCCGATACGGTGTACACGGTGTCGGGGCGCGAGCCGCTGCTGGAGGCCGACCGGGCTGGCGAAGAATCGGAGATGGAAGTGGAGTTGCTTGAGGGCATGCAGGCGCTGATTATCGGGGCGTTGGTCATGCTGGAACAGCGGGTTTGAGCCTCATGTAACGGCTGTGCGCCTTTTACTGCCCAGGTTAACTTTTTTGCCATCCCGGCAGAAAGCCCACGTACGCTCTACACTGCTGCCAAGATGGACCAGGGCAGCTTGCCACCATTTGGCCCGTCACGCTGCCTGCGAATGGCCCTGGCCTGCATGATCGCTCTGGCTGCTCCTTCAAACTGCCACACATGGAGTACCTGGAATGGGCTGCGTGTCGAATGGCCGTGTTGCCGGTAAAGCCGGGCGTGGCATCTCGCTGCAATGGCTGGTAGCGCTGGCCGTCGTGCTGGGCATGCTGCTGCTCGGCGCCGCCCTGGCCTGGCAGGGTTACCGCGGTATTCGCCAAACCCTCGTGGCCGCCGCTGGCGATGCCGCCCAGCAGGTTGCCAAGACGATCGACGAGCGCGCCAGGCGCCTGATCGAGCCGGCGCAAAGCAGCATTCGCCTGCTGGCCCACAACACGACGGTGCACACCCAGGCACAGCGCCTGGATCGGCTGCCACAGCTGGTGGAAATGCTGGACGCCAACCGCATGCTCAGCGCCGCCTATCTGGGTTACCCCAGCGGCGAGTTCCTGTTGGTGCGTCGCCTGCGTGACCCACAGCTGATGCAGCGTTTCGCCGCTCCACCGGGCACGGCTTTTCTGGTGCAGAGCGTCAGCCATGGCGACGGCGCCAAGGTGCAGGGCGAGTGGCGCTTTTATGATCGGGCGCTGAACTTGTTGCAGGCCCAGGCCAAACCTGACTATCGCTACGATCCACGCCTGCGCCCCTGGTTCGCTGAAGCCACGGTACAACCCTCTACTGTGCTGACGCGCCCCTATGTGTTCTTCACCACCCGCGAGGTCGGCTTGACCATGGCCCAACGTAGCGTCGACGGTGGCGCCGTGATCGGCCTGGACGTCTCGGTCAACGACCTGGCCAGCGAGACTCGGGACCTGCGCATGACCCCGGGTACCGAGATCGTGGTGGTCGATGACCAGGGCAACGTTGTGGCCTATCCGGACCCGCAGCGGGCAATCGTGCACGAAGGGCAAGGCGTGCGCCTGTCGCGTGTCGCCGAGCTGGGCGCTCCCAGCCTGGCACGGCTATACGCTGACCTGCCGAAGGGCAACCAGCCTCAGCCTTATCAGGTGGCCGGCCAGACCTGGTATGGCATTCGTGTGCAGCTGACTACCCTGGCCGGGCACGACTTGTACGTGCTGATTGCCGTACCAGGCCACGAGTTGCTGGTGGGGGCACGCAAAGTCTTGTTCGAGCAGTTGCTCTGGACCGTGGCACTGATGGCCGTGTTGCTGGTGCTCGGCGGTGTGCTTGGCCGGCGCATTGGCCGCCCGCTGCGGCTGTTGCGCGAGCAGGTTCAAGGTTTGGCCAGTTTTGATTTCAGCCGTGAAGTGGGTGTGCACTCGCGGGTTTCCGAGGTGCGCGAGTTGAGCCGCGTGCTGAGCCGCATGTCCGGCACTATTCGCCACTTTCAGGCGATTACCCTTGCGCTCAGCCGCGAGCGAGACCTGGAGCGCATGCTCGATGGCGTGCTGAGCCATCTGGTAGAGGCTGCCGGGGGCGACGCCGGCGTGGTTTACCTGTACGACGCTGAACAAGCCTTGCTGCGTCTGGCCGCCTCGTGCCGCGGTGAACACTACCCAAGCGAGCTGGCAGTGGATGAGGGCGCCCGGCAGCATTTGGCTGTAACAGTGAACCAGGCCCTCGGCCTGCACGGGCGCAGCCTGGCCGTGGTGCTGAATGACCGTAGCCGGGCACTGTTGGGCATCCTGGTCCTGCAAATGGACGAAGAGCAGGCGCAGGAGCGGGTGGGCGAGGCATTTCGGCGCTTTGTCGAGGAGTTGTCCGGCGTGGTTGCAGTGGCCATCGAAACCCGCCAGTTGGTCGAAGCCCAGCAACGCCTGCTGGACGCCATGATCAAGCTGCTGGCAGACGCCATCGATGCCAAGAGCCCCTATACCGGTGGCCACTGCGAGCGGGTGCCTCAGCTGGCGCAGATGCTGTTGGATCAAGCAGTGGCAGCCGACAGCGGTCCGTTCGCCAGCTTCAGCATGACCGAGGCAGAGCGGTACGAGTTCCGTGTGGCAGCGTGGCTGCACGATTGTGGCAAGGTCACCAGCCCCGAGTACGTGGTGGACAAGGCGACCAAGCTGGAGACCCTGTACAACCGCATCCACGAAGTACGCATGCGTTTCGAAGTGCTGTGGCGCGATACGGAGCTGGCCTACTGGCAAGGCCTGGCCAGCGGCGCCGACCAGCAGGTGCTGAAAGCCGCACTGCAGCGAAGCCAGGCCGAGCTGCAGGACGACTTCGCTTTCGTCGCCCAGGCCAACATCGGCGGCGAGTTCATGCAGGACGCCGATATCCAGCGTTTGCAGGTGATCGGCAAGCGCCGCTGGCTGCGCCATTTCGATAACCGCCTGGGCATCTCCCGTGATGAGGCGGAACGCTTTGTCGGCGTGCCGCAGCCTGCACTACCGACAGAGGAGCCATTGCTGGCTGATCGCCCCGAGCACTGCGTGCCCTGGGGCACCCGCACACCGCCCGTGGTCAAGGACGACCCGCGTAATATCTGGGGGTTCGACATGCATCTGCCAGGCCACGCCAGCAACTACGGCGAGCTGTACAACCTGTCGGTCCGCCGTGGCACGCTGACTGACGAAGAACGCTTCAAGATCAACGAACACATCGTGCAGACCATCATCATGCTCAGTGCACTGCCGCTCCCGCGCCACCTCAAGCGGGTACCCGACATCGCCGGCAACCACCACGAAAAGATGAACGGCAGCGGCTATCCGCGTCGTCTGGGCGGGCAGGACCTGAGCATCGCCGAGCGGGTGATGGCGATTGCCGACATCTTTGAAGCACTAACGGCTGCAGACCGGCCATACAAACCCCCGAAGACGCTGTCCGAATCGGTGAAGATCCTGGTGGCCATGGCCCGCGAGGGGCACGTCGACGGGCAACTGCTACAGCTGTTCCTCAGCAGCGGGGTATATCGCCAATATGCCGAGCGCTTCCTGCGCACCGAGCAGATCGACGATGTGGATGTGGCCTACTGGCTGGCGCAACTTCAGGAGCGCAGCGCCGCGAGGCCTGTGAGCTGAGGGGCGACAGCGCTGAAAAATCAGACCGCGTGGCGCTCGATTCAAGCGCCACGGCCTTTCCCGGTGCCCCCTGCAGACCGCCGCTCCCCCGGGTATCGTAGATCCGTTCACTCATACTCCTGCACCCCGGCAATGTGCCGCCCGGCGACATAGCCAAAGGTCAGCGCCGGCCCCAGGTTGATGCCGCCCGACGGGTACCAGCCACCAAACACGCTGGCCATGTCGGTACCTGCTGCATACAGGCCTGCAATCGGTTGCCCGGCCTCATCCAGTACACGGGCATTGCCGTCGGTGCGCAACCCGGCAAAGGTGCCAAAACAGCCGGGCTTTACTTTCACCGCATAGAACGGCCCGTGCTCGATGGGCGCCACGCAAGGGTTAGGGCCCTTGTGCTGTGGGTCACCCTGCTTGCGGTTGAACGGCGTGGAACCGCGGCCAAACGCCGGGTCCTGGCCGTTACGGGCATGGCTATTGAAGTCAGTGACCGTGGCGCGCAGCCCGGACGGGTCAATGTCGCAGGCCTGGGCGAGCTGCTCGAGCGTGGCGCCGCGTTTCAGGTAGCCGCTGCGCACATGCGGTCCTACCGGCAGCGGTGCCGGGCGGGCATGCCCCAGGCCATAGCGGCGCAGGAAGCGATGATCGCAAACCAGCCACGAGCACACCTCCTGGCCCTGCGGCACTGCAGCGACCATGGCCGACACATAGTCGTAATAGCCATGCGCTTCGTTGACGAAACGCTTGCCGTTGGCCAGCACGCCGATAACGCCCGGTTTGCCGCGCTCGATAATGTGCGGGAAGTGGCCGACGCTGCCGTCGCGATACGGCACCTGTGAAACCGGTGCCCAGGCCACGGGCGACTTCAGGTCGGTAGCAACCACACCGCCGGCGGATTCGCCCAGCCGCAGGCCATCGCCAGAACACCCCTTGGGCGGCAGCGCCAGGTTGTCGTGGCCGCTGGCATCGCGCGGGAACAGTTGCTGGCGCCGGGCGTTGTCATTGGGGAAGCCACCTGCCGCCAGCACCACGGCCTTGGCGCGGATCAGCTGCTCGCCCTGTGGCGTCGCGACCCACGCCCCGCGTACCTGGCCACCCTCGATCAGCAGGCGCTTGGCCGGTGCCGACGCTTGCAGGTGCACACCCAGGTCCTGTGCCGATTTAGCCAGGCGCGCCACCAACGCCACACCGTTGACCAGGTGCATGGCCCGACCATGGCGGGCCAGGTGGTACAGGTGGCGGCCAAAGCGCTTGCACACGTGCAGCAGGGCTTTGGGCGAGCGGGTCATGTTGAGGAAGGCGGCAAGGTCGGCTCCGGCCATGATCGGCATGCCCATGAACGAGGTTTCGCGCATGGTCTTGCGCAAGCGTGGCAGCAGGGCGCCAACCTCGCGGGCATCGTAGGGCGCGGCGATCACCTGGTGGCCGCCAAGGGCTGCCCCCGGCGTATCGCCATGCATGTCCGGGATGCCGTTGCCGTCGGCAAACTGCAACGCCGTGTACTTCTCGAAAAACGCCACCATGTGCGGGCACGCCTCAAGGAAGGCATCGACGCGCTCGGCATTGTAGTTTGCCCCCAGCTCATGGCGCAGATAAGTCCGCGGCTGCTCGATGTCTTCCTCAATGCCGGCCCTGCGCGCCAGCGGGTTGCGTGGCACCCAGGCCCAGCCGCCGGACCAGGCGGTGGCACCGCCAAACACCGGTTCTTTCTCCGCCACGATCACCTTCTGCCCATGCCAGGCAGCCGTGACGGCCGCCGCCAGCCCGGCGGCGCCAGAACCTATGACCAGTACATCGCATTCGGTTTCGAGAGGAGCGGAAGGCATTGCGGGTTTCCTGTGCTTTTATTAGAACAATGTTCCACATTCTTATCAGCAGCGGATGGTCCTGCAAGGTCAGGTTGGTCATGTCAGGCAAGAACTGGGCGATCATCGGACATTCGAGGTGGTCCGAGCTGCGCTGGCTAGCGACGATGTGGAATCATCTTCTAGAATCCGCAAAAAAATCAGGGACCTGTGACATGGCTGGTAGTCAGATCGAACGCGCCTTCAGTCTTGTAGAAAGCCTTACCGGTGATCCCCAAGGGCTGCCGTTACAAACCCTGGCCGAGCGCCTGGACATTCCCAAAAGCGCTGCCCACCGCATGCTCACTGAGCTGGTGCGGCTGGGCTACGTGCGCCAGAACCGGGAAAACAGCCGCTATCAGCTGTCGGCCAAGCTGGTAGCGCTGGGCTTTCGTTACCTGGCCAACAGCGGTGCCGACATCATCCAGCCGATTCTTGACCGCCTGGCCCAGGACAGCGGTGAACTGGTGCGCCTTGGGGTGATCGACGGTGCCCGGCAAATCTGGATCGCCAAATCCCAGGGTGCCCGCTCCGGGCTGCGCTACGACCCGGATATGGGGCGCGACGCGCCGCTGTTCTATACCGCCTCCGGGCATGCCTGGCTGGCCAGCCTGGACGATGAGCTGGCGCTGCAGATGGTGTTGCGCCAAGGTATTGCCGACCCCGACCAGTTCGGCCCGAACGCGCCACGCTCCACCGACGAGCTGCTCGCCTACCTGCACCGCGCCCGCGAGCGTGGATATGCCTGGGTCGAGGAAACCTCCGCCATCGGCACCTCAGCCCTGGCCGCAGTGGTACGCCGCCCGCAAAGTGACGAGGTGATCGGCGTGCTGAGCATCGCCGGGCCCAGCGCGCGGCTGGCACAGAGCCGCCTTACAGCGCTGGCACCGCTATTGCTGACGGCGGCAGAAGAGTTGTCGGCGGCCAGTCCCGCCAGCGAGCTGTTTGCCTGAGAGGATATTCCGGTCGATTACCGCACAGTCTGTTGCGCCTGTTCTTCTGAAAAGCTGAACTTGGTTCTAAATTGTTGAGTGTGAATTGTGGAACTTCGTTTCAGAATTTCATGACAACAATGACAAGAGGACAGGCTTTTGAACGCACCCCTTCGTATTGCCTTGATTGGCGCCGGTATCATGGGCCGGCAGCATTACCAGCACTTGCGCAATGTGCCGCAAGCCCAACTGTGTGCGGTGGCCGACCCCGGCCCGCAGGCCGAGGCCTTCGCTGCCGAGTGCGGTGTGCCCTGCTTTGCCGACCACCGGCAGATGCTGGAGCAGATGCGCCCCGAGGCAGTGATCGTCGCCAACCCCAACAACCTGCATGTCGCCACCGCCCTGGATTGTGTCGAGGCCGGGGTGCCGGTGCTGGTGGAAAAACCGGTGGGCGTGAACCTGGATGAAGTGCGTGCACTGGTGGAAGCCTCACGCCGCCGAGGTGTGCCGGTGCTTGTAGGGCACCATCGCCGACACAATCCGCTGATCGCCAAGGCGCACCAGGTGATCAACGAAGGCAAGCTGGGCCGTTTGATCAACGTCACCGCGCTGTGGCAGCTGCAAAAGCCCGACAGCTATTTCGAAACGCCCTGGCGCCGCGAGCCAGGCGCCGGCTTCTTGCTGACCAACCTGATCCACGACCTTGACCTGTTGCGTTACCTGTGCGGCGAGGTGGTGCAGGTGCAGGCCTTCACCCGCAACGATGTCCGCGGTTTTGCCAACGAAGACAGCGCCGCGGTGCTGCTGCAGTTTGCCAACGGTGCCTTGGGCAGCCTGACCGGGTCCGATGCGGTGGCTGCACCGTGGAGCTGGGAGCTGGACGCCGGCGAAAGCCCCGTGTACCCGCGCCAGGACGGCCAGCCGTGCTATCTGCTGGCCGGTACCCAAGGAGCACTGAGCATTCCCCAGCTCAAGCGCTGGCATTACGCCGAGGCAGGCTCAGGCTGGCATACGCCCCTGTTGCAAAGCTCGGAAAGCATCCCCGCCGGCGAGGCATTGACCCTGCAATTGCAGCATTTTGTGCGGGTTGCCCGGGGTGAACAGGCGCCGCTGATCGACGCTGCCGACGGTGGGCGCACACTGGCGCTGATCGAAGCGATACGACAGGCAGCCCAAAGCGGTCGGGCTTGCGCGCCCGCGCACATTGGCTGATACAACCTTACTATTGCTGGTGACGATAAATGACTGATCGAATTTTTTCCCTCGCGGCCCTGACGGTGCTCGAGCTGTCTCCACCGGACATGGTCGAGGCCGCCGCCCGAGCGGGTTACAGCCATGTCGGCCTACGGCTGGTGCCAGCCACCGAACAGGAGCGGCATTTCCCGTTGGTCGCCGATGCCGAACTGCGCCGGCAAACCCAGGCGCGCTTGCGCGACACGGGCGTCAAGGTGCTCGACCTGGAGATCCTGCGTCTTGAACCGGCAACCTGTGTGGCCGATTTCGAAGCGATCCTGGCGGTGGGCGCCGGGTTGGGTGGCACTGAATTGCTGGTAGCGGGCAACGACCCCGACGAAGCGCGCCTGACCGAACGCTTTGCCGCATTGTGCGACCTGGCGGCGCAATACGGCATTCACCCTCACCTGGAGTTCATGCCCTGGACCGACGTACGTGACCTGCGCCAGGCCATGCGGGTGGTGGCCAACGCCGACCATGCCAATGGCTGCGTGCTGGTGGATGCCTTCCATTTCAACCGCTCCGGCTCTTCGCTGGACGACCTGGCGCAACTGAAGCCGCAGCGCATGCGCTATGCCCAACTGTGTGACGTTGCTGGCCCGGTACCGGCCGACATGGACGAGATCCTGCGCCAGGCGCGTAACGAGCGACGCTTCCCGGGTGATGGCGATGCCGACCTGGTTGGCCTGTTGCGCGCCTTGCCGCCGAGCGTGCCGCTGAGCCTGGAAATCCCCACGCGGCAATTGCTGGAGCAGGGCATCAGTGGCGAACAGCGCGCGCGCATGGCGCTGGAGAAAGCCAAGGCGGTGTTGGCCACGGTCTGATCGAGCGAACGTGGCGCATGGCACCGGCTACGCCACGTTCGCGAGTGAACCTACACCGAACGCTTCATTGCCGTCGTCCGCTTCTCAAGAAACTTCAAGCCAAAAAAGGGCCCGCAAGGGCCCCGTAGAGGTAAGTGGCTAGCGCTCTCAGGCGCTCTCGACCTTGCGCGGTGCCATGAAATACATCCACACCAACGCCAGGAAGTACATGGCGGGGATCATGGTAAACAGCACGGCATAGTTGTTGTTGGTAGCGGTCAGCACGCTGCCGACAATCTGCGTCATGAACATCCCGCCAATTGCCGCACACATGCTGCCGAAGCCGAATACGGTGCTCACCAGATGCTTGGGTGTGTAGTCCATCACCAGGCTCCAGATATTCGCCGTCCACGCCTGGTGCGCGCCTACCGCGATCGAGATGGCCGCCACCGCGACCCACAGTCCACTGGCGTTGGCGGCAAAGATGACGCTGAGCATGGTGCAGGCAAAGATCAGCATGGATACCAAGCGCGCTGTCGTGGCACGCACGCCACGGCCGATCAGCCACGACGACAGGATGCCACCCCCGATACTGCCGAAGTCTGCCGTCAACCAGATGATGATCAACGGGATGCCCATCTGGGTGACGTTGATGCCCAGGCTGTATTGCTGGTTCAGGAACGGCGGCAGCCAGTACAGATAGAACCAGAACACCGGTGCGGTAATCGCATAGGCCACTGCAAAAGCCCAGGTGCCACGCAGGCGCAGGATACGGCTGAACGGCACACGGGTCGGCTCGGGCTCGTCATCCTGCTGGATGTACTGCACTTCGCTCTGACGCACGCGGGGGTGGTCTTCAGGGTTGTAGTACTTCAGCACCCAAAACACGACCCACACCAGGCCCAGGCTACCCATGGCGATGAACGCAGCCTGCCAGCCCCATACAGCCAGGATCAGCGGCAACAGCGCGGGGGTGACCATGGCGCCAACATTGGTACCGGCGTTGAACAGCCCCGTTGCAATGGCCCGCTCACCCGCCGGGAACCACAGGCGCACGGTCTTGACGCAGGCCGGGTAGTTGGCGGCCTCGGTCAGGCCGAGGATGAAGCGGCAGACCATGAAACCTGCCGCCGAGGTGGCCAGGCCGTGGGCACCCGTGGCCAGGCTCCACAGCAGTACAGCGAAGAAGAAGGCCCGTTTGACTCCGACCTTGTCGATCAGTCGGCCTTGCAGCAGAAAGCCGATGGCATAGCCGACCTGGAACCAGAAATTGATGTTGGCGTAGTCCATCGCCGTCCAGCTCATTTCCTTGGCCAGCACAGGCTGCATGATGCCGAGGGCGGCGCGGTCGATGTAGTTCAGGGTGGTGGCGAAGAACACCAGGGCGAGCATGCCCCAACGGGTCTTGCCGACGCCGAAGGCGCCGCGGAGCTTGTCGCCGATCGAGCCCTGGGACATCCGGGGCGCGGCGGGAGGGATCTTGGAGTGGTTCATAGACTGCTCGTTTCTTGAAATTGTATTCAGCTGCGGTGCTACGGGTACGTGACCGTTCCCAGGCAGGGGGGCACGCAAGGCCGGTGCATGGTGAGCAGTGAAGACGGCAGCGTCAATTCAAGAGACGGGCTACTGTTCGGTTATCGAACGGTTGCGTTGGCCGGCGGGCGCGGCAGGTATTCACGTCACTGAAGGGTAGAAGGCTTTGGCCTTGGTTGCCTGATGGGCGCAAAACCGACATCAATGATGTGCACAGCCCCCGCTCAACGCCCTACCGGCCAGATACCCGAAGGTCATCCCTGGCCCAAGGGTAATGCCGCCGCTCGGGTAGTACCCACCCATCACGCTGTGCATGTCGTTACCCACTGCAAACAACCCGGGTATCGGCTGCCCTGCGTGGTCCAGTACGCGGGCTGAGGCGTCTGTGTCCAGGCCGGCGAAGGTGCCAAGGCTGCCTGGCAGCAGTTTCACCGCATGGAACGGCCCCTTCAGCAACGGCCGAAGCGACGG
This sequence comes from Pseudomonas sp. Kh14, assembly GCF_900291005.1. Lineage (NCBI taxonomy): Bacteria > Pseudomonadati > Pseudomonadota > Gammaproteobacteria > Pseudomonadales > Pseudomonadaceae > Pseudomonas > Pseudomonas sp. Kh14. Next base: position 165,533 of record NZ_OLKJ01000025.1, read on the forward strand.
GTTAGGTGCCTGCTGCGGGTCGCCTTGGGCCCGGTTGTAGGCCGACGCGCCACGTAGAAAGGTAGGGTCTTCACCTTGTGCCGCATGATGGTTGAAGCCCTCCACCGTGCGTTGCAACTGCTCGGCGTCGATCCCGCAGCGCTGCGCCAGTTGCGCCAGGGTAGCGCCGCTGTGCAAATAGCCACTGCGCTGATAGAAGCGGGTAGGGAAGGGAAAGGGCTTGGCCCAACCGATGCCATAGCGCCGTTGCGCAGCATGGTCGCAGATCAGCCAGGCCTCCGGCTGCTCAGCCTGCGGCGTGGCGGCGAACAGCGCGTTCATGAAGTCGTGGTAGCAATCGGCCTCGTTGACGAAGCGCCGACCATCGCGGCGCACGGCGATGAAACCGGGCTTGGCACGGTCGATCAGGTGTGGGAAATGGCCGAAATGGCCATTGCGGCGCGGTACCTGCGATACCGGCGCCCAGGCGCCCCCGTGGGCGCCTGCCGCAGACATCCGCCCACCCGCCTGTTCGCCCAGGCGCAAACCATCACCGCTATTCTCCCTGGGCGCAGCGGAGTAATGCTGGTCACCGTCCGGCGCGTGCGGCATCAGCTGCGAGATACGCTGGCGATCATGTGGGAAGCCACCGCAGGCCAGCACCACACCGCGCCGTGCGTAGATCGCTTGGCCATCGGCAAACAGCGCGCCGTTGACCCTTTCTTCGCACAACAACAGACGGCTGGCCGGTTTCTCGGTCAGCAATGTCACGCCATGATCAAGGGCGCTGCGCAGCAGGCGCGCCACCAGCGCGTTGCCATTGACCAGATGCAGGCCGCGACGGTGCAGCAGCAGGTCGCGGCCATGGCGCAACAGGCGCTTGCCAACATGCAGCGCTGCCTTCGGCGAGCGTGTGGCGTTGAAGAAGGCAGCCATGTCGGCGCCCCCGGCAATGCCCATGCCGGCCAGGCTGACGATGTCCAGCGGCGGGCGCAACTTGTGCAGCCAAGGCCCCAGCCGGCGCCCGTCGTAAGGTATTGCACACAGCGAGCGACCGCCGCGTGCACTGCCATCGCCTTCACGCATGTCGGGCATACGGCTACCGCACTGGAACTGCACGGCAGTGTGTTGCTGGAAGAACGCCACCATTTCCGGACCATGGCGCAGGAAGGCACGTTGACGCGGGTCCAGCTCGCGGGTGTGGGTTTGCGCACGCAGATAGCGCTCCGGGGCATCGTCGGCTTCGACGATGCCTTCGGCGATGGCCAGCGGGTTGCGCGGTATCCACAACCAGCCCCCCGACCAGGCGCTGGTGCCGCCCAGTTGGCTGGCTTTTTCCGCGACGACCACTGTCAGGCCATGATGCGCGGCGGTTACGGCGGCAGCCAGGCCAGAGGCGCCGGAGCCGATGACGAGTACGTCACATTCAAGGGGGGGCATGGAAGGGGTCCGCTCGGATGTTGGAAGAGGTGGCGTGTGGCTTACTGCAGCGGTGAGAAACCGGTAGGGCGCAGCAGCCGCGATTGAAGGCGCAGTACTGCGCCCAGCTCGCGGTTGCGTCGCGAGAATTCCGCCCAGCGCGAGTCTGCCGCCATGGCTGCGCGGCGTGCCATGCGGTCGTCGAGGCTGGCATAGCCCCAGATGTGCACCACTTGGTTGACGTCGCCGAACTCGCTGGTGAAAAAGCCCACCAGGTTGCCCAGGTGTTCGCTCTGCACCTCGAGTGCGTGGCTTTGGTAAAGGGCCAGCCAGTCGGCCATTTTCAATGGGTCGAGGGTGTAGGTTCTCAGTTCGTAGTACATGCCGGGTTCTCCGTAGGGGTAGCCGGCGCCTGCAGGCGCGCGGTGATGTGGTTGGCAGCAAGCCAGCCGAAGGTGAGGGCAGGGCCCAGGGTGATGCCGGGGCCGGGGTAGGTGCCCTTCATCAGTGAGTTCATGTCGTTGCCGACCGCATACAGCCCGGGAATGGGCAAACCGCTGCGGTTCAGCACGTTGGCATCGGCGTTGGTCACCAGGCCACGAGCTGAACCGAGGTCGCCGGTGTGAATGCGGATGGCATAGAACGGCCCCTTGGTCAGGGGTGCCAGGCAAGGGTTGGGCGTATGTTGCGGGTCGCCCATGTAGCGGTTGTAACTGTTGCCGCCTTTGCCAAATGCGCGGTCGATGCCATTGCTGGCATCGCTGTTGAACTGTGCAAGTGTTTGCGAAAACACCTGTGGATCGACGCCGATGGCCAGGGCCAGTGCCTGCGTTGTGGTGGCTTGATACAGGTAGCCTGCGTCGATCAACGCCTGGTTGTTGACGGGCTTGGGCCGCGCCAGGCCAAGCCCGTACCGGTTCATTGCCTCGGCATCGCAGACCAGCCAGCAGCTGGCAATGCCGTTGGCGAACATGGTGTGCACGAAGTGGTGGTAGGAGTCGGACTCGTTGACGAAGCGCCGCCCGGCTTGGTCTACCGCAATCACGCCCGGCTTGGCGCGGTCGGTGACCAAGTGCGGGAAGCGCTCACGTTCACCATCGGCATGACGCAGTTCGGAAACCGGTGCCCAGAAAAAGTTGGCCGCCAGGCTCTCGCCCTCGGCTGCTGCCACGGCCTGGGCAAGGCGCAGGGCGGCTCCGTCGTTGGCCGGTGGTGACATGGTCAGGTGCGGCGCCATTTGAGCAGGGCGGTAGCCGGCGGCCATTGCGCCTGCTGCGAATCCGCCCATGGCGCACACCACGCCACCACGGGCCATTACCCGCTCACGGCGGCCCTCGCGCTGTACGACCACGCCCGTGATCACGCCGTGCTCGGCGATCAGCTCCACGGCTTCGCTGCGCAACCACAACTGTGTGCCGTGGGCGAAGGCGCTGGTGGCCAGGCGGGCGATCAATGCGTTGCCAGTGGTAAGCCGGGTGCCGCGTGGGTGCTGCAGGCGGTCGCGCGCGTAACGCGCCATCAGCTTCAGGCAATGCCACATCGATCTGGGTGAGCGGCGAATGCTGAGGAAATGCTGGATATCCACCCGGTTGACCATCATGCCGCCGAACAGCAGCATGCCGGGCGGTGGCATCTGCAGGTCCTTGAAGCGTGTGCCCAGGTGCTTGCCGTCGTATTCGACCATTTCCAGCGCCCGGCCGAACTGAGTGGCGCCGGGTGCATCCGGGTAATAGTCGGGCGAGAGTGGGCGCAGGGCATAACGCAGTTCGGTGTTTTGCTCCAGCCAGCGCAGCGCTTGGTGGCCATGCTCGATGAAGGCATCGCACAAGGCGGGGTCGTAGCCGTCGCCGATGACCTGCTTGAGATAGGTGCGCATTGCCTCGGGGGAGTCCTTGGCGCCGGCGTCACGGGCTTGGTCGGTGCCGTACAGCCACACCGCGCCGCCAGAAATCGCCGAGGTGCCGCCAAAGCGTTCGGCCTTTTCCACCACCAGCACCTTTAGCCCACGGCGGGCCGCGGTGGCGGCAGCGGCAAAACCACCGGCACCGCTGCCCAGCACAACCAGGTCGAAGCTGTTATGTGTGTGCTCCAGAGTCGTCATGGCCTCAGATCTCCAACGGCGTGACGCCCATGAAGGCGCCAAGGTGGCCCAGTTGGGCAAAGGCCATTTCCGGGCCAGTCTGGATCCTGCAGCCTACTTGCCGCGCGCGGTTCAGCAGCGGGGTTATCTCGGGTGAGGTGACCACGTCGGCGACCAGGGTGTCTGGCAGCAGGGTCGCCAGCAGGGCGGCGGACAGCGGCAGTTCTGCGCGGGGGCCCATGCCGACTGGTGACGCGTTGGCCACCAGGTCGAAGTCTTCCAGCCCACTGAACTGTGTGCTGACCGTGAGTCCGGGGAAGGCGTTGCCGAGCAGTTCGCATACAGCACCCATGCGTGCTGTGCTGGGGTCGCTGAGGGTAATACTGGCGATCCCTGACTCAGCCAGTGAATAGGCAATGGCACTGCCAACACCGCCGCAACCGATCACCAGTGCCCGTTTGCCCGCCGGCTTGAAGCCATGCTTGTGCGCAGCGCCGAGGAAGCCGGCGCCGTCCACGTTGTCGCCCAGCAGGCGTCCGTCGCGCTCGCGACGTATCACATTGACCGAACCCAGGGCAGCCGCGCGCTCGCTCAGGCCGTCGACGCGGTTGGCCAGCGCCTGCTTGTAAGGCACGGTGACCACGCAACCGCGCAGGTTCTGCCAGCCACGCAGGGTACCCGCAAAGCTGTCCAGCGCCGCCTCGTGCAGGTCGATGGGCAGCATGGCGAGGTTGCAGTTGTTGTGGTTGAACCAGGTGTTGAAGTTTTGCGGGGACTTCACCTGGGCGATGGGCGAACCGACGATGGCGACCAGTTCAGTGGAACCTCGAATCATGCTGACTTCCTTATTGGCGTTGTTATGGCGCCAAGGGTGAGGCAGGGGAACGCGGGCAACAATGCGCCAAGCGGCCACTTAGTGCGATAATCGCAGTCATGATCCGGTTATCGCAGTAATCGGCTGTTTTTGTGCCTCTGGTAGCGAGTCGAATGCATGAACACACCCGCCATCCATCCCCGTGACCTGATCGCAGGCTTGCAGAAAGGCCTGGCGCTGATGCAGCTGTTCAGCGCCGAGCAGCCGCGTCTGAGTGTGCCGCAGGCGGCCAGGTTATCTGGCCTTACGCCCAGTGCTGTGCGGCGGTTTCTGTTGACCTTGGTGCATGAGGGCTTTGCCGAAACTGACAGCCGTGAGTACTGGCTGACCCCCAAGGCCTTGCGTATCGGCCAGGCTTATGTGGACTCGGCGCAACTGCCGCGCATGCTGCGGCCGATTGTTGAACAGGTGGCGCGCCAGACTCAGGAGCACGTATCGGTGGGTACCCGCGATGGCGATGAGATCATCCATCTGGTGCGTAGCCGGTATAGCCATGTGGCGTCTTTGTCGATCAGGCCGGGCTCGCGGGTACCCATGTATTGCACGGCCAGCGGGCGAATCTGGCTGGCCTGGCTGGATGAGGGGGAGCGGGACGAATACTTTGCCCGTCACCCGCTGCGGGCGTTGACGCCTTACACACTGACAGACCGGGCGCAGCTGGACGCTGAACTGTTGCGCGTGAAGGGGCAGGGGTTCTGTATCGTTGATCAGGAATATGAAATCGGTATGCGGGTGCTGGGGGTGCCACTGCTGGGGCGGGCCGGTCAGTTGAAAGCCACGCTGACCATCACTACTCATGCATCGCGGTTGAGTATTGATGAGATACGGTTGCGGTATTTACCGACCCTGTATGAGGCACAGGCGTTGCTTCGGCCAGTGCTGGATTGACGCAGACATGGCGCAGTTTGCGGGCTGGCGCCATGGATGTGAGAACGGGTCACCCGGAAAGGTGGCTTTGCTCGCCTTTTGGGCCGCTGGACGGCCCAAACTTCAGCTTCCGGCTCGGTGGCCGGTAGTGGCTTTCAATCAATGAGCCAACCCTGGTCCCCCTCGATCAACGTCCCTCCATGACTGGTAGTATCACCCTCCCTTGCTGCGGGGTGGCCCTCGATGATCGTGCAGGCAGCGCCGGTTTCGATAACGGCGCCACAACTGATGCGATCGCCCACACGAGCGACGGCCTTGCCATCCACGAATGTTGCATTTGCGCCGGTTTCCACAGTGCCTTCGCCATGGAGCGGGCAGCTATGACGATGGCCTACCAGTACGATGGGTTTCATTTGCGCTTCCTTTTGCCGGGTTGAATGGAGCTTCCTCAAATGCTTCGGGTGGCGGTGGCGCTGCTCGGACGTTGAACAGGCGGCAGATGCCATACCAGCAGAGGGCGACGGTCAGGTTGTAGGGGAACAGCACGGCCCAGAACGGCAATTGCCAGTTCTTTTTGCCCTGCATTTCACCGGGCTCGCCGGTTCGCCAGGGGGCGTAGTGGCGCCAGGCTTCTGCCGGGGTGAGGCAGATGGCGTGCAGTGGCTTGTGCCACCAGTTGGGTTCACCGGGCGGGGGGAGTTTGTCCGGGCCGTGGTCCATGAAGTGGCGGAGGTATTCCCATACCTCGGCGACATGCTTGACGCCCGGTTCGGTGGGTTCGTTGCTGTCGATCCAGAGGCAGTCTTTTTGATGCAGGCTGCCGTCTTCCCGGCGGGGGGCGAAGGCGAGGGCATAGCTAGTGCTGAATGATGAGCCGCCGTACTCGGTGCGTTTGAAGATGCCACCGCCTGTGTTAGCCCATTCAAACACAAATACCTTGCTCAAACGTTGGTAGTAGATTTTTTGGGTTGATCGATTGAAGCAGAAAATTGATAAGCGTTTTATGAAATATATTCGATAGGCTAAAAATGGGAGGAAGATGAAAGGTGCAATTAGTGTAAGGAGGGTAAAGGTATAACTAAAGGTGTAGGGGTTCCAGGCTTCACTGGTTAGTAAGTAAGGGTAGGTGAAGATAATGAGCGCAATGGTCATTGCGCAGTACAGCTTTCCCATAAATACTGAGTCTGTTACCCAGGGGTTTCTCAGGCATAAGGTGGTTTTTGACAAGCTTGATAGTTGCCCGCCAATAGCGGGCTTATGCCCTGAACTTGAGCTTGAGCTGAGTATCCAGATGGTTGCCATGATCAGCACTCCAGACGAAAAATTGACAAGGTCTCAGCCATGGCCGGGAAGTCGCGGGTGCATGGCACGTTGGTGTAGTGCACCGTCAGGATGGGTACGCGTGAACTGCAGACAGGGCCTGGAGGTAGCGCTGCTGACGGAGGTGTCGCTCATGTACGCTTCCTTTTTTGGGTTGAATGCGCTGGGGCCTCCTCAAATGCTTCGGGTGGCGGTGGCGCTGCTTGGACGTTGAACAGGCGGCAGATGCCGTACCAACAGATGGCTACGGAGAGGTTGTAGGGGAACAGCACGGCCCAGAACGGCAATTGCCAGTTCTTTTTGCCCTGCATTTCACCGGGCTCGCCGGTTCGCCAGGGGGCATAGTGGCGCCAGGCTTCGGCCGGGGTCAGGCAGATGGCGTGCAGTGGCTTGTGCCACCAGTTGGGTTCACCGGGCGGGGGGAGTTTGTCCGGGCCGTGGTCCATGAAGTGGCGGAGGTATTCCCACACTTCGGCGACATGTTTGACGCCCGGTTCGGTGGGTTCGTTGCTGTCGACCCAGAGACAGTCTTTTTGATGCAGGCTGCCGTCTTCCCGGCGGGGGGCGAAGGCGAGGGCATAAATGGTGCTGAATGATGAGCCGCCGTATTCCGTACGCTTAAAAATACCACCGCCGGTATTGCTCCACTCAAAGACCAGTACCTTGCTTAAACGTTGATAGTAGATTTTTTGGGTCGCCCGATTGAAGCAGAAGCTTGATAAGCGTTTTATGAAATATATTCGATAAATGAGGAAAGGTAGGAAAGTGAAAGGCATAAGCAAGAATCCAGTCGCTAATAATGGAGCGGTTTCGTACATGCGCCATATATCCCTGGATAGTAAATATGGGTAAAAGCTGGCAATTGAAAGAACAGTTATCGCGCAATACAGCTTTCCCATGAAGACAGAGTCTGTGACCCATGGATTCCTTAAGTATAAAATGGTGTCAGATAAGCTTAATAGTTGCCCTGTGATAGAGGGCTTGTATCCAGAGTCTGACATTGAGTTGAATATCCAGATGGTTGCCATGATCAGCGCTCCAGGCGAAAAGTTGACAGGGTCTCATTGTCTTCGTCCAGGCCTTGATTGGCGTTGTAGGTTAGATGAAGTGAGACATGATTTTGGTTGGCGAGGGTGTTTTCGAAATGTAGAACTAAGCCAGCATCTACGAGGTGGCCGGTCGGGCTGATTGGAAAAACGTCAATTCCGTGGTTGTCACGGACGGAGCTCAAGCTTCCTGACCATTCACTTACGCCTAGCCTGAATGCAGGCAGCAGCACTGTGAACTCTACGGTTGGTTGGGGGGTGGCTACTTCGTTATGTGTGATAGCTGTCCAATTTGGCGGCGACCAGTGGTTATTCTGATGCCATCGGGTGTCGGCTTTAGTTATGCCGAGGGATAGGGCCTGCTCGGCGGATAGTAGCTTGGGCCCGTAATGTTCATTGTGCCAAGCCTTAATTTCTGTTTGCAGTGAAGTGAAAGCAGGAAGTTTCTTGTCAAAGTCCAAGTTGATGTCGGCGTGCGACTCTCCATCATTGATGCGATTACCGAATATGCTACGTGCTGCCCACAGTTCTATTGGGCTGTGAAGGCGTTCATGTGCCTTGGCGTGTAGGTAGAGGCCTCCTGCGATGATGGCTACACCTACGAGGACAAGGGCAGCGGCGGCCCATCCGGCAAAGGGCACAACCGATGTCACGCCTGCAATTGCAAGTCCTGCTTCAAGGACGACAGCGGAACCAATAGCCATGGTGAACCCACCCGCCACAGTGTAACCGGCTGCAGTTAGATCACCATTCTCGTACTGTCGTAGCGCCTTAGTACCGTCCGCGAAAAAACCCAGCGCAATCGCCGGGTATCCGGCTAAACGCGCAAACAGATTGCTACTCAAAAACTTTATAACCCCATTGCCAAAGGCCATGCCCGGCGCTGTGGCACTTAATCTCAGCATGACGGCCTTTTGCGTTGCCCGTACGCTGACCAACGTTGCCGCCGCTGCACCAATCACCCCGAAAACAGATGAAGCGAACCCCAGGGTGTATTCCGGTGCGTCGCTCTTCTGCAGGCTGTTGTAAGCCGTCTTGAGCGATAGGATGTTGAACCACAGCATCCCCGCGTTTAAACCACCACCACCGCCCGAGGTGAGCAACCCAAGGAAGTTGGGTTTCACACGCGCAGTGGTGGTCAGCTCGATAGACACCGTGCGGCTACCCGAGATGCGCAACGCTTTCATCTCTTCAACCTGCGCCATGCCGCTCTTCAAATACCGCTGCACCTCTTGGCTAAATGGATTTTCCTTTATGGCCTGTTCGGTGATTCGATAGCGCGCCGCCAGCAACCCCAGTGCTTTCTCGGCATTCGCCTCACGCGCTGCCAGCAACACTTGCTGGCGCAGGCCATGGCTGGCATCCCAACGGGTCTGGCCACGCAGGCGCTTGAGCACCACGGCATTGACCGACTGGGCGGTGAGGTCGGTGATGTCCGCCATGGCCGGGAAGCGCCCCGCCAATCCCTCGATCACGTTGTCGCTGGCGCCGAACAAGGAGCCGATGGCGTCGGCTTTGTCCTTGAACGGGTTGAACGGCGCCAAGGCGGTGTAAAGCGGGCTGTCGTGCTGGTCCAGCCATTGCTC
>NZ_OLKJ01000026.1:0-45704 GCF_900291005.1 Pseudomonas sp. Kh14
ACCCTGCTGCTGGTGGGCATGGTCGACAGGGATATCGGTGATTTCCAGAAAGCCACCTTCAAGTGGGCCGTGCTCACCTCTCTGGTGATCACTGCGCTGGCACTGCTGACGGGCGCCTTGTCCTTCATGGTTTGAAGCACTCAGGGCGCCGCTTGCGGGTACGGTGATATCCCACTTCTGGAACTATCGTGCTGTTTCAAGCAATCGATTTTGTCATTTTACGACCCCTCTCCAAGCCCCATTGAGCTGCATAAATCAAAGGTTTCAGGGCGCGTCGGGATTTCTCGCAAAAAGCACTGATGGCACGTTGACTCTCCCCTTAGGGGGAGACTTTAGACTCCCGGCCCCCGATAGATCTGGCCTCAAAACAGCTTTTTTTTGGCCCGATGACTTTATTCATTCAATGCGGCTTTTGTAGGGAAACACTCAATGAATAATCCGTTGGAACTGGACAGCGTTATCAGCAGTACACAGGAGATTCTTGCGCAGTTGCTGGTATTGGATAGGGGCGACGTGACAGAGCACAGCAGTATCGTTGACGACCTCAGCGCCGACTCGCTGGACATCGTCGACCTGAGCTTCCAGCTGGGCCGTCAGTACGGTTGCACCTTGCCGAAAACCAGCGTGCTGGATCACGCGGTAGCGGTGTTCGGCGACGCCACCCGGTTTGTCGAAAATGGCCGAATCACGCAGGACGGCGTGGCCTTGCTGGAGCAGAGCCTCAGCGCTTATGCGCCGGGCCAGTTGCACGTGGGCATGCAGCCGGGCGATGTCTTCTCGGCCACCACCGTGCGTAACTGGGCGCAGCAATGCCATAACGTGTTCAACCACCTCCCCGAAACCTGCCCTGAGTGTGGCGCGGTTCATGCCCAACTCAATGAACGCCAACAAGTGGTGTGTGGCGGTTGCAGTGCTCGCCTGACCCCTCTGGACGGTGACTCGATCTCGCGTCTGTTGGTTGAGCAGTACGCGGCCGCCCAGTTGAAGGCTTCGGCGTAGGGGGTGCCTTGATGCAGGCCCGAGAGGTTCTGGTCACCGGCTATGGACTGGTGGCTCCCACGGCACTGGATGCGGCCTCGCTGTTCACGACGATCAGCGAAAACCGTTCCTGCATTGGCCAGCACCCGGCGTTTGTCGAACTGGGGTTTGCGAACCCGGCGGCCGGATTTATCGATGAGCAACAATGGCAGGTCATCGCGGCGGCCTTTCCGGGCGACCTGCAGACCACCTCCCGCCAGGAATGGCTGGCGCATTACGTGGCCCGTCAGGCGCTGGCCCATGCCGGGTTGGCCGACGGCGCTTTTGCCCGAGTCGCCAGCGGTATTTTCGTCGGGGCCAACAAACATTGCGTGAGCGGTGATTTGCGGGACGCCAGCCGTTACATGGACGATCAGGGGCGGGTCGATCTCGACCAGTTCCTGGATAACCACACCCTCAGCGGTGGGGCGTTTGCCCGGCGGGTTGATCAGCAAACCTGCCATCTCGCCGAATGGCTGGGCGTCCGTGACCATATCTCCACACATTCCGATGCCTGTGCCGCCGGCACCATGGCCATCGGCAGCGCCTATCGAGCGATCGCCCGTGGCGAGATCGACCTGGCGTTGTGTGGCGCGGTGGAGTTGATGGCCCATGAATTGTCCTACTACAGCTTTGATGGGCTGGGCGCACTCTGCCAGCGCGTGGACTTTTCCCCACAAGAACAGAGCCGGCCGTTCATGCCGGACCGCTGCGGCTTTGTGCTGAGTGAAGGGGCGGCGCTGTTGGTGCTGGAATCCCGCGAGCATGCCGAGCGTCGTCAGGCCTGTTCGCTGGGCCGGGTGCTGGGTTACGCGAATCTGTGCGAGGCAGAGAAAATCACCTCCAGCAGCCGCGACGGCAGCAAGTATGCCGCCTGCATGACGGCGGCCCTGGCCGATGCCGAACTGACCAGTGCGGCTGTGGACCATGTGAATGTTCACGGTACGTCGACACAGGCCAATGACCGTTGCGAGGCCCTGGGCCTGGCGCAGGTCTTCGGCGAAACCCTGGAGCAGATGACGTTCACCGCCAACAAATCTGCCGTAGGGCATTCGTTGGCCGGCAGTGGTGCCATTGAGGCGGTGCTGTCGTTGATGAGCATTCAGTTGGGCGTGGCCTTGCCGACCCTCAACTTTCAGCCGGAAAAATCCGAATTTCCGGAGTTGAAATTCCTTTGCGAACCGTTGCAGCAACCGATCAATGTCGTGCTCTCCAATTCCTTCGGGTTTGGTGGCGTGAACAGTTCGTTGGTGCTGGGCAGGGCATGACATGACCAGATCCAATTCAACCGCTGTTTATATCACTGCGGCGTCGGTACTCAACGCCGCCGGTACTGAATGTACGCCTCGTGACAGTCAACCTCAGGCCGCACAACCGCTGGATTTCGACCCGGCACGTCTGGCCCATTGTGTTGCAGCGCCCGCCTTGCCGGCGGGTGTGTACGACCGCAGACTGTCCCGTAGCCTTGAGCCTCAGGGCGCGCGCCTGCTGTATTGCGCCGGCCGTCTCGCCGAGACCTTGCGTGGGCTGGAACTGCCCGACGAGCGGATCGCATTGACCGCTGCCATTCCGGAAGTGGATGGCCCCAGCTCGTGCTGGGATGCAGTGCAGGCCATTGGCGCACAACCGGCAGATCTGTTGGCGCAATTCTTTGCCCACACACCGCCACTGCATGCGCTGATGATGCTCAATAGCAGCGTCATGGCCCACGCGGCTGAGGCCTTGCGTTGCAAGGGGCCCATGGGCGGTTTTTGCTCCCAGGGCAATGCGGGGCTGGATGCTTTGATGGAGGCCGCTGCCCATCTGAGCGAAGGTCGTGCCGATGCTGCCGTCGTCGTCAGCAGCAGTCCGAACATCACCCCGGCGTTGTACCTGCGTGACGCTACTCACCCACCTGTGAACCCCGGCCCGTGGGTTTTCGGCGAAGGTGCTGCGGCACTGTTGCTGACGACCAACCCAGGCAGCGGTGCTCGATCTGCGTTGCGTATTGCCGGGTTTGCCCGTGGTTACAGCGCGCAACCCGAGCGTGGACTGGCGGTTGGTCGCGACGTCATTGAGCGCGCTTTGAGCAACGAAAAACTGTGCCTCAGCGATGTCGGGCAAGTCGTCGCCGATGCACAGGATCCGCAGATTGCCGCGTTGTTTACCCTATCGGGGCACACCCTCGAACACTCCAAGGCGTTGCTAGGTGACTTGGGCGCCAGCGCCTTGCTCAGTGAAATCGCTGTGACCTGGGCACTGGATTGCAGCCGTTACACGCTGTTGCTCGAACACAGCCGAGGCGGACATTGGGGCGCGGTGCTGCTGGCCAGAACGTCGTCGGACACAGAGACAATGGAGAGTTACCCATGAGCCCCACACGGATCGTGATCACGGGCATGGGCGCCGTCACCGGCTTCGGTTTCGAGTGGCAGTCCATGTGGCAAAGAATGTTGGCCGGCGAGCATTGCATTCGGCCATGGCAACCGGAAGGCGTCGAGGCGGGTGCGTTCCCCGTGCGTTACGCAGCGCCCGTGGATATGGGCTTGATGCCGGCACACTTGAAAGACCATCCGGCCTGGGGATTGTCGCTGGAAAAACGCACCCGCTTTGGTTGGGTCGCGGCCACCCAAGCCATTGCTGATAGTGGTCTGAGCCCCGAACAGTTGCGTGGCGCGGCGGTATTGGCAGCGTCCGGCGCACCTGCTCATCGTTTGCAGGACATGCTGCTCAGCCTGGCGGATAACCCGGCACAGGCGCCGTCCTGGGCTCAATTGATGGCGCGACAGGCGCAGGTCGATCCTGACAGTTCACTGTGTCAGAGCAACGACCGCCTTGCGCGGGTGATTGCCGATGGCATCGGCAGTGAAGGCCCGGTGATCAACGTCAGCAGCGCCTGCGCGGGAGCGTCCCAGGCCATCGGCAATGCATTCCAGATGATCCGTCGCGGCGAGGTCGAGCTGGCCATTGCCGGGGGCGCCGATTCGGTGCTGAGCCTGGACACCATGACCGCGCTGTATCTGCTCGGCGCCGCCAGCAGCGAACAGCGTTGGGGCACCGAACTGTGTCGGCCGTTCGACCGCCATCGCAGTGGCTTGATTGCGGGTGAAGGCGGTGGTTTCGTAGTGCTCGAAACCCTCGAACGGGCGCTCGCCCGAGGGGCAACGCCTTACGCCGAAGTGCTGGGTTTCGGCAGCAGCCTGGATGCCTACAAAATCACCGCACCCGACCCGCAGGGCCGGGGCGCGGTGCTGGCGATGCAGGCGGCCCTGACGGATGCCGGGCTGGCGCCGCAACAGGTCGATCTGATCAATGCCCACGGTACGTCGACACCCCTCAACGATGCCGCCGAAACCCTGGCGATCAAGACCCTGTTCGCCGAGCGCGAACATTATCGGCGGTTGCTGGTGACGGCCAACAAATCCCAGTTCGGCCACCTGATTGCGGCCGCCGGAGCACCGGAGTTCATGCTCACGGCCCTGGCCTGCCGGGATGATCGGGTCACGCCGACCCTGAACCTGCAGGATGCCGACGAACAATGCGACCTCGACTACTGCGCCCACCAAGCGGTCAAGCGCAAGGTCGACGTTGCCCTGAGCAACTCCTTCGGTTTCGGCGGCCTCAACACTTCACTGGCGCTGGGCAAGTACCGGGAGGCGCCGCGATGAAACAGGCGGTCGCGATTGCCGGTGCGGGTTGCGTGTTGCCCAGCGGCTGGGGTGTCGAGTCTTTCTGGGCGGCCGCAACCGAAGGGCGCAGTGCAATTACGGCGCTGAACGCCCGACGGTTCAGCAGCCAACGCGTGGTGGCGTTCGGGCAAATTCAGGATCAGGACCACCAACGCAGCCGACAAGACCTTGCGCAAAACCTTCAGCGTTACTGCACGCCGGCAGTGATCTGGGGTGTCAGCGCGGTACGTCAGGCGTTGGAAGAAGCCGGCCTGGCCGATGAGCAGCCGGATGTCCGTTTCGGTTTGTATTGCTGTCAGGGCGGCTACACCCATCCGTCTCTGGAATCCTATGCCGAGTTGTTGCACGGCTGTCGGCAGGACGGCGTCGCCGACATGGCGGCGTTCGCCAAACGGATCCTGCAAGACCGTGCCCAGGACCCTTTTCTGGTGCTCAAAGGCTTGAGCAACTGCTTGCTGGGTGTCACCAGCCTGGCGCTGAAACTGGTGGGTGAGTGCAACGCCTATATGCAAGGTGTCGCCGGCAACCTGGCAGCCTTGCGTGAGGCTACGGCCGCTTTGCAGGCTGGCCGGATTGACGCGGCAATCGTTGTCGGTGCGGGCAGCGAGCTGGATGCCCTGGCGCTGTCCGGGTTGGTCCAGGCGGGTGTCATCAGCGCCAACGGCTCGAACACGCTGCTGCCGTTTGACCTTCGGGGCACCGGCGGCATTGCCGGGGAGGGCGCGGCAGCGTTGGTGCTGCGCCGGCGCGAAGACCTGCCGGCCGGTCCTCAGGCGTGCCTCGCCGACATGACGGCCCATGCCACCCTCGGTCGCTTGAGCCTGCCCGACAGCCCAACCGATGTGTTGGTGTGCAGCGGCACCGGCGATGCGCACAAAGACCGCGTGTTGTGCCAGACGCTGGCCCTTGCGCGCGCCTCGCACATCACCAGCGGGTTGGCGATCAACGGCATTCTCAGCGCGGCGCCGAGCCTGGTGGATCTGATGCTTGCGCGTTGCGCATTGCAGGCCCAAAGCGTGCCGCCGATTGCCGGTTTGCAGCAACCAGTGGCGAACCTGCCGTTCATTCAGGGCGCGCCCCACGCCGCGAGCCTTGCGCATTGCCTGGTGCTGAACCGCGACGACAACGGATTCAGCGCCGCCTATCAAGTGCTCTACAGCGCAAAGGCCACTCAGGACTGCCGCTGACTACCGCCTCTTTTTTACTTTCAAGGGATATGACTGTCATGGATTATCGCGATTTCGTTCGGCCCAAATTCGTCGGCCTGCTCCAGGCACTGGGCCTGGAGTGTGAATTTCAGCGCGCCCTCGGTAGCCAGTTGTTCTACCGCAACCCCAAGGGCGACATGGTCACGGTCACCGACTTTCTCGGCGGTTACGGTGCGGCACTGTTCGGCCACAACGACCCACAGTTTGTCGATCAGCTATGTGCGCTGCTGCGCAGCGACGTGCCGTTCAACGCACAAATGTCGATCCGCGGTGCGGCCGGGCAATTGGGGCGAGCGCTCAGTGACGCCTTCAATCGCGAACTGAAGAACACCGAACGTTATATTTCGACTTTCTCCAACAGTGGCGCGGAGGCGGTGGAAATTGCCGTCAAGCACGCGGAGTTCCGTCGCCAGAAGAGCCTGCAGAAGCAGTTCGACGACATCGATTTCACCCTGGCCAGCCTGACCGCCAGCGAACACGCTTACCGCGAGCTGGATGTGGCCGACCTCGACCTGCCTGCAGGTGTCCTGCCAGCCACCCTGAACAGCGTGACCTTGCGTCAGGTGGTTGAAGCCGTTCGCCAACACAACCTGGCGCAGTTGCACATCGAACCGGTATTCGTCGCCCTGCGCGGCAGCTTCCACGGCAAATTGGTCAATACCGTTCAACTGACCTATGGCCGTCAGTACCGCGCGCCGTTTGCCCGTTTTGGTCTGAACGTCGAGTTCATCGACCCACAGCAGCCCCATCAGTTGCAGGAATTGCCGGCCCGGCACACGCACCACTGGTTGAGCCTGCAATGGGACGGCGAACACCTGAACGTACTGCAACTGCCGTTCAGTGCGATTACCGCCGTGTTGATGGAGCCGATTCAGGGCGAAGGCGGTATCAACGAGTTCGCGGCGGAGTTCTATCTGGGGCTGCGCAAGCTGTGTAACGAGCAACAATGCCCGCTGGTAGTCGATGAAGTTCAGTCGGGTTTTGGGCGCGCCGGGACGTTTCTTGCCAGCAGCCAGTTCAACCTGCAAGGCGACTATTACTGCCTGTCCAAGGCCCTCGGCGGCGGCTTGATGAAAATCGCCGCGACGGTGATCCGCAGCAGCCACTACGAAGGCGAGTTCAGCTACATCCACAGCTCGACCTTCGCCGAGGACGACCCGTCCTGCCATATCGCGCTGTCGGCATTGCGCCGGTTGTTCGCCAATGACGACGCGATGCTCAAAGACATACGCACCAAGGGCGCCTACCTCAAAGCCTCGCTCAATGAACTGAAGATGGCCTATCCGGATGTGATCGCCGATGTGCGCGGGCGTGGCTTGCTGGTGGGTCTGGAATTGCACGACTTGAGTGTCAGCAGCTCGCTGGTACAGGCGTCGGCCCAGTACAACGATGCCTTGGGTTACTTGATCGCCGGTTACCTGTTGCAATTCGAAGCGTTGCGGGTAGCACCGTCGGGCAGCAACTCCAACGTGATTCGCCTGGAGCCGCCAGCCTGTATCACCCTGGGCGAAGTCGACGGGCTGATCGCTGCCCTGCAACGGGTCTGCGACATGCTGCGCCGTGGCGATGCGTTGCCGTTGGCGGCGGGTATCTGCGCGGACTCGATGCCCACCGTGCCAGCCCGTCAGGACGATTTTCGGGTGGCCGAGCCCGTTGAAAACATCGATGCCAAGGTCGAAATCGTCGCTCGGGTAGCGTTCATCAACCACCTGATCGATGCCGATATCCTCGGTGACGTCGATCCCTCGCTGGCAGCCCTGAGCCCGGAACAAAAACGCACGTTCATCAATCGCACCAAGCCTGAACGCCGCGCTGTGCCAGTCGGCCCGGTGATCATTCGGTCGCGCCTCGGCATGGCGGTGGAGTTCACGTTATACCCGCTGTGCATGGACTCGGATGCCATGGCCGAGTACATCCGCAGCGGTGACCTGGACAGCATTCGCGAAGAAGTCGGCAGGCGTGTCACCGATGCCCGCGCCGATGGCTGCAACATCGCCGGCCTCGGGATGTACACCTCGATCGTCACCAACAATTGTCAGGCGCTGAAGATTGCCGACATGGCGCTGACGTCCGGCAACGCCCTGACCATCGGCATGGGGCTCGAAGCCATCGAGCAAGGCTGTGTACAGCAAGGTCTGGCACTGCGCGAGCAAACCGCTGCCGTTGTCGGTGCCGCCGGTAACGTTGCGTCGACCTATGCCTCGGTGCTGTCCGCCACCGTCGATCACCTGATTCTGATTGGCAGCGGTCGTGACGGCTCGGTTCGGCGCCTGGAGAAAACCGCGCAACAGATTTACGCCGACGCGGCCCGTTCGATTCTCAAAGGCACAGCCGAACACGACCGGTTGGCGCAGCGACTGCTGAGCCTTGATGGTTTTTGTGGCTTATTGCACTCACATGGCCAAAAAGCCGACCTCGGTTTGCACATCGCCCGCCTGGTGGATGAGCGCCTTGGCGCGAACGCCTTCATCACGGTCACCAACGATCTCGACGCCATCAAGGGCGCACGGATTGTCCTGTGCGCTGCCAATGCGCCTCAGCCGTTCCTCGGTGCCGAACATTTCGCCGAGCGCAGCGTGATCTGCGATATCGCCGTGCCGCTGAACGTCCATCAAGACCTGCCGAGCCAACGCGAAGACGTGCTCTACATGCACGGCGGCATCGTCCAGACGCCGTTCGACGACGGCCTGGCGCCCAACGTGCGGGCCTATCTGAAAAAAGGTCAGCTGTATGCGTGCATGGCCGAGTCGGTGTTGATGGGCTTGTCTGGCATGAGCCAGCACGGCTCCTACGGCGATATCAGCCGTGAGCAAGTGCAGCAGGTCCGCGCACTGGCCGCGACCCACGGCTTCACCCTCGCGCAATTCAAAACTCAAAATTCACTGTAAGGAGCGGTCATGACTCAGAAAATAGCTGTCGTGACCGGCGGCAGTCGCGGCATTGGCAAGGCCATCGTGCTGGCCCTGGCCGGCGCGGGTTATCAGGTTGCCTTCAGTTATGTCCGTGACGAGGCGTCAGCCGCTGCCTTGCAGGCGCAGGTCGAAGGGCTCGGCCGGGAGTGCCTGGCCGTGCAGTGTGATGTCAAGGAAGCGCCGAGCATTCAGGCGTTTTTTGAACGGGTCGAGCAACGTTTCGAGCGTATCGACTTGTTGGTCAACAACGCCGGTATTACCCGTGACGGTTTGCTCGCCACGCAATCGTTGAGCGACATCACCGAGGTCATCCAGACCAACCTGGTCGGCACGTTGTTGTGCTGTCAGCAGGTGCTGCCCTGCATGATGCGCCAACGCAGCGGGTGCATCGTCAACCTCAGTTCGGTGGCCGCGCAAAAGCCCGGCAAGGGCCAGAGCAACTACGCCGCCGCCAAAGGCGGTGTAGAAGCATTGACACGCGCACTGGCGGTGGAGTTGGCGCCGCGTAACATCCGGGTCAACGCGGTGGCGCCCGGCATCGTCAGCACCGACATGAGCCAAGCCCTGGTCGGCGCCCATGAGCAGGAAATCCAGTCGCGGCTGTTGATCAAACGGTTCGCCCGGCCTGAAGAAATTGCCGACGCGGTGCTGTATCTGGCCGAGCGCGGCCTGTACGTCACGGGCGAAGTCTTGTCCGTCAACGGCGGATTGAAAATGCTATGAGCGCACGCACGATTGTGATTACCGGCGCGGCCAATGGTATTGGCCGCGCCGTCGCGGAAAATTTCGCAGCCCAGGCCGAGCACCTTTTGATCTTGCTTGATCGGGATCTGGCAACCTTGCAGAGGTGGGTCACCGAGGGCGAATTTGCCGCTCGCATCGAAACCCATCAAGCGAACATCGCCGATCTCGCCAGCCTGCAACTTCTGTTCAAGGGCCTGGCCGACCGGGTTGGCTTTGTCGATGTGCTGGTCAACAGCGCCGGGGTCTGCGACGAGAACGAACCCGAAGACCTCGACAACTGGCACAAGGTCATTTCGATCAACCTCAACGGCACCTTTTACGTCACCTCGTTGTGCCTGCCACTGATGGCGGAGGGTGGGCGGATCATCAACATGTCGTCGATCCTCGGCCGGGCGGGCAAGGTCCGCAACACCGCTTACTGCGCCTCCAAGCACGGCATCATCGGCATGACCAAAGCCTTGGCGCTGGACCTGGCGCCACGGCGAATCACCGTCAATGCCATCCTGCCCGCCTGGATCGACACACCGATGCTGCAAGGTGAATTGGCGGCTCAAGCGCGCATCGCCGGGATCACCCACGAGCAAATCCTGCGCAATGCCAAGAAGAAGTTGCCCCTGCGGCGCTTCATTCAGGGCGACGAAGTGGCGGCCATGGTTCGTTATCTGGCGAGCCCGCAGGCGAGTGGTGTCACGGCGCAAAGCCTGATGATCGACGGCGGTGCCGGGTTGGGAATGTAGCCATGGCTCGACTGGGATTGAACCGCGGCCTTTTGGCCGCGCTGGTCAGCCTCGGCTCGCCAGTGGCGATCGCCGAGTGGTTGCCGGAGCATCATGAAGCGGAGATCGGCGTTGCCACGGCCGTGCGTCTGCACGGTGACGACCAGGTCACGCAAAAGGCCGTGTACCTCAAGTTCAGCCTGGAGGATGCCTGGGACAGCGGCTACTACAAGGCCAAGGGCCGAGCCCGTTACGACTTCCGTTATGACGGCAACAACCCATACAGCGCGCAAGCCCGGGACGATTACCGGGCGACTGCCGATTGGCGGCACCTGTACTGGGGGCTCTACGTCGGTGACGGCGAGCTGACGGTGGGCTGGCAGCAGGTGGTGTGGGGGCGTGCAGATGAATTACGGGTGCTCGATCAGATCAACCCGCTGGATTATCGCGAGGGTGTGATCGGTCTGTTGGAAGACAGCCGCATCGCCGTGCCGATGATTCGCCTGGTGCAGCCGGTCGCCGAGTGGGAGCTGGAAGCGCTGGTGATCACTGATTTTGTGAAAAACCAGGCGCCGGCCGTCGGCAGCGAGTTCGATGCCCCGATCTTTGCCACACCCGATCCGCAGATGTTCGTGGTCGATTCGCGGCCCGGTTATGACGGTCACAGTGGCTTCGGTTACGGCGCCAGTGCCAACGGCCAAATCGGCACGGTGGATGTCAGCTTCGTTGCCCTCAACGCCCGCCAACAGGACCCGGTTTACGCCGTCGAAGGCCAGACCGAAGAGGGCCTGATTCGCCTCGAACGGCAATTCCCGCGCTATTCCATGGGCGGCGCCGGTGTGGCCATCGATGCCGGCCACAGCATCGTGGTACGCAGTGAAGTCGCCTACTTCGACAATTGGCGCGTCACCAATCCTTACCGCGCTTACGGCAGCGACCAGACGGCGATGACCAAGTCGCTGCTGGGCGTCGATTACCTATTGCGGGACTGGCTGATCTCGACGCAGTGGCAACATCAGCGGCTGCTCGACTGGCAGCCCGGCATGGTCCAGGGCAAGCGCGACGACCTGTTCACCGTGTCTGCCGAAGGCTCGCAGTTCCAGGATCGCCTCAAGACCCGTCTGGTTTTTGGCATGTCGCCGCCAGCGCAGGACGACAGTTTCGTTCAGGGGATCTTCACCTACAAACCGGTGGACTGGCTCAAGTTGGGGCTCGAAGTCGATGTGTTCTTCGGCAAGCCCGACCGCCAGTTCGGTGCGTACGACAACCGCGACCAGGTGCGCTTGTCCGCCGGTTATCTGTTCTGACCACACCGGTGCGGTGTGCGAACCACTCAAACAATGAAAAGGAAATCGCCATGTTGCCCATCTTCAAGACCCTGACTGTAAGCGCACTGCTGCTGAGCGCCGCTGCCGCCATGGCAGCTGAAACACGCACGGCCGACGACATCATTCGCCAGGCCCGGGACCGCGATGACGGCAAGAGCTTCATGTCCCAGGTGTCCCTGATCCTGATCGACAAGCAAGGTAACAGGCGCATCCGCGAGTTCAGCTACCTGCAAAAGGATTACCCGGACAGCGACAAATTCACCATGTATTTCTCCGCGCCGAGTGATGTGCGTGACGTCGCGTTCCACATCGAAAACCCGCGCGAGGTCCTGGGCCTCGAAGACAGCCAATGGATGTATTTGCCGGTCAGCCGACAGACCCGAAGGATTTCCACCACCGACAAACGCGGGGCGTTCATGGGGAGCGACTACTCCTATGCCGACCTCGACAAGATTCGCGCCGAAGACTATCGCCAAACGCTGGTTGGCGAAGAGCAGTTGCAGGGCCGCGATTGCTACGTGATCGAGCGTGAGCCGGCGACGCCTGCCGTGTTGGCCAAGACCGGCTACAACAAGCTCAAGGTCTGGGTTGACAAGAAGAACTCACTGGTGCTGCGCCAGGACTTCTTCGATGTAAAAGGTGTGATGTTCAAGCAGATGCGCACCCTGAAGACTGAAACCATCGACCAGATCGACAGCATTACCTTCAGCGAAACCGAGGACTTCATCGCCGGTACGCGCTCTCAGCTGCGCTTCAACCAGTTGCAGTACAACGTCGCGCTGGACGACCGCCTGTTCACGCAGACCGCGATCAAGCGCGGGCTGAAAGCCGGCGACTTGCCGGAATACGCCGTGTCTGCCCGCTAAGCGCCGCTACCGATTCATCTGGAACCCTCATTCATGGAAAGATACCTGAACTTCGTCGAGCGCTATGCGCGGGCAATTGTGTTCGTGCTGGTGGCGATCACCGCCTACTTCACCTACACCCTCGGCACGCTGATGTCGGACACCAATCCGTATCTGCTCAAGGACACTCACCCGGCGCGCAAGACGATCATTGATTTGCAGCGCGAGTTCACCGGCACGTATGACTCGGTCATGGTGGCGCTGAACAACCCCGAGAGTGTCTTCAACACCACGTCGCTGAACGCCCAGTTCGAACTGTCCCAGGCCATACGCCAGTTGATGCTGGCGAACGATGAGGACCGTGTCGAACTGCAGCGCATCGTCGGCCTGCACAGTGGCGACCCTGATGCTCAGGCTTTGCTGGTGCAGATCCTCGCCGAGGGTTTTTCGCAGAACGATTACGCTGCCGCCAAAGCGCTGCGCGACCTCGGGATTGCCCGGCACTGGGACAGCCATGACCTGCAGTTCCTGAGCTTTCTTGCCGAGCGGCTCAACCCGATCCAGGAAATGGCCTCGATGGCTGACCTGGAGAACATCAGCTTGAGTGCCGATGGCGAGTTGTGGATCCACAAGACCCTGCACGCCCTGGATATGGACCCGATCAAGGTCGAAGCGCAGATCATGGGCAACGAGCAGATGGTCGGTGGCGTCGTCTCGGCGGACAAGAAAGTCGCCATGGTCGTCGCCGAACTGGGCACCAAACAGGACGATGCTCAGGCCCAGTTGCGTGCCTATCACCAGGTCCGCGAGATCATCGCGAAGTACCAGGCCGCCCACCCGGAGTTCACCGACGAGGTGTTCATCGCCGGCATGCCGATCTTCATTGCGGCCCAGCAGGAAATCATCGATCACGACCTGGCGATGCTGTTCCCGATCGTGTTCCTGCTGGTGACCTCTCTGCTGGTTTTCTTCTTTCGCAAACCACTTGGCGTGGTGCTGCCGCTGTTCAATATCCTGTTCTGCACCATCTGGACCCTTGGCCTGATGGCGCTGCTGCGTGTGCCGATGGACTTGCTCACCAGTGTCTTGCCGGTGTTCCTGTTCACCATCTGTTGTGCCGACGCGATCCACGTCATGGCCGAGTATTACGAACAGCTCAATTCGGGTAAGTCTTTCCGCGAAGCCAACCGTGAAACCCAGCGCCTGATGGTCACGCCGGTAGTTTTGACAACGGTCACGACTATTGCGACGTTCCTGATTTCCACCACCAACAACATTGTCAGCATCCGCAACTTTGGCGTGTTCATGTCCATCGGCCTGACGGCGGCGCTGATCATCTCGTTGCTACTGATTCCGGCGTGGATTTCGATCTGGGGCAAAGATGCCGTCCCGCGCAAAGTGCAACTCAAAGCGTCGCTGATCTCCCACTATCTGGTGGTGTTCTGTGCCTGGCTGATTCGCTGGCGCAAGCCGGTATTGCTGGTGACCCTGCCGTTGTTGGCGATGATGACGGTGTTCACGTTCAAGGTCGATATCGAAGACTCTGGCATTGCCTACTTCAAGAAGGACAGCCCGGTGCGGATGTCCGACGAGTTCATCAACCGGGCCGGAGTCGCGGGTACATCGCCGGGCTGGATCGCTTTCGACACCAAGACTCCGCGTGGCGCGCTGACCACTGAAACCGTGCAGTTCCTCGAACGTCTGGACCAGTTCATCAAGGCCCAGCCGAACGTGAGTTACACCTATTCGGTGGCGACCTACATCAAGCGCATGAACCTCGTGCTAAACGACATGAACCCTGCTTTCCTGCGGGTGCCGCAGGCGGTGGAGCAGGTGACGGTGGTCGATGATGACGGCAAACCGGAGACCTTCGATGTCGATGGCAACTCACTCATCGAACAACACATCATGATGTTCGAGAACGGTGGCGGTACTGACTTGCAGAACGTGCTCAATGCCGATTACTCGAAGGCGGTGACGCTGTTCACCATGACCTCCTCTGTGGCGGGCGATTACCAGGCGATGCTCGATAAACTGGACGCCTGGCTGGTCATCAACAAACCGGCCAACCTGCAAGTCACCCATGCCGGTACGCCGTACATATGGACCGGGGTGTTGCAGGAAATCACCCAGGGTCAGGTGCTGAGCTTCTCGCTGGCGTTGCTGGCCGTGACCTTGATGATGATGTTCTGGCTCAAGTCAGTACGCCTGGGCATCCTCGGCATGCTGACGTTGTTGACCACGTCGGTGACGGTGTACGGCAGCATGTACCTGTTGGATATCGAGTTGAACATCGGTACCACACTGGTGACGTTCCTGGTGGTGGGCGTCGTGGATTACGCCGTTCACCTGCTGTCACGGATCAAGATGCTGGTGCAGAAGGGCATCGAGATCGACGAGGCCATCCTGGCGGCCATGCAGGGCGTCGGGCGCTCGACGGTGGTCAACGTCGTGATCTTCTCGATGGGCTTTGTCGCGCTGCTGTTCTCCGCCTACAAACCCGTCATTGACCTGGGGGTATTGGTGATACTGGCGCTGTCATCCAGCGGCTTCATGACCATTTTGTTGGTCACGCTGATTTCGCCGTGGTTCTTTGCCTCGATTGTGCCGCAGCCAGCCGTGCAAGAGGGCGAGCAGCCGGGGGATGGGGCTGTGCCAGGCTAAATCGACGGGGCGCCTGCGTGCTGAAAACGGCACGGGGCGCCATGGCCGTTCAGGGGCGGCGGAGCGGATTCAGCGGGCCTTTTCCAGGTGTTCGAACTGGCATTGCATCTGAGCATCCTTGAGGCTCAGCTCAAACTCAACCAAGCCGTCATGCACTTGCTGCAATGCCTGGATCTGCCCCATCAATTCCTGCTTTTTGTTATCGATGGCCTGCATGGCCAGATCCCAGGGCAGCTCCTGGCCGCGATGATCCTGCAGAATGGCCTGCATTTCCTTGAGCTTGAAACCGAGTTGCTGAGCGCATTTGATGAAGGTCAGCAGCTCTACGCTTTGCTGGCTGTAGATGCGGTACTTGCCTTCGCGTTGCGGTGGGGGCAACAGGCCGATTTCTTCGTAATGGCGGATGCTTTTGACGGTGGTGCCCGACAGCTGGGCGGCTTTGCCGATGTACATGAAAATCCCTT
This sequence comes from Pseudomonas sp. Kh14, assembly GCF_900291005.1. Classification (NCBI taxonomy): domain Bacteria; kingdom Pseudomonadati; phylum Pseudomonadota; class Gammaproteobacteria; order Pseudomonadales; family Pseudomonadaceae; genus Pseudomonas; species Pseudomonas sp. Kh14. Next base: position 15,567 of record NZ_OLKJ01000026.1, read on the forward strand.
TTTTGACGCATCAGAAGCGAAAAGATGTCGCGTGCTCGTACAGGCGCGCGACATTTTTGCACAAGCGTCAGGGGGGGGGAAGCCAAGTTGGACAAGGCGTCACAGCAGGGAGGCTCGGCTGGACAGTGCAGGGGCACGGCCCGACCGGGGCCGATCAGCGGCTGGCGACTGCCTGGACTTGTTTGAGCCAGGCTTCACGCTGTTCCGGCCTGGAGCCCAATACCGGACCGAAGGTCAGGGTTTTCAGGGGTTTTATGCCGCAGAACTCCAGGGTGGTCTTGCGCATTTGGTGCAGGCCTGGCATGCGATACACCCACCGGTAGTACCACGGCGGCGTGTCCATGGTCACCAGAAGGTGAGCCGTGCGGCCCTTGAGCAGCTTATCCGGGAAGGGCGAGCCCTTGCGGTACTTGAAGGCAAAACCGGGCAGAAACACGCGGTCGAAGAACCCCTTGAGCAATGCCGGAATGCCGCCCCACCAGATCGGGTATACCAATGTCAGGTGTTCGGCCCAGGTAATGTCGTTCTGTGCGTTGATCAAATCGGGCTCAAGCAACTGGATCTGGTTATAGCCATCGTGCAAGACCGGATCGAAATCCAGGGTGTCCAGGCGCAGCAGGCGCACCTCATGGCCTGCTTGCGTGGCAGCCTCGACATAACGTTCGGACACAGCGCCGCAAAAGCTGTCGTTCGAAGGGTGGCCGAGGATTACGAGCATGCGTTTGCGCTTCATGACAAACTCCAGGTAATGAAGTGCCAAGGGTAAAGTCTGCCCCTTACGGTAGAGTCAAGCCTTGCCGGTTAGCGGTAGAGGCAAACAGTCCAGCAGCGCTCGGGTGTAGCCCGGCAAACCGTTGAATGAAGGGGCGCAGAAACGCAATGTGCGTTTTTCCGGCAGCTACGAGTGGATTACAGTGGAAGCACCGAGGGGGCGGTGTCGAACGTGCAATCCCTCACCCAGTCGCGCAGCTTATGCTTTGGGCTCGTCCCAGTCGCTACGCGTCGCAGCAGTCAGCGTATCCCAGTCATCAGGAGGGTTGCCGCGGCCCAGCATCTTCTCGAATACGGCGTAGGGATCGGATTTGCTGCCTGCGGACCGTAGAGTATTTTCGTCGTTCACCCATGCGTAGACGATGACCTTGGACCTTGAGTCGTAGCGAAAGAACAGCCGAAAGCGCCTACCGATTTTCGCCCGCCGCCAATGTCGGTAGGCGGTGCCCAGCGTGTTGCCTTGGCGGAACTCGTCACGGCCCGGGTCGGCAGGCACAGCCTCCATGATCAGATGGCTCAATGCCCGAAACAGCTTGACGTTGGCGTTGCTTTCAAAACCTTGCGGGTCGTTCTGCTCGGCCCGGGCGGCGGCTTCTTGCAATTTGCGTAGCTGTAAAGTCACACCTTCATGGAACAACAGTGTCCAGCCATGTCGCAGCATCAGATCGCGACCTCACCGTCGATATCTTCGTCCAGATTTACAGCGTGGCCCGCATTGGCGAGCATGGTTTGCGCCAGGTCTTCCGGCAGGGTGGTGAGGTTGCGCCCGCTTCGGATATCAGCCTCCAGCAAACCCAGGAATGCACCGATGGCAGGGTCCTCATGGATGGATTCTACGCGGCTGACCACGACTTCCCCGGCGCGTACGTCGAATGCGATCTTGCCACCCGTGTCGAGGCCTAAAAGCTGGCGAACGGACTTGGGCACTGTGACCTGCCCCTTCGAGGTCAACGTGGCGATTTCGTGGATGGCAGGCATGAACGTTCTCCCAGATGTATTGATTGAATGGTAAGGAATAATCCTTACACGGTCAATCTTGGTTTTCTGCTGATCAAGCATAGGCGGGGAGGACGCTCAGTAGCGCCGCAGGATGAGTTACACCACCTCTCGGGACACGATCCTCTAAAGACTCTCAGGGTCCCCGAAGAACATCTGTATCCGCGACCGCAGCCACCGCTCCGCCGGGTCATTGTCCTGTGCCCCGCGCCAGGCCATGTGCAGTTCGAAACTGCGCACGGGTATCGGCAGATCCTCGGCCCGCAAGCCGCCGGCGGCCGTCAGTGCATCCGCCGTGTAGTCCGGTACCGTCGCCACGATATCGGTGCCTGCCAGCAAGCTCCCCAGCCCGTTGAACTGCGGCACAGCCAGCACCACGTGGCGCTTGCGGCCGATTTCTTCCAGGGCTTCGTCGATGAACCCGGACAAGTCCCCGGCAAACGACACCAGCGCATGGGGCCGGGCGCAGAAGTCATCCAGGGTGATGCTGCCGGGTACGCTGTCGGCGCGCAGCAGTTTCGGCATGCTGCGGCGCAACACCTTGCGCTTGGCGTTGGCCGGCAGTTCGCTGGTGTAGCTGACCCCCACCGAAATCTCGCCCGAGGCCAGCAGGGTTGGCATCAGCAAGTAGTTGACCCGTCGCACCACCAGCACGATACCGGGCGCCTCGGCGCGAATGCGCTTGAGCAGTTGCGGCAACAAGGCGAACTCGGCGTCGTCCGACAGGCCGATGCGGAACACCGCATTGCTGGTGGCCGGGTCGAATTCGGCGGCGCGGCTGACTGCAGTGGAAATCGAATCCAGTGCCGGTGACAGCAGGGCGAAGATCTCGTGGGCCCGTGCCGACGGCTCCATGCTGCGCCCCGTGCGCACGAACAGCGGGTCATCGAACAGGTTGCGCAGGCGCGAGAGCGCCGCGCTGATGGCCGGTTGGCCGAGAAACAGTTTTTCTGCGGCACGGGTCACGCTGCGCTCGTGCATCAGCGTTTCGAACACGATCAGCAGGTTGAGGTCTACACGACGCAGGTCGTTTCGATTCATCGGTGCGCTTCGCCTAATGTGGGGCAGAGGTGAATCTTAAGGCCAAAGGCTGTTACCCTGCACGGGTTTAGGGGGACCAATCGCAGGGAAAGTCAGGTGCCCAATCGATGACAAGCATGTCGACTATTAATGCCCACTGATGGTCTAACGGGCAAAGCCCGGATAGAGTCAGTGGTAATTAGAGGTTCACAAAGGCGAGGTATGCGATGTCCCGCATGATCCGTTTCCACAAGTTCGGCGCTGCCGACGTGCTCCGTTGCGAAGAGCAGGCCGAACCGTCACCCGCTGCCGACGAGGTGCAGATCCGCGTCGAAGCGGTTGGCGTCAGCTGGTATGACGTGCTTTGGCGCCAGAATCTGGCACCGTCCCAGGCGCGTCTGCCAGCGGGGATCGGTCACGAAATGGCCGGGGTGGTGACTGCGGTCGGGGAAGGGGTCGATGACATTGCCGTCGGTGACCGGGTTGCCAGCTTCCCGGCTACCAGTGCCAACGACCACCCGGTGTACGGCGATGTCATTGTACTGCCCCGTACAGCCATCACGCGCTACCCGAATGTGCTCACCCCGATCGAGGCCAGCGTGCACTACACCCCGCTGCTGATCGCCTATTTCGCCTACGTCGACCTGGCACGGGCCAAGGCCGGGCAGACAGCACTGGTCACCGATGCCAGCCATTGCGCCGGGCCTGCCTTCGTGCAGCTGGGCAGGGCCCTGGGGCTGAAAGTGTTCGCCGCCACCAAGGAAGCGGCGCAGCGTGACTACCTGCTGGGCTTGGGCGCAGACAAAGTGATCGTCACCGAAGAGCAAGACCTGCTGCTGCAGATTGGCAAGTACACCGATGGCCGGGGTGTGGACATGGTGCTCGACGGCATGGGCGGCCCGCAGATGTCGCTGTTGGGTGATGTGCTGGCGCCGCGTGGCAGCCTGGTGCTGTACGGTCTGCAAGGCGGCAACCAGACGCCATTCCCGGCTTGCGCGGCATTCCAGAAGAACATTCAGTTCTATGTGCACTGCATCGGTAATTTCACCGGCAAGCCAGAGCTTGGCATCAGCCAGGATCAGGTGGCACTGCAGCGTGCCTTGCGCGATATCAACCAGTTCACGGCCGACCAGCTGCTGACACCGCAGATCATCAAGGTGTACCCGTTCGAACAGGTGGTCGAGGCGCATCGCTACATGGACCAATGCCCGTGCGGCGGGCGCGTCGTGCTGGACATGGCGCATCACTGACGGTGGATGGCGCAAGCGGCGAACCCGGGCAAGGTCCCGGGTTTTTTGTGCGCGGGATAAAGTGATTCAACACTTAAAGTAGGACTGTTCCTACAATAAATCACGATATGGACTACATATAAGTCCGTATCTTTCGGGAAGTCAGAAATATCCCGGCAAATAATCAGCCTTGAACGCTTTCGCCTTGCGAGTCACTGTGAACTGACACGTATGCTGAATGGTTTTTTTACCCTGAACTGTATCTTCAATTCGCGCTGCCTCCCTCTCGATAATGGCCCAATGATAGTTTGTGCAAGGAACGTGGGATGAGCATGGCTATGCCTGATATAGAGCAGTATGTGACAGCGACAGGCCATCGCAGGGGCGGTTTTTTCTCGATGGCTTGGCGACAGTGAAGGGTTACGTCATTACTTTCATTTTGTTGTAAGAAATTTCTTCTAGGTAAGTTTGGCGCATGTTCACGTGCAAATGTTAGGTGCCGCATGCGCTGGCTGCATGAAGTTGATGAGGTGATTGCGTGACTGCTATTCACGACCAGGCGATGCATTATATCTACCAGCAAGTACTCGAGCGCTTGTTGAATCACATGTCCCAGGCGCAGCGCGCTTCCTTGCAGTTGCTGATACAACGCCTGTTGGTCGCTGCAGGCGGGCCCGAGTACATCGGTACTTTCAGCTTGCAGGTATTGCAAGGGAGCGACCGCCATAGCAGCCGGCTGCTGGCCATGTTGCGTGCCGCGCAACTGAGCATTGCGCTGCGTTCGCCGGTAACCTTCCAGCTGCGGGTATTGGTAGTCAGCCTGCCGGTTGCCGATAGCGCCACGCTGGAAGCTCACGAGCGCAGTTTTAGCGCGTTGTTCATGCAGGATGACCCGCGGGTGCAATTGCAGATGATCGAGGGGCGCGCAGTGGTGCCGTTCAGTCGTCGGCTCTCGGTAATGCCTGAGCGCTGGCTGCTGGCGAGGGACGCGATGTTGATGTTCGGCCACATGATCGATGCCAGGCCGGAAGCCCTGCTGGGCTGCCGCCTGCACCTGGAACTGGCGGGGGCCGTGGTTCAGGCCCTGCAGGCAGCGGTGCCTCCCGATGCGTTGGTCACCGCCATGCCCGGGCTCCAGCGGCGCCGATACCTGGCGTGGGCCCGGCGTAGCCTGCGCCTGGCCGGCGTGCGTGGCTCGCATGCAGTGCACCAGTGCCTGGCGGCGCTGGCCCAAGGGCTGAGCCGATTGCACGGTGCTGCTGGGGGCGCGCCGGGTGGGCAGCACGAGCCGGTTCCAGGCGCCGTACCGGAGCGCGCGCCGGTGCGGCTGATTGCTATTGATGACCTGTTGCCGCACTTGCTTGAAGAGCAGCAGCTTGACGCGATGCTGGGTTGTCACTTCGAGACGCCTGCGGATGCTTTGCCGCTGTCCGAATTCGTCGACTCGCTAGCCACGGCACAGCTGCATGAACTGCGCGCCCGCAGTCTGGAGCCGCTGGCCGGGCGCCCTGCACTGAGGCTGGCAGGGCAGGCGGGTGGCCGCAAGCAGTGTGACGCCGCGCCGTTGCTATTTGGCAAAGCTTATGGCATCAACCAGGCCCAACTGGTGTGCCTGCTGTTCAGCCCGTTTGCCAGGCAGGGGAAAAACCTCGAGCGGTTCTTGCAGTGTCGGCACGCCGACATGGTGGTGGCGTTGCCGTACCTGCACAGGGCCTTGCAAGGCAAACCCTGCCCCGATGCAGTCAAAGCCTGGCTGGTGAATACCAGTGGCTTGCCGTTGGGGCAACTGCGGCAAATTTATGATGGGCAGTTGCCGTTGGCGGGATGGCGCCTGCTTAACAACCTGGCCCGCCGCGATGCACACCTGAGGCTGCTGCCACAGCTGGCGTTGGGGCGGCGGCGTGGTGTTGCGGGGCTGCCTTGATGGGGCGAGCGGCCCCAGGCGAGTTCGCGTATCGCAAGGTGTATCGCTACCTGGAAGCGTTGATCGATCAAGCTGCAGGCGTTGGCACATGCCGGTTGCCGTCATTGCGTGAGCTGTCCCGGCGGCTGCGGGTGTCGTTGGCCACGGTACAAAGTGCCTACAGCCTGCTGGAAGAGGAGGGCCGTGTACACTGCCTGCCGAGGTCGGGCTATTACGTACAGAACGGTGGCAAAGATCAGGCCGTGGCCGTGGCCCGGCAGCCTCCCTTGCCGACGCAGCCACTGTTGGAGCGCATGCTGCTTGGCCACGAACGGCGTTTGGCCCGTCAGCGTGACCGCAGCGTTGCGTCCTGGGAAGCGCTGGGTAGCGCCCGTTTGCGCAATGCCGTGGCTGAGCGATACACCCGCTGCTCCAACCAGTACTGGCATGCCGATGACGTCCATCTGGCCCCCGATGTGCTCGCGTTGCTGGAGACGCTGCTTGCGGCGCTGGCCATGCAAGGTGGTACCGCATTGGTGCATTCGCCCTGTTGCTGGCAAGTGTTGCGCGCCCTGGCGCGTGCCGGCATGCGCGTGCTGGAAACACCACTGGATGCCCGTGGCAACCCAGAGCTGCACGCATTGGCCAAGCTGCTGGGAAGCGAGCCGGTAAGCCTGCTGGTCATGCCGTCATGCCTGGGCATGCCACAAGGGCGGCTAGCTTCACCGCATTACCAGCAGCAGCTTGGACTTTTGCTTGACCAACACCCTGTATGGCTGCTGGAAAACGACCTGGACAGCGAGCTCTGTTATGACGGGCCGCCGAGCACACGACTGCGTGACTGGATCGACCCGCGCTGGCTTTTGGTGATGGGCACGTTCGAGGCCGCAGTGGGGGCAGAGGCGCCGTATGCCTATTTACTGAGCCGTGACCCTGTGTTGGCCAAGGCATTCGCTGAACGGGCGTTTCGGCTTGCGCCGCTACGTTTGCAGGCGCTTGCTCACATGCTCGGCAAGGGGGAAATCGAAACGCAGCTGTTACAGCTACGCACAGACTTGCAAAGGCGTACGCAACACCTGGCGGATGTACTGCAATCGCAATTCGGCCAACGGGTGGTTTTCGACATGCCGCAAGGTGGGCAAATGCTGTGGGTGAGCTTTTGCCAGCCGCTGGCGTGGGACGGTATTGCCGCAGCGTTGGCAGGCTCTGCATTGCACGCACTACCGGGCGAGCAGTTCGGCCTGCCGGGGCATTACCCTCAACACCTTGCGCTGATCTGGCTGGGGGGGCGCCCGGATGAACTGCAACTGGCGGTAAGGCGACTGGCGCAGGCGCTGGAGGCGCGCTGCGGGCGAAACACCCGCTTCTCAAGTTGAAATCAAGACGCTTGCAGGTGCCGCCAAGTGCTGCGAGAGAGCCGACAAGTAAAATGACGGCCTGTAAACCTCAAGGCTCATTCGCAGCACATAGAGCCACCTGCAGGGGGCGTAAATTGAGCACTCCTCAGGGTTGCTCTTGCCCCTGACGCAAACGGGTACTGATCAGCGCCGCACCTACCAGCAACGCCGCAATGACCCACAACCCGTTGCGGGTGCTGCCGGTAGTCTGCTCGATCAAGCCCATCACCGACGGCCCGACGAAGCCGCCAAACAGACCGCAGGTGGTGACGAAGGCGAGGCCCGCCGCCAACGCACTGCCGCTCAGTCGGCTGGAGGGGAAGACGAAGATGATCGACTGCACCACGAACAGCATCAGCGCGGTCAGGGAAAACCCGAGCAGGCCAATGAACGAGTTGGCCAGCGATGCCAGCAGCAATCCGGCCGCCATGGTCAGCAGGCCAAGGAACAGCAGGGTGCGGCAGCGGCGCGGCGAGGTGGCCAGGCGTGGGAAGGTAGCTGCGCCAATGGCTGCTGCAATCCACGGCACCGCTGTCAACAGGCCGACCTGGAAGGGCGAAAGCGCAGCGTAGGTGCCGATAATGCCCGGCAGGAAGAAAATCACCGTGTAGATGGTGATCTGGTGCACGAAGTAGACCGCGATCGCCAGCCAGATCTGCCGGTCGCGGAACATCTGCCCCAGCTTGCTCTGCTGCGGTGCGGCCGCCTGCTCTGCGGCCAGGCGGCGCTCGATGTCCTGGGCGTCGGCAGCCGTCAGCCAAGGCGCCGAGGCTGGACCGTCCGGCAGCTTCTTCCACACCACATAGGCCAGGGCTACGGCGGGCAGGCCTTCGAGTACGAACAACCATTGCCAGCCATGCCAGCCCAGTACACCGTCCAGCTCCAGCAGGGCACCGCCCAGCGGGCCGCTAAGGATGTTGGCCAGGCACACACCCAGCAGGAAGTACCCCGTGGCACGGGCGCGTTGTTCGCGGTCGAACCAGTAGGTCAGGTACAGCATTACCCCGGGGAACAGGCCAGCTTCGGCTACCCCCAGCAACAGGCGCATGATGTAGAACGAGGTCTCACCCTGAACGAAGGCCATGCCCGCCGAGAGCAAACCCCAGGTAATCATGATACGGGTGATCCAGAAGCGCGCGCCCACCCGGTGCATGATCAGGTTGCTGGGCACTTCGGCCAAGGCGTAGGTAAGGAAGAACAAGCCCGCGCCCAGGCCGTAGGCTGCTGCCGAAAGGCCCAGGTCGATGCCCATGCTGGCTTTCGCCAGGGCGATGTTGGTGCGGTCAAGAAAGCTCATCACGTAGACGACGATGAGCAGTGGCATCAATTTGCGTAGCAGCAGGCCGTTCAAGCGCTGCTCATGGGTGGTGGCAGGGGCGCAAGCCGCTGCGCGGGTGAGGGTTGTCATTGTTTTTTTCCCCGTGAAAAAGTGCTGGTGGTGTGCCGCGCAGCAGCGGCACACTCAGGTCTGTGGGTCAGGAACGGTTGATGTCGAGCCACACTGCGCCGTTGGGGTACTGGTAACGTTCCAGGGTCTCAGCGTGCATCTCGATGCTGTAGCCAGGGCGTTGTGGCGGCATGTAGCGCCCGCGATGGATCACCACCGGGTCGATGAAGTGCTCGTGCAGGTGGTCGACGTACTCCAGCACCCGGTTGTGCAGCGAGGCAGACACCGCGATGTAGTCGAAAAGCGCGATGTTCTGCACATATTCGCACAGCCCGACGCCACCGCCGTGCGGGCAGACCGGCACGTCGTACTTGGCGGCCATCAGCAGCACGATCAGGACTTCGTTCAGGCCACCCAGGCGGGCTGCGTCCAGTTGGCAGAAGTCCAGTGCACCGGCCTGGAACATCTGTTTGAACATCACCCGGTTGTGGCAATGCTCACCGGTGGCGACACCGATTGGCGCAATGCGCTGGCGAATGGTGGCGTGGCCGAGAATGTCATCGGGGCTGGTCGGTTCTTCGATCCAAAGCGGTTCGAATGCGGCCAGGCGGCGCATGTTGGCCACCGACTCTTCGACGCCCCACACTTGGTTGGCATCCATCATCAGGGTGCGCTCCCAGCCGATTTCGTCGCGCAGGATGCTGGCGCGGCGGATGTCCTCTTCCAGGTCGGCCCCGATCTTCTGTTTGATGTGGGTCCAGCCGTCTGCCACGGCCTCGCGGGCCAGTTTGCGCATTTTCTCTTCGCTGTAGCCCAGCCAGCCCGGGGCAGTGGTGTACCCGGGGTAGCCTTCACGCAGCATGTGTGCCTCGCGCTGGGCTTTGCCCGGCGCCTGGCGGCGCAGCAGGGCGATGGCCTCTTCGGGGGTGAGCACGTCGGTGACGTAGCTGAAGTCCAGGCAGCGCACCAGCTGCTCTGGCGTCATGTCGGCCAGCAGTTTCCAGACAGGCTTGCCCTCATGCTTGGCCCACAGGTCCCACACTGCGTTGATGATGGCGGCGGTGGCCAGGTGGATCACGCCCTTTTCCGGGCCCAGCCAGCGCAACTGGCTGTCGCTGACGGTAAAGCGATGCCAGAAAGCGCCCATGTCGGCGCTGATTTCTTCGAGCGTAAGGCCGACGATCAAGGGGGCCAGCGACTGCACCGCCGCCGCGCATATCTCGTTGCCACGGCCAATGGTGAAGGTCAGGCCATGGCCTTCGAGGGCGGCAGCGTCGGTGTGCAGCACCACGTAGGCCGCCGAATAGTCGGGGGCGCTGTTCATGGCGTCGGAGCCATCCAGCGACAGCGAAGTGGGGAAACGGATATCGCGAACGCTCAGGTGGGTAATGCGTATGCTCATGGTCGACTCTTGTTCTGCTCAGGCACAGGGAGACCTGACTGTAGGTTGTCGAGCGATACAGGCATAATCGCCAAATCTTAATCAGTGATACCGGATTCGATATGTCTCGCTTGCCACCTGACAAGGCCCAGGCGCCTGCCAGCCTCGGTGCCTTGAAGATTTCCAGCCGTCAGATCACGTTGCTCAATGCCCTGGGTGAATTCGGCAACCTGCGCCGCGCCGCCGCCGCGATGCACACCACGCAACCGGCCGCCAGCCTGTTGCTACAGCAGCTTGAGGAGCGCCTGGGGGTACGTTTGTTCGAGCGCCTGCCCCGGGGGATGCAAGCGACGCTGTATGGCGAGGTGATGATTCGCTATGCGCAAAACGCATTGCATGAGTTCGATCATGCCCAGGCGCAAATCGCCGAACTGGCGCGCGGTGCGTTGGGCCTGGTGCGGGTGGGCAGCGTCATGGGCCCGGTACCGGGCGTGCTGACCAAGGCGGTGCTGGCCTACAAGCGCGACCAGCCCAAGGTACGTATCTCGCTGGAAGTGGGCACCAGCGACACCTTGCTGCCGGCCTTGCTACGCGGTGATTTCGATATGGTGGTGGGGCGCCTGCCGGACCAGAGCGACAGCCAGGAACTGAATATCGAGCTGTTCGACGGCGGTGAGCAGATGCGCGTGATTGCTCGCGCAGGTCATCCCTTGGCGACAGCCACAGGGCTGCAGTTGGCCGACCTGGTGAGCTTGACGTGGATCTTGCACCCCATCGGCAGCCCGATGCGCCGTCGCGTCGAAAGCGCATTGCAGGCCGGCGGCATGGTGCAGTCGCTGGATATCGTCGAAACCGCGTCGATCCTGGCGACCACTGCCATGCTCGAAGCGTCCGAAATGATTGCGGTGGTGCCCAATGACGTGGCCCAGCATTATGCCCGCTATGGCATGGTCGCCATCCTGCCGGTGGAGTTGCCCCTGGCGATGGCCAACCTCGGCGTGCTGACCCTGCGCTCGCGGCCCAACTCGGTTGCCCTTGATACCTTGCTGCGCTACCTGCGGGCACAATAACTTTCACCTGCATGAGGCCCTGCGTCTATGCCGCCGGACATGACCCATTCCAGTTTTTGCAACTGGATCCGTTACAAGCACCTGGTGTTGATCGACACCCTGGCGCGCACGCGCAACATGCACGCCACCGCCACGCGCATGAACCTCAGCCAGCCGGCGCTCAGCAAAATGCTGCGTGACCTTGAGGAGCAGTTCGGCTTTGCCCTGTTCGAGCGCCTGCCTCGCAGCATGCCCCCCACCGAGCTGGGTGAATACGTGGTGCGGTACGCCCAGGGTGCCCTGGCCGAGTCGCAACAGTTCGTCGACCAGGTCAATCGCCTGCGCAACGGCGGGCACGGTTTCATCCGCGTTGGCGGGATCTTTGCCGCGACCGCATTGGTATTGCCGCAGGCCATCGCCGCCATCAAGGCGCGAAGCCCGTTACTGTCGATTGAAGTGGTGGAGCATTCCAGCGATCACCTGCTGACCATGCTCGAGCAGAACAAGCTGGACATCATGATTGGCCGCTTCACCGAGGAACGCTTCGGTCAGCTGTTCGACTTCCAGCCGCTGGAGCCTGAACCCTTCAGCCTGGTGGTGAACAGCGAGCACCCGCTCAATCAGCTCGACAACACACCGCTTGAGGCGCTAGGCGATTGGCCGTGGGTGCTGTACCCGGTGGGTACGCCGATCCGCAACCGCCTGGAGCAGGCGTTCCGGGTGGCCGGAATCGCCACGCCTGCCGACTGCGTGGAGACCATCTCCATGCCCATGTTCCTGCAGTTGCTGCAATCGGCACCGATGATTGCCATGCTACCGCGCTCGATGGTGGCCGCGCAGTTGGCCAGCGGGCAGTTCAAGGAGCTGCGCAGCCCTTTGCAGGTGCCCGCGCTGGAGTATGGAGTGGTCACCCGCAAGGATGAACCGCTCAGCGCCTCCGCCAGGGCGTTTGTCGAGATTCTGCTGGAGGGCGCGCAGCGACGGCGGCAATCTCCGGCAGATGCCTAGCCGATTGAAGATCACGCACCGAAATACCCTTGCGATAACTCCAGGTTATCGCTCGATCGGATCATCTCATTGGGAATGCGGCACCAGGCTTCTTACAGTGGCTACAGCCATAACAAGAAGTCAGCCGCTCCGCCCTGAGAGGTCCCATGCAACTGATTGCCAAATCCAGTGACCCCGCCGTCATCCGCCTCAACCCTTTGGACAACGTCGTCATCGCCCGCCAGGCCCTGCTGCCAGGCGTGCGCCTGGATGCCGAGGCGACTACCGTGCGCCAGCCCATCCCTTCAGGCCACAAGCTCGCCACCGAGCCTGTGGCGCAGGGCCAGCCGTTGCGCCGTTACGGGCAGATCATCGGGTTTGCGTCCCAGGCGATCGACGCTGGCGACCATGTGCACGTGCACAACGTGCAGATGGGCGATTTTGCCCGCGACTATGCGTTTGGTGTCGATACCCGCAGCCTGCCAGGCAGCGCCGCGCAGTTCCAGGGCATCGTGCGCGCCGATGGCCGTGTCGCCACCCGCAACTACATCGGCATTCTCACCTCGGTAAACTGTTCGGCAACCGTGGCCCGGGCCGTGGCCGACCATTTCCGCCGTGACATTCACCCCGAGGTGCTGGCCGACTACCCGAATGTCGACGGTGTGGTCGCCCTGACCCACGGTGCCGGCTGCGCAGTCGACCCGAGCGGTGAAGCCTTGAGCCTGCTGCGCCGCACCCTGGCCGGGTACGCCGTCCACCCCAACTTCGCTGCCGTGCTGATCATCGGCCTGGGCTGCGAAACCAACCAGATCGAAACCCTGCTGGAAACCCAGGGCCTGCAGGCGAGTGCGCAACTGCGCGCCTTCACCATCCAAGGGGTCGGGGGCACCTCTAAAACCATCGCTGCCGGTATCGCCCAGGTCAAGGCGCTGTTGGCCGAGGCCAATCAGGTACGGCGCCAGCCAGTCAGTGCCCGCCACCTGGTGGTCGGCCTGCAGTGCGGCGGCTCAGATGGCTATTCGGGGATCACCGCCAACCCGGCACTGGGCAATGCCGTTGACCGCCTGGTGGCCGCCGGTGGTACCGCCATTCTCTCCGAAACCCCGGAAATCTATGGTGCCGAGCACTTGCTCACGCGGCGCGCGGTAAGCCGTGAGGTGGGGGAGAAGCTGGTGGCGCGCATTCGCTGGTGGGAAGACTACTGCCAGCGTATGAACGCCGAATTGAACAACAACCCCTCGGCCGGCAACAAGGCAGGGGGGCTGACCACTATCCTCGAGAAATCCCTGGGCGCAGTGGCCAAGGCAGGCTCCAGCAACCTGGTCGATGTGTATCAGTATGCGCAAGCCGTGCGTGCCCAGGGCCTGGTGTTCATGGACACCCCCGGCTACGACCCGGTCTCGGCCACCGGTCAGGTGGCCGGCGGGGCCAACCTGATCGCCTTCACCACCGGCCGCGGCTCGGCCTACGGCTGTGCCCCGGCGCCATCGATCAAGCTGGCAACCAACAACCGGGTGTTCGAGCACCAGCAAGAGGACATGGACGTCAATTGCGGCGGCATCGCCGATGGCTCCACCAGCATCGAGGAGCGCGGCGCATTCATCTTCGAGCAGATGCTGCGCATTGCCTCCGGGGAACGCAGCAAGAGCGAACAGCACGGCTACGGGCAAAACGAGTTCGTCCCGTGGCAGATCGGCGCCGTGACCTGATCGACCGCTCCCGTCCCATTTGCGAGGCAACTGCAATGATTCAAACCACACGGTACAACGTGCAAACGCTTACCACGTTTGTCGAGCAACTGTTCATGAAAGCCGGAGCCGACGTGGACGTCGCCCAGGTAGTGACCCGGGTGCTGCTCGAAGGCGAACTGCTCGGCCACCGTACCCATGGCCTCAACCTGGTCAGCCGCTACATCGACGGCATGCTCAGCGGGCAGGTCAAAGCCCGCGCGCAGGCGCTGGAACAGGTCGCCGACAGTGGTATTTCCAGCCTGTTCGACGGCCATTATGTGTTGGGGCCCTATTGCGTCAGCCGGGCACTGGATTGTGCGGCCGCAGGCGCGACCAAGCAGGGCATCGGTATTGCGGTAGTACGTCGCGCTGCCCATATCGGCTGCCTGGCCGCCTACCTCAAGCCATACACCGACCAAGGGTTGCTGGCCATCGTCTACTCGTCGGATCCGTCGGTGGGGTTGGTCTGTGCTCATGGCGGCATCGACCCGGTGTACACCCCCAACCCGATTGCTGCCGGTATCCCGACCCAGGGTGAGCCGATTCTGCTGGATGTCAGCATGTCCACCGTCACCCTCGGCCTGGTCGGCCAATGCCGCGATGCCGGCCGGCGTGTGCCGCACCCGGTGCTGGTGAGCAATGACGGGCAGCTCAGCGATGACCCGGACGATTTCTTTACCCGCCCGCAAGGCAGCATCCTGCCGCTCGGCGGCCAGGCCTTTGGCCACAAAGGGTTTGGCCTTGCGCTGTTGGTCGAAGCCATCACCTCGGGGCTGGCCGGCCATGGGCGCAAGGATGCACCGGGTCAGTGGGGCGCCTCGGCCACTGCGCTGGTGATTGACCCGCGCATGTTCGGCGGCCTGGAGGCGTTCATCGACGAAACCAGCTTCCTGGGGGGATTGGTTCTGGCAAGCCGCCCGCTCGACCCCGAACGCCCGGTACGCCTGCCCGGGCAAGCAGGCCTTGCCCTGCGTCGCCAGGCGTCGGAGCAGGGCGTGAGCCTTTCGCCGCAGCTGATAGCCGACCTTCAGCGCGTGGCTGGGCAGTTGCAACTGCCGGGACTTTTCCAATGATGCACAGCAAGGGAACACACATGACTGATCGAACGAACGTCAATCAAACGCTGCCACTGAGCCATGATGCCAGCGTTTTTGACAGCGGCAGCTGGGTAGGGCGCGTCTGGTTGCCGGCGCAGGGGCCGGCGGTGGTGCTGGTGAAAGCCGGCGCCGTCTACGATATCAGTGCCCACGTGGCGACCGTCTCGGCGCTGCTGGAAGTGGACGATCCGGTGGGCTACCTGCGTGCCTTGCCACTGGCCGAACCCTTGATTGCGCTGCCGGCATTGCTGGGCAACAGCGATCCCACACGGCGCACCCCGCACCAGCCGTGGCTGCTGGCGCCGATCGATCTGCAAGCGGTGAAGGCCGCCGGTGTGACCTTCGCCACCAGCCTGCTGGAGCGTGTGGTAGAAGAACAGGCCAAGGGCGACCCGGCCAAGGCCGACGCCATCCGTGACACCCTGGCCAGCCGCATCGGCGCCGACCTGTCGCAGATCGTGCCCGGTTCGGCTCAGGCCGAAGCGCTGCGCAAGGTGCTGGTAGAGCAGGGCCTGTGGTCGCAGTACCTGGAGGTGGGTATAGGCCCGGATGCCGAAGTGTTCACCAAGGCCCAACCGCTGTCCGCGGTTGGCCACGGCGCCGACATCGGCATCCACCCCAAGTCCAGCTGGAACAACCCAGAACCGGAAGTGGTGCTGGCCGTGTCGAGCAATGGCAGCATCAAGGGCGCCATGCTCGGCAACGACGTCAACCTGCGTGACTTCGAAGGGCGTAGCGCGTTGCTGCTGTCCAAGGCCAAGGACAACAACGCTTCCACTGCACTGGGCCCGCTGCTGCGGTTGTTTGACGAAAGCTTCGGCCTGGACGATGTGCGCGCTGCCGAGGTGGACCTGCGGGTGGAAGGCGAGGACGGCTTTGTCCTGTCCGGGCGCAGTTCCATGCGCCAGATCAGCCGTGACCCGCAAGACCTGGTGCAGCAAACCCTCAACGAAAACCACCAGTACCCTGACGGCCTGGTGCTGTTCCTCGGTACCCTGTTCGCCCCCAAGCAGGACCGCGATCAGCCGGGTAACGGCTTTACCCACAAACCGGGTGACGTGGTGAGCATCAGCAATCCGCAACTGGGTACTCTGTGCAACCGCGTGACCACCAGCGATCTGGCACCGCAGTGGGACTTCGGCCTGCGCGCGTTGATCGACAACCTCGGCCAGCGTGGCCTGCTGGAGGTCGCGGCCACCGCCCGCCCGCTTTGAACGGCTCGCTGCGTCAGGGAGGGGCGCAGCATCATCGAGGGATCGTCAAGGCGCTGACAGCGCGGCAACAATAATAATAAAGGTCATCACATGAACCCAATGAAGAAGTACCAGCGCATTACCGTCGTGTTCCTGCTGCTGATCGGCATCGTCAACTACCTGGACCGTAGTGCGCTGTCGATCGCCAATACCTCCATCCAGAAAGACATGATGATCAGCCCGTCGCAGATGGGCATCCTGTTATCGGCGTTTTCCATTGCCTATGCCTTTGCCCAGTTGCCAATGGGCATGATCATTGACCGCCTGGGCAGCAAGATCGCCCTCGGCGCCTCGTTGCTGGGCTGGTCGGTTGCCCAGGCGGCGTTTGGCATGGTCAACAGTTTTGCCGGGTTCATGGGCCTGCGGGTGTTGTTGGGGATTGGCGAGGCGCCGATGTTCCCATCGGCGGCCAAAGCATTGTCGGAGTGGTTCGACGCCAACGAGCGCGGCACCCCGACCGGTGTGGTCTGGTCGTCGACCTGTCTTGGCCCCTGCCTGGCGCCGCCTTTGCTGACGCTGTTCATGGTCAACTTTGGCTGGCGCGGCATGTTCATCATTACCGGCGTGATCGGCGTGGTGCTGGCGCTGTGCTGGCTGACCTTCTACAAGAGCAAGGCCCGTTTTCTGGCAGAGCTTGCCGCCGAGGGCAAACCGCTGCCGAGTGAGCGCCAGGCTGCGCCCGCCACTGTAACCGCGCCGAAGGCTTCGTACTTTGCCGGCTGGCTTGATCTGTTCAAGCACCGCAGTACCTGGGGCGCGGTGTTGGGCTTCATGGGGGTGATCTACATGCTCTGGCTGCACCTGACCTGGCTGCCGGGCTACTTCGAGCGCGAGCATGGCCTGGACCTGTACAAGACCGCCTGGGTGGTGTCGCTGGCGTATGGCTTCGGTGCGGCGGGTACCATCGTTGCCGGGCGCTTCTGTGACTGGCTGGTAACGCGTGGCATGAGCGTGCTGGGCAGCCGCAAGTTCAGTGTCATCACTGGCCTGGTGCTGGCAGCGCTGTTCACCTTGCCACTGTCGTTCGTCACCGGCCTGACGGGGTGCATCATGCTGCTTTGCCTGGCGCTGTTCAGCATCAATATGGCCAGTGCCACCGCCTGGATGATCGTCAACACCATTGTCGACAGCCAGCGCGTGGCCTCGTTTGGCTCGATCCAGAACTTCGGCGGTTACATCGCAGGCTCGGTGGCACCGATCGTGACGGGCTTCAGCATCCAGTACTCGGGCTCGTTCACCACAGCGTTCATGATCAGCGCGGTGGTAGCGCTGTGCTCGGCGGTGGCGTACTTCCTGCTGCTTCAGGCACCCATTGGCCTCGCCAAGGTCGAGGCGGGCGCGATGGCTGGCGCAACTGAACAGGCGTGAACGCTGCGGGGGCTGCAATGCAGCCCCTGAACCATTGGTTGATGGTGAGGCGACCCGCGGCGCTTGTCATGGAGGGGTATCTGTATGTATAAACAGTGCCTGTTGCCGCAACCTGACCTCCACCCGTGATCGCCCATTCCGTCGACGACCCGTTCTACTACCTGCATAACTTCCGGCAGGTCGTGCTGTGGGTCGAACAGCGCTACCAGGACTTGCTCGATGACCAGGAACTGGCCTTCATCCGTGCCTTCAGTCAACTGCAAGCGCCAGCCCAGGCCTTGATGGTGCGCATGGTGATGCGCAAAGGCGAGTTGTTTCGCAGCGATCGGCTCGACTACGCCGAAATCGGCGATACTGCGCTGGCGCTGCAGCCGTTGCTGGCCCTCGGCTGGGTACGGGAGCCCGAGCAACTGGACCTTGAACAGCTATTCGCGTTGCTGCGCAAGGAAGAACTGGCCCGCTGCTTCGCCCGGCAACTGAGCCGCCCGCGCGCGGCCAAGCATGAATTGTTGGCACAGCTGCAACCCCTGGCGCTGGCGGCCCGGTCACTGGTCGAATGGTTTCCTGACAGCGAGGTGCGCATCCTCCAGTGGTGCCTGCAACCTCTGTGCGACCGCATACGCCTGCTGTTTTTCGGCAACCTGTACCAGGACTGGTCAGACTTCGTCCTCGCCGACCTGGGCTTGCTGCGTTACGAGCAGGTGCCGTTCAGCTCCGATTCTCGTGCCTTGCAGCAACGTGACGATGTCGACCTGGCCATGGCGCTGCACCAGTGCGCCGAGCGCCTGGAGCAGGGCGGCGACCCCCTGCCGATCCTTGCCACCCTGCAGGGCCTGCACAGCAGCAACCCCTGGCTGGCCCGGCGCCATGCGCGGCTGCAATTCGCCGTGGGCCAACAATGCGAACGCCTGGGTGAATGGGACCTGGCCACGGCTGTGTATGCGCAGTGCAACCATCCCCAGGCGCGCATTCGCCAGGTGAGGGTGCTGGAGCGCAGCGAACAGTGGCACCTGGCCCATGCTCGGGCGTTGCAACTGGCTGCGGCACCTGCCAATGCGCTGGAGGAGCAGGCGCTGCAGCGCATGCTGCCACGCCTGGCGCGCAAACTCGGCGGTCCGCCACAGCGGCGCCAGCGCACCACGCCGCTGGAACTGATCGAGCTCGAACTGCCCTGTGGGCACGCTGCGCTGGGCGTTGAAGAAGCCGTGCGTCAACACCTGATGCAAGAGGGGGGGCATGCGCATTACGTGGAGAACACGCTGTTCAACAGCCTGTTTGGCCTGTTGTGCTGGGAGGCCATCTTCGCTCCGGTGCCCGGCGCATTCTTCAACCCGTTCCAGGCCGCGCCACAGGACCTGCACGACAGCGACTTCCAGCAACGGCGCAGTGCACTGTTCGAACGCTGCCTCGGGCGGCTCGACGAGGGTAGCCATCGCCAGGCGATTCTCGACTGCTACGTGGCCAAACAGGGGCTGCAGTCGCCGTTCGTGTCCTGGTCCATGCTCAGCGATAAACTGCTGGAGCAGGCCTTGGCTTGCCTGCCGGCCGCAGCGCTCAAGCAATGTTTCCTGCGCCTGTTGCAGGACATTCGCAACAACCGTACCGGCATGCCCGACCTGATTCAGTTCTGGCCCGAGCAGGGCCGTTATCGCATGGTCGAGGTCAAGGGGCCCGGTGACCGCCTGCAGGACAATCAGCTGCGCTGGCTGGAGTTCTGCAGGCAACACGGCCTGCCGGTCGCGGTGTGCCACGTGCGCTGGAGCGAAACACTTTGAGCTACAGCGTAGCGGTGCGCGCCTTGTGTGAGTTCAGCGCCAAGGTCGGCGACCTGGACCTGCGCTTCACGCCATCGCCCACTGCCCAGGAGGGTATCGAAGGGCATCAGCGGGTGGTGGCACGGCGGGCTGCCGGCTACGAGTCGGAAATCGCCCTTGAAGGCCAGTTCGAAACCCTCAGGGTGCGGGGTCGCGCCGATGGCTATGACCCTGGCAGCAATCGCCTGGAAGAGATCAAGACGCACCGTGGTGACCTGGCGCGTCAACCGGCCAATCACCGTCAGTTGCACTGGGCACAGGCCAAGGTCTATGGCTGGTTGATGTGCCAGGCACGACAACTGCCCGCCATCGAGGTGGCGCTGGTGTACCTCGACGTGGACAGCGATAGCCAGACGCTGTTCACGGAGCACTGTTCGGCTGCCGAGTTGCAGGCCTTCTTTGAAACCCAGTGCCAGCGCTTTCTGGGCTGGGCCCGATGGCAGCAACGACGCTTGGCCGAACGTGACCAAGGCCTGCTGGCGCTGAGTTTCCCCTACCCACAGTTCCGAAAGGGCCAGCGGCAGTTGGCTGAAACCTTGTACAAGGCGGTGAGCACCGGCCGTTGCCTGATGGCCCAGGCCAGCACCGGCATTGGCAAAACCCTCGGTACCTTGTTCCCGCTGCTCAAGGCCATGGTGCCGCAGCAGCTGGACAAGCTGTTTTTTCTCACCGCCAAGACACCAGGCCGGGCACTCGCCCTGGATGCCATGCGCCAGATCACCGATGCCACGCCGCAACCTGCCCTGCGCACATTGGAGTTGATCGCCCGCGACAAAGCCTGTGAGTATCCGGACAAGGCCTGTCATGGTGAGTCCTGCCCCTTGGCCGCAGGTTTCTACGACCGTTTGCCGGCTGCGCGCGAGGCTGCAGCAGCACTGCCGTTGCTCGACCGCACAAACCTGCGTGAAGTGGCTTTGGCGCACCAAGTGTGCCCGTACTACCTGGGCCAGGAGATGGCACGCTGGGCCGACGTGCTGGTCGCCGACTATAACTACTACTTCGATGCGCATGCTTTGCTGTTCGGCCTGACCCAGCTCAACCAGTGGCGAGTGGCAGTACTGGTGGACGAAGCGCATAACCTGGTCGAGCGTGGGCGCGGCATGTACAGCGCCAGCCTTGACCAGGGCCAGCTGCTGGCGTTGCGACAGAGCAAACCGCCTGGGCTGGTCAGTGCGCTGGACCGCCTGAACAGGCAGTGGAACGCGCTGTATAAAGAGCAGCGTGCGCCGTACCAGGCCAGCGAGTCGCTGCCCGAAGGCCTACTGCGCGCCCTGCAGCAGTGCGTCGGGGTGATTCAGGAACAGATGAACCAGGCCCCCACGCACATCGACCCCCAGGTGTTGCAGTTCTACTATCAGGCCTTGCAGTTCTGCCGGGTTGCCGAGCTGTTCGACGAGCACTTTCTGTTCGACATCAGCCAGCGCCAGGGCCCGCGCAAGCGGCGGCTGGCCACGCTGTGCCTGCGCAATGTCACCCCGGCGCGGCTGCTGGCACCACGCATGCAGGCGGCGCGCAGTGTGACGCTGTTTTCCGCCACGTTGAGCCCACGGCACTTCTACAGCGACCTGCTGGGCATGCCAGCCGATACTGCCTGGCTGGACGTGGCCGCACCGTTCCGTGCTGAACAGCTGGAGGTGCGCATTGCCAGCCAGGTGTCCACCCGTTACCAGCAGCGCCAAGCCTCCCTGGCGCCGATCGTTGACCTGATTGCCCGGCAGTATGAGCGCATGCCGGGTAACTACCTGGCGTTCTTCAGCAGCTTCGAATACCTGCAACAGGTGGCAGGGCTGTTGGCCGAGCAGCATGGGCAGATTCCGCTGTGGTCACAGGAGCCGGGCATGGACGAGGCAGCCCGCCAGGCATTTCTCGATCGCTTTGTCGCCGATGGCCGAGGTGTGGGCTTTGCCGTATTGGGCGGCGCTTTCGGCGAAGGGGTGGATTTGCCCGGCACGCGGCTGATTGGCGCGTTTGTCGCTACCCTGGGGCTGCCTCAGGTCAACCCGGTCAACGAGCAGTTCAAACAGCGCCTGGGGCGGCAATTTGGCGCGGGTTTCGATTACGCGTACCTCTACCCGGGCGTGCGCAAGGTGATCCAGGCGGCGGGCCGGGTTATTCGGGGTGATCAGGACCGTGGTGTACTGGTGCTGATTGACGAACGCTTCGCCGAGCCGCGGGTGCAGCAGATGTTTCCAGGGTGGTGGGCGGCGGCTATTGTCTAGCGGTCTTTCGCCTTTGACGATCAGTCGCAATCAGGGGGGGATCAAACCACCCACCAAGTTCCCCTCATGGCACACCGCCGCAAGGCGGCCCAAGCGCGTCAACCGGGCATTCCGTCTGCCCGGGGCCTTAGCAGGATGGGCAGGTAATGGCGCAGGAACAGCAACAGCGCCAGGCTCCAGCACAGTGCCGAAGCGCTTACCCCCAGCGATGTGAACAGCGGCAGAATCACCCGGGCCAAGGTCGCCAGTTGCATCAGGGTAAAGGCCCAGGCAATGCTGGTCGGCACCTGCAATGGCCTGCCGGTGTGGCCCAGGCTGACCCGCGCCATCATGGCCAGGATCAGCCCGGTCATGGCGCCAACGGTCAGCGCGTGGGTCACCAGGCTCGGGCTCAGGGCCACCCCGCTATGCCACAACGCCATGCCCAGGCAGGCCAGGGCGAGCCAGGCGTAGGCCAGGTGTAGCGACCACAGCAACGGTACGCGCCACAGGCCACGGTCGTGCCACAGCACCAGTCGGGTCGCGTGCAGCGCGAACAAGGCAAAAAACAGCACCGCCAGGCTTGCTTGCGGCGTATCGGCCAGGCCAGTGGCAAACGCCAGCGGTACTGCGACGCTGAGCAACAGGCAGGCTCGGTCCAGCCATGGGCGGGCAGGGGCCGCGCCAAGGTGACCCAGGCCACGGCGGGTAAAGAATGGTATGACCCGGCCGCCGAGCACGGTCATCATCGCCGTCACCAGCCACAGCCCGGCAAATATTCCACGACGCTGCCACAGTTCGTCCTGGTGCAGCCAGCCGGCCAAGGTCAGCCATTGGCAGGCGGCAATCAACAGCATCAGTACGACGATCGGGTAGTTGTTGCGCAGGCGCCGTTGCAGGATCGGTCGTGCCAGGCTCAGTGCCACCAATGGCAGGAAGCTGCCTTCGACCAGTACCAGCAAGCTACCCGGTAGTGGCATAAACCAGCTTACCCGCCCCAGCAGCCAGAGCAGGAACAAACCCTGCAGCGCCCGCCCGCTCAAGCCGGGGATGCCGCTCCAGTTCTGCACGGCGGTCAGCAGAAAACCCGCGATAATGGCGGCGGCGAAGCCGTAAAGCATCTCGTGGCGGTGCCAGGCGAGCATACCCCCGGGCGGTGCAGGGGCCAGTGCCCCAGCCAGTACGCCGGCCCACAACAGCAGGGCGATCAGCGCAAACAAACTGCCACCCAGGAAGAACGGGCGAAAACCCAGGCTCCAGACGGCTTGGCGTGGGCGTGAAGCAGTGGGTTGCAAGAGCATGGGCAGTCCTTGGTTCGTTCAGTAGGCTTCAATTGGGGTAAGATCACGATCCGTGCCACTTGCAAAGCCCTTGAATATCAAGGTGATGGCACTTCTCAGGGTCCGAATGACACGCGCGTGTTGCGGTCATTCAGACTAGCTTGTATGTCGTTTTGACTTGCTTCAGGGTTTGCCTGGTTCAGTGCCGGCTGACGCTTCGCTACAGGATTCACGTTTTGTCCGACCTCTCGAAAAATCCGCTGCTGCAGTACATGGCCCGTCTGGCCCCATCCAGCCAGCAAACCATGCGCTACATTCTTCAGGACGCCGCCGACCGGCTAGGTTTTGTCGACTGCAACATTGTCGATGTGCCTTGGCATCGGCTCGAGCCGGGCCATGTGATTGCACTGGTGGCTGCCCTGCGTGCCGATGGCTACGCGCCCAACAGCTCGTCGCTGTACGTCAACGCGATTCGCGGGGTGATGAACGAGGCCTGGCGTCAGGGCCTGATCGACCACGAGCAGCTGTTGCGTATTCGCGAGGTCAAGCCCGCCACGGGCAGCCGCCTGCCGCCAGGGCGCAACCTGCGCCGCAGCCTGATCCGCGAGCTGATGGATGTGTGCGCCGCCGACCCGCGGCCACAGGGGGTACGTGATGCGGCGATCATTGCCTTGCTGTACGGCACCGGCATGCGCAAGTCGGAGTCGGTCGACATCGACCTCGACCAGGTCGACTTCGAGGCGCGCAGCCTGCAGGTAGTGGGCAAGGGCAACCACCAGCTGGTCAAGTACGCACCGCCATGGGCGTTCGAGAAGCTGCAGGCCTGGCTTGAACTGCGCCGCCAGGAGCTGCCTGCCGGGGCGGAAGATGACCCGTTCCTGTTCAACCGCATCCGTCGCGGCAACCACATTACCCGGGCGCGCATTACCAAGCATGCAATCTACTACATTGCCCGCCAGCGCGGCGCGCAGGTGGGGGTGAAGATCATGCCGCACGATTTTCGCCGGGCATTCATTACCCGGGTGATCGAAGAGCACGACCTGTCGATTGCGCAGAAGCTGGCGCACCATGCCAATATCCAGACCACGGCCATCTACGACCGGCGTGATGACAACGAGCGTCGGCGTGCCGTGGACCGCTTCGATTACTGAGGCTTGATATTGTGGGGCTCAAAGCAGCCCCATTTTCACGTATGCCGGCACCGAAACAGGGCCGACACACGCCCCTGCTTTGTGCGCCATTCCCCCGCATGCCCGATGCCAGAGCGGGCACAGC
Organism: Pseudomonas sp. Kh14; assembly: GCF_900291005.1. Lineage (NCBI taxonomy): Bacteria > Pseudomonadati > Pseudomonadota > Gammaproteobacteria > Pseudomonadales > Pseudomonadaceae > Pseudomonas > Pseudomonas sp. Kh14. The sequence goes on from NZ_OLKJ01000026.1 coordinate 39,702, forward strand.
ACAGGTTTCATCATCGTTCACCTGCGAAGTTGGCCCGCAACCTGCTATATCCAGCCTGCGAATTTGATCGAGTGGTCAGGCCGTGCGCGCTAGCAGGCGCCCGCGCCGGACCCTCTAAACGGCCAGCAGGCCACGGATTTCAGGGGCCGCAGGATGTCGCTCGCGGAGCAGATCGAACAACAGCAAGACGATGCGGGCTGGAGTGCTCACCTGCAGTTGCGCTTTGTCCAGCGTGACGGCGTGACCCGCCTTGGTGCGTGGAAGCATTTCGGACCTCTTTTGGTGCAGCGGCCTTTCTATCCTGAAGGTGCGCCGTGCCATGTCTATGTCCTGCACCCGCCAGGCGGCATCGTCGCCGGCGACCGCCTGGAACTGGACATTCACCTGGAGCCGGGTAGCCACGCGCTGCTGACCATGCCCGGCGCCAGCAAGTTCTACCGCAGCATCGGCCCGACCGCGCGGTTGGCCCAACGCTTCCACATGGCCACGGGCAGCACCCTGGAGTGGCTGCCGCAGGACAGCATCTTCTTCTCCGGCGCCCGCGCCAGCCTCGCCAGCCGTTTTACCCTCGAGCCGGGCGCCCGCCTGCTGGCCTGGGAAACCCTGTGCCTGGGCCGTCCGGTCATGCACGAGCGTTTCGACCACGGCGCCCTCGACAGCCTTTTGCACATCGAACTACCTGACGAGGTTGGCCTGCATGAGCGCCTGCGACTCGCAGGCGGGCACCTGGACAAGCTGGGCGGGCACCCGCTACTCGCCACCTTCTGCGCCGCACCTGCCGATCAGGCAGTGCTGGAGCAGGTTCGCCCGCTACTCGATGAACTGGGCAACCCGGCCGGTGCGACCCTGCTCGGGTCGTTGCTGGTGATCCGCGTGCTCGACCATGACAACCAACACCTGCAACGCACCCTGCAACGCCTGTGGCATGTGCTGCGCCCGGCCATCCTCGGCCTGCCAGCCTGCCCGCCGCGTATCTGGGCTACCTGAGAGAGCGCCATGGAGCTTACCCCGAGAGAGAAAGACAAACTGCTGCTGTTCACTGCCGCGCTGCTGGCGGAGCGGCGTCTGGCCCGTGGCCTGAAGCTCAACTACCCGGAGGCCGTGGCGCTGATCAGTGCCGCGGTGCTCGAAGGCGCCCGCGATGGCCGCACAGTCGCCGAGCTGATGAGCCTGGGGCGTGAAGTGCTGACCCGTGAGCAGGTGATGCCCGGTATCGCTGAAATGCTTCACGACGTGCAGGTTGAAGCGACCTTCCCGGATGGCACCAAGTTGGTGACCGTGCATGACCCCATCGTCTGAAACCGCCAAGGAGCGTCGCATGATCCCAGGTGAAATCCAGGTCGCCGCGGGCGACATCGAGTTGAACAGTGGCCGAGAAACGGTCAGCGTCAGTGTGGCCAACCATGGCGACCGGCCGGTGCAGGTCGGCTCGCACTACCACTTCTATGAGGTCAACGACGCGCTGGTGTTCGACCGGGCGCCCACCCTGGGCTTTCGCCTGGACATCCCGGCCGGCACTGCCGTGCGCTTCGAGCCGGGTCAGGCGCGTACCGTGCAACTGGTGGCTTATGCCGGCAAGCGTGAGGTCTATGGTTTCCAGGGCAAGGTGATGGGCGCGCTGGAGGGCAGGGTATGAGCCGTATTTCCCGTCAGGCCTATGCCGACATGTTCGGGCCCACTGTTGGCGACCGCGTGCGCCTGGCCGACACGGCGCTGTGGGTGGAGGTCGAGAAAGACTTCACGATCTATGGCGAAGAGGTGAAGTTCGGCGGCGGCAAGGTCATTCGCGATGGCATGGGGCAGGGCCAGATGCTGGCGGCCGAGGCCATGGACCTGGTGTTGACCAATGCGCTGATCATCGACCACTGGGGCATCGTCAAAGCCGACATCGGCATCAAGCATGGGCGCATCGCGGTGATCGGCAAGGCCGGCAATCCCGATGTGCAGCCAGGCGTGAACGTACCGGTCGGGCCAGGGACCGAGGTGATCGCGGCCGAGGGCAAGATCGTCACCGCCGGTGGTGTCGATTCGCATATCCACTTCATTTGCCCGCAGCAGGTGGACGAGGCATTGAACAGCGGTGTCACCACGTTCATCGGCGGTGGAACCGGGCCGGCCACTGGCACCAATGCCACCACCTGCACGCCCGGCCCCTGGTACCTTGCGCGCATGTTGCAGGCTGCCGACAGCTTGCCGATCAACATCGGGCTGCTGGGCAAGGGCAATGCCTCGCGGCCGGACGCGCTGCGCGAGCAGATTGCCGCAGGTGCTGTCGGGCTCAAGCTGCATGAAGACTGGGGCTCTACGCCAGCAGCCATCGACTGTTGTCTGGGCGTGGCCGAGGAAATGGATATCCAGGTGGCGATTCACACCGACACCCTCAACGAGTCGGGCTGTATCGAAGACACGTTGGCGGCCATCGGCGACCGTACCATCCACACCTTCCATACCGAAGGTGCCGGTGGTGGCCATGCCCCGGACATCATCCGTGCGGCGGGGCAGGCCAACGTGCTGCCATCCTCGACCAACCCGACCCTGCCGTACACGATCAACACCGTGGACGAGCACCTGGACATGCTCATGGTCTGCCACCACCTGGACCCGAGCATCGCCGAGGACGTGGCCTTCGCCGAGTCACGCATTCGTCGCGAAACCATCGCTGCCGAGGACATCCTCCACGACATGGGCGCCTTTGCCATGACCTCGTCCGACTCCCAGGCCATGGGCCGGGTTGGCGAGGTGGTGCTGCGCACCTGGCAGGTGGCGCACCAGATGAAGCTGCGTCGCGGGCCGCTGGCACCGGACACCCCATACAGCGACAACTTCCGGGTCAAGCGCTACATCGCCAAGTACACCATCAACCCGGCACTCACCCATGGCATCGGTCACGAAGTGGGCTCGGTGGAGGTCGGCAAGCTGGCCGACCTGGTGCTGTGGTCGCCAGCGTTCTTTGCGGTCAAGCCGGCTTTGGTGCTCAAGGGCGGGATGATCGTCACCGCTCCCATGGGCGACATCAACGGCTCCATACCCACCCCCCAGCCTGTGCACTATCGGCCGATGTTCGGCGCGCTGGGGGCGGCGCGGCATGCCACACGCATGACATTCCTGCCCCAGGCGGCAATGGACCGCGGGTTGGCCGAGGAGCTGAACCTGCGCAGCCTGATTGGCGTGGTCAACGGCTGCCGGCGGGTACGCAAACCGGACATGGTCCACAACACCCTGCAGCCGCTGATCGAAGTCGATGCGCAGACCTATCAGGTGCGTGCCGATGGCGAGCTGCTGGTCTGCGAACCGGCCAGCGAACTGCCGCTGGCCCAGCGCTATTTTCTGTTCTGAGGAGTACCCATGATTGTCTTGAGCCGCCGTATCTCCGAACCCGGCACGCGGGTTGTCAGTGGCACTGTCACCCTCGACGTGGACAGCCGTATCAAGAGCCGCCTGCGAGTAACCCTGGACGATGGCCGCGAAGCCGGGCTGATGCTGGAGCGCGGCCACCTGCTGCGCGGAGGTGAAATACTGGCCGATGCCGAGGGCACCCAGCTGATCCGCGTGCTGGCGGCGCCCGAGGCGGTGTCGACGGTGCGCTGTGCCGATCCACACCTGTTGGCCCGCGCGGCCTACCACCTGGGTAACCGCCATGTGCCGCTGCAGATCGAGCCCGGGCTGTTGCGCTTCCAGCACGACCATGTGCTGGACGACATGCTGCGGGGGCTGGGCCTGACGGTAGAGGCCGAACAGGCCCCGTTCGAGCCTGAAGCGGGCGCTTACCAAAGTGCACCGCATGGCCACAGCCACAGTCATGCCCATGGCCACGATCACCCGTTCGTACGCCTGCCTGTCCATTCCTGAACTGCCTTGGAGCAACCGATGAAAAAGACTTTCGCCTTGTTTCTTTTGATGCTGGCACTGCCAGCCTTCGCCCATCCGGGCCATGACAGCAACCCACTGCAGGACGGCCTGCTGCACCCGCTGACCGGGCTCGATCACCTGCTGATGCTGCTGGGCACCGGCGTGCTCGCCGCGTTGACCCGGCGCAACCTGACCTTGCCCCTGGCGACCCTGGCCGCCATGTTCGGTGGCGCCGTGTGCGGTCACCTGTTCGGCGATGTGCTGGGTATGGAAACCCTGATTGCCGTGTCGCTGCTGGTGGCTGCCGGGGCGGTGCTGCTGCCGAGCCGCCAGTCGCTGCTGGCCATGGCCATGCCGGTGTTCGCCTTGTTCCATGGCTGGGCCCATGGCGTAGAAGCCACGCCGAGCGCGTTCTGGCAATTCAGCGCAGGGTTTGTCGCGGTCAGCGGCTTGCTGCTGGCGGCGGGCTTTGCAGTCGGTTGCCTGCTGCGCCGCCACAGCGGCCTGCAGAAGGCCTTTGGCGGTGGCCTGTTGGCCGGCGCCGCGCTGGTGCTGGCCGGTTGATGAACAGCGACCTGGCGCTGCTGCGCCTACTGCAGTTGGCCAGCCCCGGCTTGCCGGTGGGTGGTTTTACCTATTCGCAAGGCCTGGAGTGGGCGGTCGAGGCCGGCTGGGTTCGGGGCGTGGACAGTTTTGTCGGCTGGCAGCGTGAGCAGGTTCACGACACCCTGGCCTGCCTCGACTGGCCGGTGTTGGCGCGTCTGTACCACGCCTGCCAGGCTGAGGACGCCGAAGCGTTCGGCCACTGGAGCCGGTTCTTGCTGGCCAACCGCGAAACCGCCGAGCTGCGCCTGGAAGAACAGCAGCGCGGCGCAGCGCTGGCGCGGTTGCTCGACGGCTGGCAACTGGGCCAGGCACCAGCCTGGCGTGCCAGCCTTGAGCTGACCCAGTTGGGCGGTATGGCCTGGCTGGCTGCACACTGGGCCATCCCGTTGCGCCAGCTGGCATTGGGCCATGGCTTTGCCTGGTTGGAGGGCGCGGTCATGGCGGGCGTCAAGCTGGTGCCATTCGGTCAGCAGGCTGCCCAGACCTTGCTGCGCGACCTTGGCGCCGAATTGCCCGCTGCACTGGACCAAGCGCTGGTCCTGGGCGATGACCAGCTCGGCGGCGGCCTGCCGCTGCTGGCCATCGCTTCATCGCGTCACGAAACCCAATACACCCGTTTGTTCCGTTCCTGAGGACTGCCTGCATGCAAAGCTATCAACAACCCCTGCGCGTCGGTGTCGGCGGCCCGGTCGGCTCTGGCAAGACCGCTCTGCTGGAAGCGCTGTGCAAGGCCATGCGCGATCACTACCAGATCGCCGTGGTTACCAACGACATCTACACCAAGGAAGACCAGCGCATCCTCACCGAGGCCGGCGCCCTCGAGCCGGAGCGCATCGTTGGCGTTGAAACCGGTGGCTGCCCGCACACGGCCATTCGTGAAGACGCCTCGATGAACCTGGCGGCGGTCGAAGCGTTGGCGCGCAAGTTCGGTAATCTTGAAGTCATTTTCGTGGAAAGCGGCGGTGACAACCTCAGCGCCACGTTCAGCCCGGAGCTGGCTGACTTGACCATTTACGTGATCGACGTGGCCGAGGGCGAGAAGATCCCGCGCAAGGGCGGGCCAGGCATTACCAAGTCCGATTTCCTAGTGATCAACAAGACCGACCTGGCGCCTTATGTCGGGGCTTCACTGGAGGTGATGGAGCGCGACACCCAGCGCATGCGGCCGCAGCGGCCCTGGACCTTCAGCAACCTGAAGAAGGGCGAGGGGTTGCAGGCCGTGATCGATTTTATCGTCGAGCGCGGGATGCTGGGTGTGCGAGCCTGACAGATCGAGGTCTCTGTGCGGGCATGTCCGTGAAGAAACCAACGCGGTGGATGGCACCGGCTCTGCCGGTGTTCGCGGGTGAACCCGCTCCTACGACGGGCTGTGTCCAACCACCGATGGGTATCCACCACCCATCTGTGTAGGAGATCACCCAGCCCTTCCGGGCTGCGCTGTCGCGCAGCAAACATTGAAGTACACGACTTCAGATTTGCAGTGGCGCTGACATTTTGTAAAAGAAAAGGCGGCTGGCCCGGTAGGGCCAGCCGCCTTTTGCTTTGTTA
>NZ_OLKJ01000027.1:0-52363 GCF_900291005.1 Pseudomonas sp. Kh14
CGGAAACTGGGGTATCAGGTAGTGGCTGCGTGAGGCTTAAAAAAACAATGGGTTGCATTTTGTTTGATGAGAGCGGGTTTACCCGCGAATCCGGTTGCGGCCGCAACAGTGAACGGCAGGTCGAGATTGGCCAGCAGGGCCGGCCCTTTCGCGGGTGAACCCGCTCCTACGGGCGACCGCGCAGGCGGTCGAATGATGAGCAGGACAGTTGCCCCCACAGGTGTGGGTGTTGCCTGCATCATTTGTGACAGCAGTGAGGCTTGTCCGGTTGCCCTTCATAGCGGTCATGGTGCCGCACCCAATCCATGGTCCCACCTTCGTTGCGCCCCAGTGGCGCAATGTCGAGGAAGTTGTAGGTGTTGACCAGAATGTCCAGCCCGCGGGCGTAGGTTGAGTAGGTGTGGTACACACTGCCGTCGGCTTCGCGGAAAAACGCACTCAAGCCGGGCAGCTCGCTTTCATTGCCCTCATACGGCTCATAGTTGTACTGCCGCTGGCCTTCACTGCCGACACTGACGCCAAAGTCCTCGTTGAAGTCGCTGCCATGCGACGAACACCACGGGAACTGCCAGCCCATGCGCTGGCGAAATGCCTGGAATTCGGCATACGGCGCCCGTGACACCGCCACCAGCGATACATCGTGGTGGGCCAGGTGCAGGTTGGCGCCGTCAAAGTGGTCGGCCAGAAAAGAGCAGCCGGGGCAGCCCTCGCTCCAGCCTTCGGCGAACATGAAGTGGTAAAGCAGCAACTGGCTGCGGCCTGCGAACAGGTCGGCCAGGCTCAACGCGCCGTTTGGCCCGAAGAAGCGGTAATCCTGCTCGACCTTTACCCAAGGCAGGGCGCGACGGGCTGCAGCTAGCGCGTCGCGGTGGTGGGTAAATGCTTTTTCGTGCAGCCACAGTTGCTGGCGAGCCGCCAGCCACTGGCTGCGGGAAACGACCGGGTGCCTGCTTTCGCTGGTGCTCATGGTGCTGTCTCCTCGCTGGGGGATTCACACCTTGGTCGAGTACGACCAGGTCGATTCGACAAGCACCGGTGGCCGGGCGATGAGCGGTACCTGCTTAGCCGGATTGGGCGATATGCCCCTCGGCCAGTTCATCGGCGCCGTCATCCTCACCCGGCAGGGCGGTGATCACGCTGAAGTCGCTGACTTCTACCTTGCCGCCGCCATAGCCCAGCAAGTGGAAGGAAAACGCCTTGCGCTCGGTCGGGTTGTCGAAGCTGAACTCCATCTCCAGTGGCGCGTCGGCGGTGACCTTTACCTCTTCTGGCAGGCCCAGCGGCACGTCCTGTTCCAACTGCTTGGCCTTGAGCCGGATATAGGCCGCACGTTTGGGGTCCAGCGAACGGACCTTGACCCGCACGCGGGTATGCGAGCCTCCGGGCATTTCCAGATACTGGGCGCCAATGAGGTTGTCGGCCCAGTCATCGTCAATGCGCTTGCGCAACTTGATCGGCGAAGGGCCGCCGAACTGGTAGCGCAGGTTGAGCGGGGTTTGCAGCAAGGATTGGTCGAGTACCACGGCCAAGGCGCCGATCTGTTGGCCCAGCAAGCTGTCGGCCGGCCCGAGGTAGCGGGCCTGGTCGGCGATAAAGCCCTCACTGGCATAACGCCGGCAGCGCTGTTGGAAGTCACATTCGGTGAACAGGCCCTGGCCATTGTGGTAGCGCAGCATGCCGTTGGTGTAGGAGATCATTTCGCGGCCGCTGTCGTAGTCGCGGTACAACGAGCGACCGCCAAGCGCTACAGGAATGGGCAGTGCGAAGTAGTCGAGCAGCGAGGTGGCCAGGTCGATGTGGCCGTAAGTGCCGCGCTTGATGGTTGGCAGTTGGGCCTGCTCCGGCGCCAATGTAAGGTTGAAGCCCCAGGACGAGGCCAGGCGCACGCCATCGATGCCGTGAGACTCGTCGGAAGTCACCACCACCAGTGTGTCCTTGAGGACCCCCTGGCGCTCGAGATTGTCAAGAAATGCCCCGACTGCGTCATCCAGGTAGGCGACCGCTGCCTGTTTCGGTGTGGCGTAGCGCTCGAGGTACTCGGCCGGCGCCGAATAGGGCTGGTGGGTGCCCACGGTGAGCAGCGTCAGCATCCACGGCTTGTCCTGCTTCTGCAACTGGCCCACATAGCCCAGGGCACCTTCGAAGAAGGCGCGGTCATCCTTGCCCCATGGGAAGTGCAGGTAGTTCTTGTTGCCGAACCACTCCTGGCCATGCACCGCATCGAAACCGATGTGCGGCATGATGCGGTCCTTGGCCATGAAGCGCAGGCCCGCGCCTTGCAGGTAGTGGGTGGTGAAACCGGCCTGGCGCAATTGTGCCGGCAGACAGGCCTGGTTGCGTTGGTTCTGGGTCAGCAGTTCCACGCCCTTGGGCGTGCCGTTGGCCAGTTTGTCGTAATCGCCGCACAGCATCGCATACAGGCCACGGATGGTTTGGTGGGTGTGCAGCACGTAGTCTGGGGTGTTCATGCCGCGCTCGGCCCATTTGCTGAGCTTGGGCATCAAGTCTTCGTTGAAACGGCTGTTCAGCGCCTGGCGGTTAGGCCGCAGGTAGGCGCCCGGGATGCCTTCCAGGGTAATCACCAGCAAGTTGCGGGCGCTTCCCGGGCCGGCAAGCAGCCTTTGCCCATGCAGGTCGGATTGAGTCAGGCCGCTGCTGGCCAGCGGGGTGAAGGTTTGCGTGCGGCCCATCCAGCCTTCGACCTGGCGTTGCAGGTTACCGACCCCGGCAGACATCAACTGGTGGGGGAGGTTGTATTGCCGCCACTGGTCGGCATCGGAGGGGAGCAACTGCTGGCTGCCCCAATGCGCGCCGAACAGCATTACGGGTATGGCCCAGGCTTTGCGCGGCAGTGGCTGGCTACGCCGTGCACGGCTGCGCCACGCACAGGCCAGCCAGGCCAGCAGGCCGCCACCCAGGGCCCAGGGCAGCCAGGCATGGGCCAGGCCGCCACCGGTCGAATTCTCCATGAACTGCGGGTCGGTCAGGTAGTTAAGGTCGGCGCTGGTGGGCAGTCGACCCACTGCGCTCACCAGTTCGGCCGAGGCCACCCAAAGCGCCGCCCAGGCCAGCAGCACCGGCAGCGCCAGCCACCACGGCCTGCGGTGTAGCAGCACTATCAACAGGCTGCCGAGGGCGAGATCGGACAGGTAACCGAACGGGTTGGACCAACCCAGCATGGCGCGTGTACCCAGTGGGATCACCAGTACCAGGGCGGCCAAAGTGGCAAGCCGGGTGCTTGGGTGGTCGGACAGGTTCTTCACAAAAACTTCCCTTTTGCCATTAAATCGTCATGCATCTGTGCTTGATGATATCAGGCCAGGGCAGGGAAGGCGGCCGGTTACAAGGCTTGTAACCAAAGCCGGGCCCGTTCGCACGGGCCCGGCCGATGGCAACTATCAGAAGTAATAAGGGAATTTCAGGCTGAAAGAAAAGTCAGGTGCGTCATCGGTCAGACCAATGGACAGGTTGGGCACGATGGTCAGGTTGTCGGTGGCGGCGAAGGTCAGGCCAATATTGAAGTTGGCGGCGTTGTAGTCACTGTTGGAGATCGATTGCCAGTCGCCGCCATCAGGTTTGATCTTGCTCTTGCGGGCGAACTGGTCGGATACCGAGAACGACATGCTCATCTTTTCGTTAAGGGCAAAGGCGATGCCCCCGCCGATCTGCCACGAGTCGCCAAGCTTGACGTCACCCGGCACCTTGCTGTTCACCTGCGGACTGATGTCGCTGAACGAGTCTTGCATGTTGTAGGTGTAGGACAGGCTGCCGAACAGCACGGCCGGGTCGAAGGTCTTGACCAGCGAGATGCCCGGTGTGATCGACCATACACCGTTGCCGGTCGGTAGGCTTTCCGGTACCGCGAGGTTGTTGTTGCCGTCCACCTCGCGCAGTTTGATGCCATAGGGGTCTTTGCCGGTTGGTGCCTTGATGCGCAGGGTGGCCACTGCGTCAGGCCAGGTTTCGTCCTCGTCGAGGAACTTGTAGGCCACCCCGACGTTGATATCGCCGATTTCCGGGTCGCGGGTCACGCTGGCATCGGAAGTGGTTGCCCCGGCCCCACCCGCCCCCCCGGACGAGTAGGTGGACTCGCGGTAAACCACGGGGACGTTGATATCGAACTGCCAGCGCTGCGCCATGTTATAGCGCGCGGTCATGTCCAGGGTCCAGTTGTCAGCCTTGATTCGGTCGAGGTTGATGCTGCCGAGGAAAATCGAGTCCAGTGCCAGAAAGCCATTGAGTGTCAGTGCACGGGTATCGTAATGGGTATAGGTGACACCGGTTTCGAAGCTGAACTTGCCCCCGCCAAAGAATCCGCTGGCTTCGTCATACAGGTTGGAAACGCTTTGTGCCGGCTCGGAATCGGCTGTCAGCGCCTGGCCGTAGGAGCTCCCAGTAGTGCCCGGCGCGCCAGAGGCGACGGTCTGCGCACCTTTCACCCCCTCTGCCGGAGACTTGACCAAGCGTCTGGGTTGCGCGGCAGCAGGGGCCTCCTCGACCTGGCGCACACGTTGCTCCAGCACCATCAGCGCCTGTTGCTGTGCCTCATAGCGGCGTTTGAGTTCAATCAGTTCCTGTTTCAGCGCTTCGACTTGTGGGTCGGCGGCTGCGTAAAGTGCGGTGGCGGGGGCCAAGGTAGTCAAGCACACAAAAGCTCTGAGCGTAAAAGATCGGTACATGGAGTTGCCGTCCCTTCCAACTACTTTCGATGAGACTGAGCGTAGATCAGTATCCGAAGGTGCGAAGACCTTTGAGCTGGTCGAGGCTACCGTTGAGGGAAGCCGCTGTCGGCACGCTCTCGCGCATGACAACGTTCAGGCTCGTGACGTTGTTGACCAGGTTACCGTTGCCGAGCAGCGTCGAGTTCTGCAGCAGGCCACCCTGGGCCAGGCGTTGCACGCTGCTGCCCTGGTTGTTGCTGGCATTGATGTTGAGCTGCACACCCACACCGCTGGAAGACACACTGAGCGCGCCGGCGCCATTTTCCCCGACCAGGGTCTGGCCGGCGGCCAGTACCTGGCCTTGCTGTTGTACGGCAGGGGCCTGGTTGGCTTTGGTCACGTTGATATCGACGTTGTTGTAAGCGGCGTTGTTGTCACCGGCTGCACGCACCACCTGGGTCACACCTTCGGTGGTGGTCAGGCCGTTGCCGCCCGTTACCACGCCAGTCCCGGCAGCGGACGCGCTGCTCGGTGCCGTACCTGCGCCTTTTCTATCGATCATCGATACATAGAACTGAGGCTTGATGGTCGATTGCTGAACCTGCAGCGTGGACGTTGCCCCGATCACATCCCCTTTTGCATTTTGCCAGGTGCTGGACATGACAATGCCGAAGCTCACGATTCGTCCGGGCATCACATAGCGGCCCCTCAGGTTGGCCAGCTCCTGGTCCTTCAGTTCGATGGGTTTCAAGGCCTCTGCGTGACTGGGCAAGCTGGCTGCCAGGCAGGCGATGGCCAACCACAATGAAGTCTTCATGAAATGCTCCCTGGAGCATCATGCTCCTTGTCATTAGAACAGTCGTTAGAAGAAGTCGCTTCTGATGAAGCCGAAGTCCAGCAGCTCTGAGTCCTGCACGGGGGTGAAGTTGTTCACCCGGCCCTTGGCGGTCAGTGGCAGGGGCGGGTCGAGCAGGATGTTGTTCTTGTCGTAACCCTGGCCGATCACCGCGAAGATGATGCCGTTCCAGCCCTTGAGGAAATCGTCGAGCTTGTATCGTTTGTGACCCAGCACCGGATCACCGATGTACACCCAACCTTTGTCGACTTTCTGCATGACCACGAAGTGCTTGTAGCCGCGCACATCCATCAGCACCACGACAGGAATGCGCACGCTGTGCAGGGTTTCGGGCGCCACCCGGTAACCGCGGGCACGCATCCCGAGGCTTTCGACGTAGCGCTTCATGTCGAGCATCGAGAAGCCTTGCGTGCGCACAAGGTCCTGATCGGCGTGGGCCAGCATGCCTTCGATGATCTGATGTTCGTCCACATCCAGCCAGTAGGCCTGGCGCAGGATGGTCGCCAGCGCGGCCGCGCCGCAGCTGAAGTCGGTCTTTTGTTGCACCAGGTCGGCGAACTTGCGTTCGCGCAAGCTCTGGATCGGTTTGAAAACAACGGCGCCGCCCGGCAGGACGGACAGCGGCATTTGTGCAGCTTCGCTCACGCTGGCCAGGCACAGCAAAAACGCCAAGGCGAAAATACGCATGATCGGGTGCCTTACGGTGTGTTGAAGAAAGGCCCCCCGAAGGGGGCCTCAAGCACAGCGGTCAGAACGAGGTGTTGGAGATGGCCAGCGAGTTGCTTTGCTGGTTGCCCACACCGGCTGCTACGTTCACGCCCAGGTTACCGCTGCCACCGTTCACCGAACCGCTAAGGGTTGCAGTGTTGGTGACTGGGTTGGCCCAGCCGGTCGGGGTCAGCACTTGGAAGGACACAGTATTGCTCAAGTCGTAAGCGCTGCTTTCGCTGTAGCTCTTCGAAATGTCGTTCGAGGATTCTTTCGAATGCTCGCCAGACTTCGAGAACTCAGACGCCGAAGCATTCTCGTACGAAGAGTCGTGAGACTTGGTGTACGAAGACTCTTTGGACTTGTCGTACGACGACTGATGCGACTTGTCGTAGTTGGAGTCGAAAGCTTTCTCGAACGACGAGTCGTATGCACTTTCGTGCGACTTGTCGACCGACACATCCAGCGACGCATTCAGCGAGCCATCGAAGGACTTGGTGTGGGAGCGCTCGTAACGGCCATAGTCGGTGGTATGGGTACGCGAGGCGCTAACGTCAGCGTCCAGCGAAGCTGCCAGGCTGGCGCTGCTCGACGCGCTGTGGCTGCCGCTGGCAGAGCCACTGGCACCCCAGCCGAACGAGCCACTTGCGCTCGAGTTGTGGGAGCCGCTGGCATTGCTGGATTGCGAGCCGCTGGCGTTCCAGCCACTGGAGCCGCTGGAACTGGCGCTTTGCGCACCGGCGACGCTGAAGCTCGAAGACGAGCTGCGGTCGTCGGTCGAGTTGAAGCTGCCTTCCTTCGAGCTTGAACCGCTGGCCGACTTGGTGATGGTAATCGTATCCACCCGATAGGTGCGGTCGGCGCTGTTGTTTACAATCAGGCCTGGGCCGTCCTGATTGGCCGAAGCCGTGGCAGTGGCGTTACCCAGCGGAGCACCGGTGTTGGCGATGGCCATGGTGTTTTTCTGCTGGTTGAGGTCGCCACCGGCAATGTTGATGCCGATGTTGCCCTCAGCCCCGCTGGCTGAGCCGCTCATCACAGCCGAAGACTGGGTCGAATAGTTGTCGACCCGGTTGTTTCTGCTGGTTTGCACGACGTCAGCCGTGGCACTGGCCATGCCGAACACGAAGCTGTTGTCCAGGCTCGAGTCGGAGCCTGCGTTGGCAATGGCAGCGGCGTTGTCTTGCTGGTTGCCGTTACCGGCCGCCACGTTTATGCCAACGTTGCCGCTGGAGCCGGTGCCAGAGTCACTCATCTCGGCTTCGTTGATGGTGCCTTCATTGGAGATGCGGTTGCGAGTGCTGGTTTGGGTATCCCAGGCATTGGCCGTTGCATACACAGGGATCTTGGTGGGTGGAGGCTTGTGATGACCATTGTTATGGTGGCCGTTATGGTGGTCATTACGCCGATCATTTTGCCCAGCTTGTACAGCAACAGCCATGACCGCAGCAATTGCGAAAACCAGAGGCTTGATTGCCATCGAGGGTTTCATGGTGATTCTCCGTACGCTATTAGGTTAAGTGTCGTTCTTAACTGCAGGGTCAATCCGCGACCCGGATGCTCAAGGTGTTGGCCATTCGGTTTCCCACCCCGGCACTCTGGTTCAACTGGATCACCCCTCGGCTACCGGTGAAGGCCTGGTCACTGGTAGTGACCTGGCGATAGCCTGCTGGAATGTCAGTTGCTCCCGAGTTGTTGATCAGCGCCACGTTCTGTTGCATGAGGACGCTGTCGTCGATGCTTTGCGGTTGTGCACCAATGCTGATGCTCAGTGCATTGGCTTGCTGGGTGTTGGCACCTGCGCTCTGGTTGACCCCCAGGGCGCCGCTGCCGTTGCTGAAAGCGTTGCCCTGGATGGTCGAGCGGGCGTCCATCGCGGGGTCGGCGGGCGTGTCGAGCCGTTGTCGGATCTGGGTGCTTGCATTGGCTTCGGGGCCGACGGCGATGGCGCGCGCATTGACCTGCTGCTGTTTGTCACCAGCGGCCTGGTTGACAGAGAGGTTGCCCTGATAGCGGCTGCCGGAGCTGTCGATATCGGCGTTGTTGATGACGGGAACCAGGGATTGCGCAAAGGCCGGTGCAGTGCAAAGGACGGCCAGCATCAGCAGTGTGCGCTTCATCTCACTTGCCCCCGCCGGTCAGAATCTGCAGTGGCGCGAGGCCTCGCTGCACGCTTGAGTTGACCATGTTCGAGATACCGTTACCCGACCCCGTGCCGCGTCCGCCCGCCAAGTTGGGAAGCTGGTTCTGGTTGCCGAGGTTGCCACCCAGGTTGTTGGTCTGCTGGGTGACCAGGTTGCTGATGCCTGCACCGCTGCTGATGCTGGCGAAGTCGCCATCGCTCAGCTCGTTGGTTTGCTTGAGCACGTGGGCAGAAGGGTTGGCATTGACGGTGGTAGGGCTCGGGTCTGGGATCAGGGGTGGGATGGTCGCGTTGCGCACCTGCACATCGCGCTTGATGATGATGATCCCCTTGTCCGCCTGAGCTGTCAGGCTTAGTGACCCCAGTACACAACCCACCAGTAATAGGTGATAGAGGCGTTTGTCACGTTTCCTCACGACGGCAACTCCTTCTTAGAGCGCTGGCCCTAGTTCAGCGATGCGAACGATAGAGCAGAAGGTGTGCCGCTTTTTAGAATACGTTTCAGGTCAGATAGTTAGGGCAAGAGGCTGACAAAATGCGGCGCATGTTGTCTCAGGCTTGAAACAGCGTGCCCTGCACGTTGCCGGCAAAGTCGGCTGTGGCCTTGATTGGAAGGGTTTTTGCAAGTGTGTTTCACGGGCTTGACACTGCCACCAGGGCAGGGGGAAGCCCCGCAATTTCGGGGGCTTTGCCCCACCGGAGTGTGTCAGTGGTTTAACACTCGGTTGGGCATGATGGCGCATCGCTACCAAGCAGCATAGCGACCGATTGCAAGGCCAGCAATTGGCGTTGCGGCCAATTGCCATCAAGTATTTGGTGCGGCTGGTTGTGCCGCCTCAGCCACGCCTGGCTGTCATCGAAAAAGCGCTGACGATCGCTGAGGTCGGGTTGGCAACGCTGACCATCGGCAATCCAGTCCACCCCTTGCGGGCTGAGCAACAGGTGCAGGTCGTAACGCCGTGCCAGCAGTGCCTCTTCCAGCCAGGTTGGGCAGTCGTCGAACAGTGCGTGGCTCCAGAGCATGTTGCTTAGCAGGTGGGTGTCCAGAATCAGCAGCGGGGGCGCCTGCTCACGCGCACGGTCCTCCCATGCCAGTTGCCCGCGGGCGATAGCGGGAATATCGGCGTAGCAGGTGTCACGGCATTGCTGGTCGATGAAATGGCGCACGTATTCGCCCACGACCAGGCCACCAAAATGTGCCTGGATCACCCCGCTAAGCCAGCTTTTGCCACTGGATTCTGGGCCGCACAGTACCAGCACTTTCATTGCTTGCGACGCACTCATGGCTGTACCAGCGCCGGGTCGCGGCGCCATTCCAGCCAGCCGCGTACGGCAATCAGGGTGAGCACGGCGAAGAAGCCGGCGGTGAAATACAACTGCTGATGCAGGTATTGGCCCACATAGATGATGTCGACCACGACCCACAGAGGCCAGCACTGCAGGCGTTTCTGCGCCATCCACAGTTGCGCTACCAGGCTGAATCCGGTCAGGGTGGCATCCAGCCAGGGCAGGGCGGCATCGGTCCAGTTGGCCATGGCCGCGCCTAGGGCGGCGCTCAGCAGCACCCCGGCGGCCAGGCCGGTGAGCAGTGCCGGGCGTGGCAGGCGGGAGACCTGACGGGCCTCTTCAGCGTGGTCGGGGCGCTTCCATTGCCACCAGCCGTACAGTTGCAGGATGGCGTAGGCCACTTGCAGCAACATGCCCGAGTACAGCTTTACCTCGTAGAACAGCCAGCCATAGATCAGTACCATGACCAGGCCGATCGGCCAGCACCAGGCGTTCTGCTTGACCGTGAGCCAGACAGCGGTTACGCCGAGGAGGGCGGCAATGAGTTCAAGGCCGGACATCGGCGATCCTTGGAGGCTACGGGGAAGGGGCGAGATTGTAGCGGGTCGGCCGGGGAAGGTGTAGGGCGCAGCGGCGGGATACCCGGTTGTAGGAGCGGGTTTACCCGCGAACACCGGCAGCGCCGGTGCCACCCACCGCGTTGCTTCCTTCGCAGGCATGCCCGCAAAAGGGCTTGTTCTCAGACCCGGAACTGCCGCAACAACTGCTCCAGCTCTTCGCTCAACCGCCCCAGCGCCACCCCGGCATCGCTGGACTGCCGCGCCGCATCGGCGGTCTGCTGCGACAACCCGGCAGTATCCAGCACATTGCGGTTGATCTCTTCGACCACATGCGACTGCTGCAAGGTAGCGCTGGCAATGGAGGCATTCAATGCGGTGAGGTTGTTCAGCACCTGGTTGATGGCGTCCAGGCTGGCGCCGGCCTCGCGGGCTTGTTCGACAGTCTGGCGCGATGCCTCGCTGCTGGTGTCTATGGCCTTGACCGCAGCGTCCGACTGACTCTGCAGGTGCTCGATCATGGTATGAATCTCGGCCGTCGATTGTGCTGTACGCTGGGCCAACAGGCGCACCTCGTCGGCGACCACGGCAAAGCCTCGGCCTTGCTCGCCAGCCCGTGCCGCCTCGATGGCGGCATTCAGCGCCAGCAGGTTGGTCTGTTCGGCAATGGAACGAATCACGTCCAGCACGCCGCCGATGCGCGTGCTGTGGCCGGCCAGGTCGCGGATTACCTGTACGGCCTCATCGATGGTCAGCGACAGGCGGTCGATCTGCGCCAGGCTGCCGTGGATGGCCTGCTGGCCGTGCGTCACCTGTTGTTGTGCCGTACGCATTTCTCCGGCGGCCTGTTCCGCGGTCTTGGCCACGTCCTGCACGGCGTAGGTCACCTCATTGACTGCAGTGGCCACCTGGTCCATCTGTAGCGATTGTTGGGCACTGCGCTGTTGTGCGGCACCTGCATTGTCACCGACGTGCCCGGCGGACTGGGCCAATGCGTGGGCCGCGCCTTGCAGTTGGCCGACTACACCTTGCAGTTTGCCGTTGAAGCGGTTGAAGTGCTCGCCAAGGTGGGTGATCTCGTCGCTGCCATGGGTGTCCAGGCGCCGGGTAAGGTCGCTTTCACCGCTGGCGATGTTGCCCATTGCCTGCACCGCCTCCTGCAGCGGGCGGGCGATGCTGCGGGCAATCAGCATGACCACCAGCGCCATCAGCAGGGCAATGCCCACGCCAATCAGCGAAGCGTCGCGCAACTGGCGAGCGAATTCGGCCTGCACGTCATCGACGTACACGCCCGAACCGATGATCCAGCCCCACGGCTTGAACAGCTGAATATACGAGGTCTTGGCTACCGGCTCACTGGCGCCGGGCTTGGGCCAGCGATAGTTGACCGGGCCGGCGTTCTGCTGGCGGGCAAGGGCGACCATTTCGTTGAACACGGCGAAACCATCGGGGTCGCGGATGGCGGAAAGGTCCTGGCCGTCGAGCTTGGGGTTGGCCGGATGCATGATCATCTTCGGCCCCAGGTCGTTGATCCAGAAATAGTCGTCATGGTCGTAGCGCAGCGCGCGCACTACCTGCAGCGCCTGTTGCTGGGCGGCTTCGCGGCTTAGCGTGCCGGCAGCTTCCAGGCCTTGGTAATAGGCCAACACACCTGCGGCGGTCTGCACCACATGGCGGGTTTTCTCCGCCTTGGCCTGGTACAGGTCACCATGGATCTGCCGCAGCATCAGCAGGCCCAGTACCACTAGCATGGCCACCGCCACTACAAGGATCAGCCACAGGCGCCGACTGATTGACATCGATCTCAGAGTGTTCATCCATCAGCTCCCGCATTGTTCTTTTTATTGATGTGCATCGAAGCATGCTTTGCAGTGAGCCCCCACTCGACTAATGGCTAAGTGCTATGTTGGTGATAGTCTGCACAGGTCGTGTAAAGCGATTGCCAAGGGGCTCTGTCAGGATTTCGGCCGCGCAAGATGAAACCTTTAACAGGCGTGAACTTTTCTACTGGCGTTGCGCCCAACAGTCGCTGTAAAACAGCCGGGCCGTGTAAGGCAATTTCAAGCAAATCAAGAACAAGGGGCCTGCGACAAGCAGCGCTCCATCCGGGGGAATGATGGATTTTTGGACTGCCTTCCAGGCAATCATCTTAGGCGTGGTCGAAGGGCTGACGGAGTTTCTGCCGATTTCCAGTACCGGTCACCAGATTATCGTCGCCGACCTGATCGGTTTTGGCGGCGAACGGGCCATGGCTTTCAACATCATCATTCAGCTGGCGGCGATCCTGGCGGTGGTGTGGGAGTTTCGCAGCAAGATTTTCGAAGTGGTCTTCGGCCTGACCCACCAGCCCAAGGCGCGCCGCTTCACGGGCAACCTGCTGTTGGCGTTCATGCCGGCGGTGGTACTGGGTGTCCTGTTTGCCGACCTTATTCACGAATACCTGTTCAACCCCGTCACCGTGGCAGCAGCACTGGTGGTGGGTGGCGTCATCATGCTCTGGGCCGAGCGCCGTGAGCACCGCGTACAGGTGGACCATGTGGACGACATGCGCTGGAGCCATGCGCTGAAAATCGGCTTCATCCAGTGTCTGGCGATGATCCCGGGCACGTCGCGCTCCGGTTCGACCATTATCGGTGGCTTGCTGTTCGGCTTGTCGCGCAAGGCAGCGACCGAGTTCTCGTTCTTCCTGGCAATGCCGACCATGGTCGGTGCGGCGGTGTATTCGGGCTACAAATACCGTGACTTGTTCCAGCCCGGCGATCTGCCGGTGTTCGCGCTAGGCTTCGTGACCTCGTTCATCTTCGCCATGATTGCCGTACGGGCGTTGCTCAAGTTCATTGCCAACCATAGCTACGCGGCATTTGCCTGGTATCGCATAGTGTTCGGCCTGTTCATTCTGGCGACCTGGCAGTTCGGTTGGGTCGACTGGTCCACGGCACATGGCTGAGGCGCTGCGTGGGCAACGGGCTGAACGCGTGCGCAATGTGCGCCTGAAGCTGCTGCTGTTGGGCGTGCTTTGCCTATTGCCCGGCCTGGGGGCGGCGCGCATGGCCTGGAACGATCAGACCTGGTGGCCGTTGGCGTTGTACCCGGCCATGAGCCTTATCACCCTGTTGCTGTATTGGCAGGACAAGCAGCAGGCACGTAACCAGGCCTGGCGTACACCCGAGAAAGTGCTGCATGTCAGCGAGTTGCTCGGTGGTTGGCCGGGGGCGCTGTTGGCGCAGCAGTTGTTTCGGCACAAGACCCGCAAGGTTTCGTTCCAGTTGGTGTGCTGGGGGATTGTGCTGCTGCACCAAGTGTTCTGGGCAGACTGGCTATTTCTTGACGGACGTTATCTGCCCCTTGGTTGATGGGCAGTTGTACCGGCCTCTTCGCGGGTGATGCCGCGAAAGGGCCGGCACAGGTCGATCACATGACCAACCCCACCTGCAACCGCTTGGGCAACCGACGCACTACCAGCTGGTGCGAACGCTGCAACAGGTCACACAGTTCATCACGCCCCATGGGGTAGGGCGGTGCCATGCTGACCCATCGCGCCCGCGCCAGGTACGGCGCCGGCCGTATCCCGGGTCGATCGCAATAACCCAGAAACAGCTCGTCGGCTACCTTGAACGACAACCCGGCACCCGCCAGGTCGAGCACCGCGAACATCTTGTTTTCTGCCACCGAAAACACTCGGATGCCGCCCCATTTATAGTCTTCCCGCGCCCCCGGCAGGCTCAGGCAAAATGCCGCTACCTGGCCTTCGCTCATCTTCCGTTCAGACATACCGCTCTCCACATGCCTCGAATGACGCCGCCAAGTGATCGATCCACACCCGGACCGCAGGCAGCAGGCCACGCCGGTGTGGGTAAACCGCCTGCAGGTAGCCACCCGGCAGCGACCAGTCTGGCAGCAGGCGCACCAGTTCGCCGCGTTCCAGTTCCTCTTCACAGAACATGCTGGGCAGCGCAGTGAACCCCAGGCCGGCACGTACAGCAGCGTTACGTACTACGAAATCGTCGATCGCCAAGCGTGGCTCCAGCGATATTTCCTGCTGCTTGCCATGGGGGCCGAGCAGGCGGAAGTGTACCAGCCGGTCTGCTTCGGCTGCGCCCAGCACGGGCAATGATGCCAACTCGTCCGGTTCGCGAATGTGGTCGGCAAAACCGGGTGCGGCCACCAGTTGCATTTGCGCCTGGCGCAGGCGGCGGGTCACCAGGGCCGGGTCTTCGTCGCCCAGGTCGCGTACGCGCAACGCCACATCAATGCCTTCCGAAATCAGGTCGACCCGGCGGTTGAGCAATACCATGTCCAGTTGCACCAGCGGATACTGCTCGAGAAAGCGGCTGATCACATCCGGCAGGAAGGCGTGTGCCAGTGCCACCGGGCACGATACCCGTAAACGCCCGCGCGGCTCACTGCTCATGCTGGCCACGGTTTCGTCGGCTGCTTCGGCCTCCAGCAACATGGCCTGGCAATGATGCAAGTAACGTTCACCTACTGCGGTGAGCTTGAGTTGCCGTGTGGTGCGCTGCAACAGGCGTGTGCCCAGGCGCTCTTCAAGCTCGGCGATACGCCGCGACAGGCGCGACTTGGGTATGCCCAGCTGGCGCCCGGCGGCGGCGAATCCGCCGGCTTCGACGACGCGCGCGAAGTAGAAGAGGTCGTTGAGGTCTTGCATGGGAATGTCTCACTGTTCCATCTGTGGGACAAACTAACGCATTTTTGCTTACTTATCAGCTATTGATCATCTCGGTAGGATTCTCCCCATCGTGATCGCCCACAGATGCGGTCTTCACTCACAGGAGAGTCCCATGAAACTGTTGCACATCGATTCGAGCATCCTGGGCGACAATTCCGCCTCGCGTCAGTTGAGCCGTGAAGTGGTCGAAGCCTGGAAGGCTGCAGACCCAAGCGTTGAGGTGGTTTACCGCGACCTGGCTGCCGATGCCATTGCCCACTTCTCCGCTGCCACCCTGGTCGCTGCAGGCACCCCTGAAGACGTACGTGACGCGGCCCAGGCTTTCGAAGCCAAGCTGAGCGCAGAGACGCTCGAAGAGTTCCTGGCTGCCGATGCCGTGGTGATTGGTGCGCCAATGTACAACTTCACCGTGCCGACTCAGCTCAAAGCCTGGATTGACCGCGTGGCCGTCGCCGGCAAGACCTTCCGCTACACCGAAGCCGGCCCGCAAGGCCTGTGCGGCAACAAGAAAGTGGTGCTGGTTTCCACCGCTGGTGGCCTGCACGCTGGCCAGCCGAGTGGCGCCGGGCATGAAGACTTCCTGAAAGTGTTCCTGGGCTTCATCGGTATTACCGACCTGGAAATCGTCCGGGCCCACGGCCTGGCCTATGGCCCGGAGCAGCGCAGCCAGGCGATCGATGCTGCACAGGCGCAGATTGCCAACGAGCTGTTTGCTGCTGCCTGATCAAAGGAGCGGTTGGTTGCAAGCGTGGCCCTGTCGAAGCACAAGGCCACTCCAACCTGTAGAAGCTCTCAGGCCACCGGGATAAGCGGATCAGCTGCCGCCAGGGCCGATGCCCGGTCAGCCGCTGGCGGATAAATCCACACTGAATTGATCTGGCGCTTCAGCGCCTTGGCTTCGGCCTTGTCCTCCGGTGGCGAAACCTCACGGTCCCATCCTTCGGTGTACACCGCGCCCCAGGCCCCCAGGTCCAGGCACGTCACGTACTTGGGCTGGCTGTAAGCCATTGGTGTTACGCCAAGCAACTCGGCAGCGGCATTGTTGCCCGCATGGCGCCCCAGCGCAATCGCATGCTGGCACGACATCAGGGCATGATTGCCAAGCTCGTCACAGGGGGCGTAAGCCACGTCTCCCGCTGCATACACGGCATCATTGCCCTTGACCTTCAGGTTGCCATCGACATGCAAGCGGCCGCGGTTGTCGCGCTCGCCGCTGATCTGTTCGGTGAGCGGGTTGGCCTTGAAGCCAACCGTCCAGACCACCGTGCTGGCGTCGATACGCTGGCCGTTGTCCAGCTTGACACCGGCAGGGTCTACAGAAACTACAGTGGCACCGCAAACCCACTCCACGCCCAGGGCCTCGCATGCCTGCTCGATGGCTGGGCGGATGCCGTCACCCAGGGCTGCGCCGATCCTGGCGCCGCGGTCGATTACCACTACGCGCAACGCGGCGTCTTCACCCAGTATCGCGCGCAAGCGGGCCGGCAATTCGGTGGCCGTCTCGATACCGGTAAAACCGCCCCCGGCTACCACCACGGTATTGCGTGCCGGCGTGTTCGGCAGGCTGGCCAGTGACTTCAGGTGGGTTTCCAGGCGTGCGGCGCTGTCGAGCTTGTCGACGTCGAAGGCATGCTCGATGCCGTCCATGTCAGGGCGCACGAGCTCACTGCCGCAGGCCATGATCAGTCGGTCGTAGGGCAGGGTGCAGCGAGTGCCGCTGCGAGTGCGATAGCCCACGCGGCGGGCCGTTTCATCGATGTGGTATGCCGTGCCCTGCACGAAACGGACATTGGCAGCGTCGAACAGCGCCTGCAGTGGTGCGGCCATGGTATGCACGTCTGCCTCGTAGAAGCGCGGACGCACATGCAGTTCAGCCTGGGGCGCGAGCAAGGTGACCTCGACGCCCTTGCTGCCGTTGAGGTCAAGCTGTCGGATGGCGCTGAGTGCGCTCCACAGGCCGGCAAAGCCCGCACCAATGATCAGGATCTGCTTCATGGTTGTGCTCCTTTGAAGTTCGGTGGACAAGGTAGACCGTATTGCCGGTCAACGGTGTTACCAGTGCTTGCTGGAGTGCTTCAGAATGTTGGCGGCGTGATCACCCAGATCACCACGGCATCCACTTCACCGGGGTTGCCGTAGCGGTGAGGTTCCTGGCTCGAGAAGCTGAAGCTGTCGCCTTCACTCAGCTGGAAATGCCGCTCGCCTACCCACAGCTCAAACGTGCCGCTGAGCAGGTAACCGGCTTCTTCGCCGTCGTGGCTGTAGCTTTGCTGGCTGTAGGTACCTGGCGGGAAACGTGAGTGCAGCATCTCCAGCTGACGGTTGGGCTGGGGGGTGAGCAGTTGATCGACGATGCCATCTTCGTAATGCACGCTCAGGCGGCTGTTGCGCCGCACCACATAGCCTTGGTCTTCGGGCGCGGTGGTGGCCTCGCTGGCGAAGAACCACTGGATGGTCACGCCCAGGCTGCGGGCGATGTTGAACAGCGCCGGGATCGACGGGTAGGAGAGGTTGCGCTCCAGCTGGCTGATGTAGCCTGCAGTCAGTTCACTGTGTGCGGCCAGCTCCGCCAGGGTCATGCCGCGGCGCTTGCGCAGGCCGCGGATGCGGGTGCCGAGGAACTGCGGCGCGGCGCCCCCCGGTTCGCTGGCGGGGGGCTGGGGGGGTTGGCTCATGCGCGTCGGTCCATCGCAAAAGCCGCAGTATGAACAGCCTCAGAGCGCCCAGGCAACCGTCAGGCCATCGTGAATCGCTTCTTCGGCCGTGCGCGGCGCCAGGCAGTCGCCAATCCGACGTACGTCCACCACACCTGCCAGTTCAGTGGCCAGGCGGTCTTGCGGTTGATGCCCCATGCACAGCACCAAGGTGTCGATGCCTTCGAAGATCATCGGATCGCCGCTGGCGGTGTGCTGCAGGTACACCGTGTTGTCGTCGCTGCCGTACAGGCGTGCGTATGGGGTGACAGGGATACCCAGGCGATGCAGCTCGCCGGCCAGTTGGTCACGTACGTAAAGCGGCAGGCTCTCGCCGCAATGAGTGCCGTTGACCGCCAACTGGACCTGATGGCCTTCGCGCACCAGGCGTTCGGCGATACCGGGGCCGATCCAGTCACAGCGCCAGTCGATCACCAGCACCGAACGCCCCGGTTTCACCTCATTGCGCAGCACTTGCCAGGCGTCCACTACCTGAAGCTCGCCGGTACGCTCGAACGCCGGCCAGTAGGGGGTGGCGCCGGTAGCGGCAATGACCAGATCAGGGCGCTCACGTTCGACCAGTGCGCGGTCGACCCGGGTGTTGCGCACCACTTCTACACCTGCCAGGGCCATTTCCCGTTGCAGATTGGTGCTGGCACCCCCGAACTCGCTACGCCGTGGCAGCAGCTGGGCCAGCAGCACCTGCCCACCGAGCTGCGGGCCCGCCTCGTACAGCGTGACCTGGTGCCCGCGCGCGGCGGCCACGGCGGCGGCCTTCATGCCGGCAGGCCCGCCGCCGGCGATCATTATGCGTTTGGGCGAGGAAGTGGGCGTGAGGTGCCCGTACTGCAACTCACGCCCGGTTTCCGGGCGCTGGATGCAGGAAATGGGCAAGCCACGATGGAAATGGCCGATGCATGCCTGGTTGCAGGCGATGCAGGCGCGCACGTCTTCGACCTGGCCGCGTTCGGTCTTTTCTGGCATCGACGGATCGCAGATCAGCGCCCGGGTCATGCCGCACACATCAGCCTGGCCGCGGGCCAGGATCAGCTCGGCTTCCTGGGGCTGGTTGATGCGCCCGGTGACGAACAGGGGGATAGCCAACTGTTGCTTGAAGGTGCCAGCCTCGCGGGCCAGGTACGCCGGTTCGATGGCCATCGGTGGCACGATATGGACCGCGCCACCCAGCGAGGCCGAGGTACCGGCGACGACATGCAGGTAGTCGAGCTGGCCCTGCAAGGCCACGGCAGCAGCCAGTGACTCGTCTTCACTCAGGCCCTGGCTGTCGCGCTCGTCAGCGCTGATGCGCAGGCCGATGATGAACTGCTCATCGGTGGCGGCGCGCACTGCGGCCAGCACTTCGCGCAAGAACCTCAGGCGCTGATCCAGGTCACCGTTGTAGCCATCACTGCGTACGTTCACCCGCGGGTTGAGAAACTGCGCGGGCAGATAGCCATGGCTGGCCACCACCTCGACGCCATCCAGCCCGGCCTGGTGCAGGCGGCGGGCGGCGCAGGCGTAGCCCTGGACGATTTCGTCGATCATTGCCTGGTCCAGCGCGCGGGGCATCACCCGGAAGCGCTCATTGGGCACCGCAGATGCCGAGTAGGCTACCGCCAACAGGCCGTCTGCCGACTCCATGATCTCACGCCCGGGGTGAAAGAGTTGCGACAGCACCACGGTGCCGTGCGCATGGCAGGCCTCGGCAAGCTGCCGGTAGCCATCGATGCAGGCATCGTCAGTGGCCATTAGCACATGCGAGGTGTAGCGGGCACTGTCGTGCACCCCGGCGACCTGCAGCACGATCAGGCCGACGCCGCCGGCAGCGCGGTCGCGCTGGTAGGCGATCAGCTTGTCGTTGACCAGGTTGTCGGTGGGCAGGCAGGTGTCGTGCCCGGTGGACATGATGCGGTTTTTCAAACGTTTGCCGCGGATCTGCAAGGGCTCGAACAGGTGTGGGAAGGCGGTCTGCATACAGGCGGCTCCGGTGCGGTGTTTTTATTTTTTCTTATAAAAGTGTAGCGATAGTAAAAAATCAACTTGTTTTTTTACTTGTGTCTGTCTAGGTTTTCCTCACTCGCATGGCGAGGGTGTGACCTCAGAACAACAAGAAAACGGGCCCGTCGGGCACCGCCAGGAGGAAACTACGATGCAGCTATATCCACGTGTGACCGGCCTTTGTGCAGCCTTGCTGGCCCTTGGCCTGGGCACTGCGCAAGCTGCGCAGCAGATGGTTGTGGTCGGTTATGGCGGCGCGGGCCAGAAGGCCCAGGATGAGGCGATCTTCAAGCCCTTCATTGCCCGGGACGGCAGCCAGCTGATCCAGAGTGAATACAACGGCGAAATGGCACGGATCCAGGTCATGGCCGACACCGGCAACGTCGATTGGGATGTGGTGCAGATCGAAGGCCCTGACTTGATGCGCGGCTGCGACGAGGGGATCTACGAGCACCTGGACTGGCAGCGCCTGGGCCATGCAGCCGAACTGATCCCGGCAGCCGCACAGGATTGTGGGTCGGCCGCGCTGGTCTGGAGCGTGGCTATTGCCTACGACCGCAGCAAGCTGGCCCAGGCGCCGGCATCGTGGGCGGACTTCTGGGACGTCGACAAGTACCCTGGCAAGCGCGGCCTGCGCAAGCGTGCGGTGTACAACCTGGAATTCGCACTGTTGGCTGACGGGGTCAAGGTCGAGGACGTATACCGGGTATTGTCCACGCCGGCAGGTGTCGAGCGGGCCTTCGCCAAACTCAGCGAACTCAAACCCCATATCCAGTGGTGGGACGCCGGCGCTCAACCCGCGCAATGGCTGGCAGCCGGTGACGTGGTGATGACCTCCACCTACAGCGGACGAATTGCGGTGGCGGCGCAGCAGGGCAGCCCGTTGGCCGTGGTATGGCCTGGCAGCCTGTACGGTATGGACTATTGGGCGATCATCAAAGGCTCGCGGCATGTCGACCAGGCCAAGCGGCTGATTGCCTATGCCAATCAGCCGGATACCCAGGTGCGGTATGTACAACAGATCCCCTATGGGCCCACCAATACCCAAGCCGCGGCCAGGCTTGACCCGGCGCTGGCCGACTGGGTACCCACTTCACCTCAGAACCTGCAGGGGGCGCTGGCCATGAACGTGGAATTCTGGGTCGATCATGGCGAAGAACTGGAGCAACGTTTCAACGCCTGGGCCAGCAAATAGCGTTCAGAAAAGGGGCAACAAGATGACTGCAACGGAACTAAGCCTGCGTCGGGAGCTGGCTGCCTGCTACCGGCTGATCGCGCACTTTCGCATGAGCGATCTCATCTTCACGCATATCTCCCTGCGCCTGCCTGGGCCGGAGCACCATTTCCTGATCAACCCGTATGGCTTGCTCTTCGAGGAGATCACAGCGTCCAGCCTGGTGAAGATCGACCTGCAGGGGCGGCCGGTGGGGGCTGCCCGTCACCCGGTCAATCCGGCCGGGTTCGTCATTCACAGTGCCATTCACGCTGCCCGCGAGGATGCCCGGTGCGTGCTGCACACCCACACCCGCGCAGGCTGCGCGGTGGCCGCACTGGAATGTGGCCTGTTGCCGGTCAACCAGATGTCCATGGAGTTTTACGGCAACGTGGCTTACCACGCCTACGAGGGCGTCGCGCTGGACATGGATGAACAGCAACGGCTGGTGGCCGACTTGGGCAACAAGCCGGTGATGATACTGCGCAACCATGGGCTGTTGACCACGGGACGCAGTGTGGCTGAAGCCTTCTTGCGCATGTACTACCTGGAGAAGGCTTGCGAGATCCAGTTGGCGGCGCAAAGTGCTGGGCAACTGATATTGCCGTCGACCGAAGTTTGCGTGCGTACCGAACGGCAGTTCAACGCGCCGGGGAGAGGGTTGAAGCAGGGGGAGCTGGCTGACCCGGATGCGCTGCAACTGGCTTGGGCGGCGTTGTTGCGAATGTTGGAAAAGGTGGCGCCTGGTTATCAGGATTAAACCTGTGCTTGCTGATTTGGCAACGTAGTCGCCCAGCGGACAGCGGGCGGATGGAACAGTCACTGTAGTGCAACCATTGGGTTCAACTGTGCTGGTCCCTTTTCAAGGAATACCGTTATGCTGTAACGAAATATGTCTAAAAAGCCTGCAGAAGGAAGTCGCAATGCCACTTAAGGACCTGCTTATCGCCCTGGTGGTGATTGTCGCCTGGGGCGTCAACTTTGTGGTCATCAAGGTTGGCCTCGACGGGTTGCCACCGATGTTGCTGGGGGCATTGCGTTTCTTGCTGGTGGCGTTCCCGGCGATCTTGCTGGTCAGGCGGCCCAAACTGCCGTGGCGCTGGCTGATCGCTTACGGTGCGACCATTTCACTGGGCCAGTTCGCGTTCCTGTTTCAGGCCATGTACAGCGGCATGCCGCCAGGGTTGGCTTCGTTGATCCTGCAGTCGCAAGCCTTCTTCACCCTCGGTTTTGCTGCGTTGTTTCTCGGTGAGCGGCTGCGCCTGGCCAGCGTGCTGGGGCTGCTGGTAGCGGCCGGCGGCCTGGCACTGATCGGCAGCGAAGACGGCGGCCATGTGCCCATGCTGGCGTTGGTGCTGACCCTGTGTGGCGGTGCGATGTGGGGCCTGGGCAACATCATTACCCGGCGGTTCGGCTCGGTCGACCTGGTCGCACTGGTGATCTGGGGTGGGCTGATCCCGCCACTGCCATTCCTGGCACTGTCCTGGTGGCTGGAAGGCCCCGAGCGCATTGGCCATGCCTTGGCCAATATCAGTTGGAGTTCGGTGCTGGCCCTGGCGTATTTGGCCTTTGTCGCCACCATGCTCGGCTACAGCCTGTGGAGCAAGTTACTGTCGCGTCACCCGGCAGGCAAAGTGGCGCCGTTCTCGCTGCTGGTACCGGTGATTGGCCTGAGTTCGTCGGCGTTACTGCTGGGAGAGCGCCTGACCGCTACGCAGGGCTGGGGCGCATTGTTGGTGATGGCCGGCCTGCTGGTGAATGTCTTCGGTGCGCGCATCGGTCAGCGTTTGCGGGCTGCCAACGCGTAAAGCGCTTAAATCTGCCGACCTGCGCTCTGTTAGAATCGGCCTCTTTTTTGCCAGGCCAACGGAGCGCATCCATGATCATTTCCACCACCAGCCAGCTCGAAGGCCGCCCGATTGCCGAATACCTGGGCGTGGTCAGTTCCGAATCGGTGCAGGGCATCAACTTCGTGCGCGATTTCTTTGCACGGTTTCGCGACTTCTTCGGTGGCCGTTCGCAAACCTTGGAAAGCGCGCTGCGCGAGGCCCGGGAGCAGGCCACTGAAGAACTCAAGGCCCGGGCACGACAGTTGCAAGCCGATGCGGTAGTGGGGGTGGATTTTGAGATCAGCATGCCGTCGGTACAGGGCGGCATGGTCGTGGTATTTGCCACCGGTACGGCAGTACGCCTGAAGTAAAGCCTTTTGCCATTGGTCGGCTGCAAGGTTCTTGTCCGGTCGGTCCGCAAATGACCAGCTAGTCTCACTTTCACAGGCCGCGTTCCCTGGGCAACTTGTCTGGTTGCCGACGCGACCGCCACTGGAGGGAGACTGGGCATGAGCGAATCCTTTTTCGAAGACCTGAACGATGCGTTCCCGATCAACAGCCAGGTGCGTTGCGGCCAGACGGCATTTCGCCTGGGTTTCGCCCACATGACGCTGGATGATTCCGAACAGCTCCAGCCTGCACATTTGCAGCGCAGCAAAAAAGGCCGCTTCATGCCGCGGGTACCGCTCAAGAAGTGATCCCGCGTCTGCACACACCCCGCCCAACGGCGGGGTTTTTATTGCCATTCGTTGATCCGCCTCATGGTATTGCCCGGTAGCGCTCGCCGGATGGCCCGGCCTGTGGTTTTCTGACGCGGCATTCCAGCAACGGAGGATTGAATGCTCATGCGAGTCAGGGAAGAAACCTATTGGCAGTGGGCCGACGCACATTTGCACAGCCGCTGCCACGACGAAGCACTCAGCGACGGCACCACACTGGACGTGCAGGTGCGCTTGTCGCGCCTGGGGGCGACGCAGCTGTTTCTGGGGCTGTACGCCGGGGACGGGCGGGCGTTGCTGGAAGAGTATTACCCCGCGCTGCCGGGCGAGACCATGACCCGTGCGCTGGTGTGGGGTGTCGACCGCGCCCGGGCGATGGCAACAGGCGCCTTGCCTCTGCCGGAAACCCGTCTGCAGCGGCGCCAGGCATGAAAAAGCCCGGCCTATGCGGGCCGGGCTCTGGTAAGGGTGCGAACCCTCAATTCAGCGGTTCGATCACCTTGACTGCCTGCTGCTCACGGGCAGCGGGCCATTCTTGTTGCAGGGTCTGCAGCACGCGGCCAACGAATTCAGTGTCGGCGGCGGCTTTCTTGCCGACGTAGCCTTGGCCACGGCGGTAGACCTTGAAGCGGGCACGCATGCTGGGCAGGTGCTCTTCAAATTCATCTTCGACGGTGTTCGGTGGCAGGCGGTCGAGGCGCACTTCACCGGTTTGGCTAACCCACAGCAAATGGTCGTCAAGGCTGTCCTTGCGCACGGCGAACAGCTGGGCCAATTGGTCGATAGTCGGATTGTTGTTCAAGTTCATCATAAAGCCCCCATTACCCATTCTTAGGTGATTTTCACAGTTGGCGCTATCACGGTGTAGCGCACTACCAAGGCTGCTACAGCAGCATCGCAACAGGGGCTTTCTCACGCTGCCTTTTGGACAGTTTCCCTCTCCACGGACGGCCTGCGTTACCGCGCAGGCCGTCTGGAACACCCTTGCCACCGCTCCCGATCGGGGAGACGGCTTCATCATGCCCAAGCGTGATGAATGGCGTCAACCATTTTGTAGTGAATTTTTTTGCTCACTACATTCTGTCGTTTTGTCCGACAATCAAAGCTTGCGTTATAAGCCGGAAAGGATGTCGAAGGCGGCTTGTACCCGCGCTTGGTTGGGGTAATTCCGATTGGCCAGCAGCACGACTGCCAGCTGTTCTGCCGGCACGAACGCGGCGTACGCGCCGAAGCCGTTGGTGGCGCCGGTCTTGTTGTACCAGGCTGCCGGTAGCGCGGGCAGGGCCGGCTGCAAGCGAGTGGTGGCCTGCGGTTCGCGGATCAGCTGTGGGCTGTTGCCATCGATCAGTGTGCTCAGCGTGACCGGGTAGGGGTAGCGTTCCCAGCCCAGGCCTTGCGTCATGGCGCCAACCTGGAAGTAGCCCTGCTGGGTAATGGCGGTGGCTTTCGCCAGGGCCGGTGGCAGGCCCTGCGGCTGCATGTGCAACCGCACATAGCGCAGCAGGTCGCTGGCGCTGGTTTTGATGCCGTAGGCCTCATCGGCGTAAGGGCCGGGCCCTACACGCACCGGCTTGTCGTCGGCGTCATACCCTTGGGCATAAAGCCCCTGGGCGCTGGCCGGAACCTGTAGGTAGGTGTTTTTCAGGCCCATCTTCGTCAGCAGGCCCTCACTCATCAGCGTGGAAAACGGTTGGTGCTGCGCACGGGCGGCCAGGTCACCGAACAAACCCAGACTGGGGTTGGAGTAGCAGCGCTGGGTGCCAGGTTTGGCACGAGGTTGCCAGTGGCGGAAGAAATCGACTACCTGTTGCGGTGTTTGTACGGTGTCGGGGAACTGCAGTGGCAGGCAGTCGGCGCTGTAGGCGCCCAGTTCCAGCACCGTCGCGTCGCCGATGGGGACGCCGGCCAGTGCCGGGTGATAGCGCTTGGCCGGGGCCTCGAGGTCAAGCTTGCCCTCGGCGCTGGCAAGCGCGGCCAGGGTGGCCGTGTAGGTCTTGCTCAGCGAACCGATCTCGAACAGCGTATCGCGGCTGACCGGTACGTTGTCGGCCTTGCTGGCCACACCGTAGCTGAAGTAATGCGCGTGGTCGCGTGCATAGATGGCCACAGCCATGCCGGTGATGCCTTGTTCCTGCATGAGCGGGCGGATGATCTGGTCGACCTTGGCCTGTAACTGGTCGTCGGCCTGGGCGCTGGCATGGCCTAAGGCAAGGGTAATGGCGGCTGCAAGTGCAGCCAGACGTGGGCGGAGCATGGTGAGTCCTTTTGTGAAGCGTGTCCGTTGAGCGATACCGCTCGGGGTTCCGGCGTTAGCGACGGGGAGCCAAAGACCTTATCGTCTGCCCACCCACCATGACAAGATGGATACAGTGATGAAGTATTTGCGCATGTTATTTGACAATTTCACCCTGGCCTTGCTCGGTGTGGTACTCATCGCCACCTTGCTGCCTTGCTCGGGCGATGGCGCGGTGTATTTCGGCTGGCTGACCAACCTGGCCATTGGCCTGTTGTTCTTCTTGCATGGCGCCAAACTGTCCCGTGAAGCCATCATTGCCGGTGCCGGGCACTGGCGCCTGCACCTACTGGTGTTCTCCTGTACTTTCGTATTGTTCCCGCTGCTGGGCCTGGCGTTCAAACCTCTGTTCGTACCGCTGGTGGGTAACGAGCTTTACCTTGGCATCCTGTACCTGTGTGCCTTGCCTGCAACCGTGCAGTCGGCCATTGCCTTTACCTCGCTGGCCCGCGGTAACGTGCCGGCGGCCATCTGCAGCGCAGCGGCCTCCAGCCTGTTGGGTATCTTCCTCACCCCGTTGCTGGTGATGCTGCTGCTGGGCGCCGGTGGTGATACAGGTTCCGGCCTGGACGCGGTGTTGAAGATCACTTTGCAGCTGCTGGTGCCGTTCGTTGCCGGGCAGGTCGCGCGGCGCTGGATCGGCGCCTGGGTCAAGCGCAATGCGCGCTGGCTCAAGGTGGTGGACCAGGGTTCGATCCTGCTGGTGGTGTACACCGCCTTCAGTGAGGCCGTGGTTACCGGTTTGTGGCACACCGTATCGCCGCAGCACTTGGCGGGGTTGTTCGTGGTGTGCGCAATTCTGCTGGCAGTGGTGCTGTTTGGCACCCGCTTGCTTGGCAAGGCGCTGGGCTTTGACCTTGAGGATCGCATCACCATCCTGTTTGCCGGCTCCAAGAAAAGCCTGGCTACGGGTGTGCCCATGGCCCAGGTGTTGTTTGTGGGCAGTGGCATTGGCGCGATGATCTTGCCGCTGATGCTGTTCCACCAGATACAGCTGATGGTGTGTGCTGTGCTGGCGCAGCGTTATGCCAGCCGTGAGCAGGGGGTGGAGGCTTCGGCGGTGTCTTGAGCGCCTTTGCGTTCCCATGAAGATACTGTGTTGGCGGTCAAGCTTTTCTACGGTGCTCAGAGCTGAAAAGCTTGGTCGTATCAAGGGGTTGATACCCGCGAAGCAGGCCGGGCCTGCTGGCCAATTTCTACCCGCTGTTCACCGTCGCAGCCGCCGCCGTATTCGCGGGTAAACCCGCTCCTACCACGGTTCGCGCTAACGGCTGAATTTTGCGCTGGGCAAGACAGGCGCTGTAGATGTGGAACGCGATGGCAGCGATCAGCGGGCCAGGCCTGAACGACGCTCGCGCAGCGCCTTGTCGACTTCGGCCTCGATTTTGTAGGCCGGCCCCTCCAGGTCGTCGAAGTTGCGCGTATAGCGTCGGGCAAACTCCTCCACGCCCAGCTCCTGATACTGCTGCACATGCTTGAGCTCGTGCGCCCACAAGGCTACGTTGTCCTCCGCATCGGCGGGCCGGCGGAAGATGATCGTGTCGATCAGTGTAACGGCGTTCACATCGGGGTTCTGCAATAGTGCATTGGCTGCGCTGATCTGTTGCTCATCCCCCACCCGGAAGCGCGCCGCGTCAAGCACGGCAAAGTCATACCAGGGTTCCAGCTGCGCCCGAATATGCAACGGAATCGGCTGCACACCGCTGGCCATGGCTTCGTCGCGGGCCTGGCGCAAGGCGTATGCCAGGCTGGACGAGGCCATGACCTCCACATCCTTGAGGATCTGCCCGGCCTGGCCTGGGTCGATCGGGGCGCAAAAGCAGCCCATCAGGCACACTTGATACTGCCCAGGCGGGCAGGCCTGTTCGGCAAGCGCTGGCAGGGCCAATAGCAAGCCCAGCAGGGCACTAATCCGCCTCATGCAGGGCCTGTTCGACAAACTGGCGGCTGGCGCCCAATACCTGCGCTTGCACGCTTTCACTGGCCAGCATGCGCCCGACCAGCAATGCCCCTACGCACTGGCTGATCAGCACCCAGGCCAGGTGCTCATCCTCCAGGGTTGTGCTCCAGGCCCGGTGCAGTTCTACCAGCCAGTGCTCAGCCACTTCACGCACCGGCGTGTCGGCCCGGGCGATTTCCACACCCAGCGGCGGCAACGGGCATCCACCTTCGGCATTGCGCAGGTGGGCCAGGCTCAGGTACTGCTGCAGGCAGCGGCCCAGGCGTTCTCGGTTGGCTCCCTGGCTGGCCAGGCGTGCCAGGGGGCTGTTGCTCAGCTCCTGGCGTACCACCTCGGTAAACAGGTCGTCCTTGGACGGGAAGTGGTTGTAGAAGGCACCGCCGGTCAGGCCGATCGCTTTCATCAACCCGGCCACGCCGGTACTGGCAAAACCCCCGCGCTTGGCCAGCGCGCCGCTGCTGGCCAGCAACCGTTCGCGGGTTTGCTGTTTGTGTTCGTTGGAGTATCGCATTCACATGCCTCGGCAGACAGGCTTGACGGTGACCGCGATCATAACATAGCGTTCGTTTACTAAACGATCATTCACTAATGGAGCCGGGCATGTCAGAACAACAGAAAGTCGTGCTGGTGATCGGGGCGGGCGACGCCACTGGGGGCGAGATCGCCAAGCGCTTTGCGCGTGAGGGCTACATTGCCTGCGTAACCCGGCGCCAGGCCGACAAACTGCAGCCGCTGCTGGAGGAAATACACGCCGCTGGCGGCCAGGCCTACGGTTTTGGCTCTGATGCGCGCAAGGAAGAGGAGGTCGCCGCGCTGGTGGAGACTATCGAGCGTGATATAGGTCCGATTGAGGCATTTGTCTTCAATATCGGTGCGAATGTGCCATGCAGCATTCTCGAGGAAACCCCACGCAAGTACTTCAAGATCTGGGAAATGGCCTGCTTTGCCGGTTTCCTCACCGCGCAGGCGGTGGCCCGGCGCATGGTTCAGCGTGAGCGCGGCACCCTCCTGTTCACCGGCGCTACAGCCGGTACCCGCGGCGCAGCCGGTTTTGCCGCCTTCGCCGGGGCCAAGCATGGCTTGCGTGCCCTGGCACAGAGCATGGCGCGCGAGTTGGGGCCACGCAACATCCATGTCGCCCATGTAGTGGTGGACGGTGCCATCGACACGGCCTTCATCCGCGACAGCTTCCCCGAG
Organism: Pseudomonas sp. Kh14; assembly: GCF_900291005.1. NCBI lineage: Bacteria > Pseudomonadati > Pseudomonadota > Gammaproteobacteria > Pseudomonadales > Pseudomonadaceae > Pseudomonas > Pseudomonas sp. Kh14. The sequence continues at coordinate 28,802 of NZ_OLKJ01000027.1, forward strand.
CGCTATGCCCTCAAGGACCAGGATGGCATCCTTGACCCGGCGCACATTGCCGACAGTTACTGGTTCTTGCACGCTCAGCCCCGCGACGCCTGGACCTTCGAGCTTGACCTGCGCCCCTGGATGGAACGCTGGTAAACCCCGTTAACACGCAAGGACCGTCACCATGCACACGTCTGTCGATTTCTTTTTTGACCTGGGCAGCCCGGCCAGCTACCTGGCCTGGACCCAACTGCCGAGCCTGTGTGCCCGCCACGGCGCTACGCTGTGCTATCGGCCAATGCTGCTTGGCGGGGTTTTCCAGGCTACCGGCAATGCTTCTCCGGCCATGATCCCGGCCAAAGGGCGCTATATGTTCACCGACTTGACCCGCTTTGCCGAACGCTACGGTGTGCCGTTCGGGATGCCGCCGGGTTTCCCGGTCAATACCCTGACGTTGATGCGCGGCGTGACAGGTACCCAGTTGCATTCACCGGATCGGTTCGAGGCATTGCTATCGGTGCTGTTCACTGGGCTGTGGGTACAGCGCCGCAACCTGAGCGACAGCGCTGTGCTGAATGAAACACTCGTGCAGGCAGGTTTCGACCCGCAGGGTTTTCATGCCCTGGCCGCTGACAGCGAAGTAAAAGCAGCGCTAAAGCAGGCCACCGAGGCCGCTGTGGCGCGCGGGGTGTTTGGCGCGCCCACCTGTTTTGTCGGTGATGGCATGTTCTTCGGCCAGGACCGCCTGGACTTTGTCGAGGAGGCGCTGCGTCAGGGGGCCAGCAGCCTCTCCAGCTGAGTGCGCTCCCACAGGCTGAGCAGGTCGGTGGGGTTGGTGCCATAGCGCTGCCAGTGCTCGAGCCCGGCCTGTTCGCCGCCGGGGGCTTGGCAATGAACGCAATGCGCCAGGCCTTCGGTATCCAGGGCCAACGTCAGTTGCCAGCCCTGGATACCGACATCGACCAAGCCGCCCTCGCGGCGTGCAGCCACCTCAAGTTGATGCACGCCAAGGGCCACATTGCGCAGGCACTGATAGACATCCCGGGCGCTCAGTGAACGTCTGTGGGTCAAGATCAGAAATTCGCCGGCGTGTTGGCGCTGATGATCTCGGCCTCATCCGGGCCGATGTTCTTGAAACTGTGCGGCAGGGTAGTGGGGATGTAGTAGCCGTCGCCAGAGTTGAGCACACTGACCTGGCCGTCGACCCACAGTTCGACGGTACCCCGGGTGACCAACCCGCATTCTTCGCCTTCAGCGTGCACGATCGGCTCGCCAGAGTCGGCGCCGGGTGCGTACAGCTCACGCAGCATGCGCATTTGGCGGCCTTCGACGCTGGCGCCGACCAGCAGCATGCGCAGGCCATTGCGGCCCAGGTCGGGTTGTTCGCCACCACGGAATACGTAGCGTTCCTCACGCACCGGCTCGTCGAAGCTGAAAAACTCCGCCAGGCTCATGGGAATGCCTTCGAGCAGTTTTTTCAGGGAGCTGACCGAAGGGCTGACGCGATTCTGCTCGATCTGCGAGATCGTCGAATTGGTCAGCCCGCTGCGGCGGGCCAGTTCCCGTTGGGAGAGGTTGTTGCGTTCACGCACCAGTTTGAGTCGCGTCCCCGTGTCCATAGCCGCCTTGTAATCAGAGGTGTCAATAATAATGAGCGATGCGCATTAAAACACACTCTGCGTCCTTGCGCGCTGTGCTTCTCAAACCCGCTGCTCACGCGGCATTGGCCACAGCCCGACCAGCAGCAACAGCACGGCCACGACCAAGAATGGCAAGCGCGGATCAAGGGCATACACCAAGGTACCGGCGAGCGGCCCGATCACCGCGCCCATGCCTTGGGCGGCGCCAATGGAGCCGGCCGTGGCGCCTTGTTCGGAGGCCTCCATGGCATTGGCCGCCAGTGCCGAAAACGCCGGGAACACGAAGCCCATGCCGGCCGCCGCAACAAAATAGCAAGCCCACAGCCAGGGGGCCGTGGTGGCCAGCGAGCCACAGGCAAAGCCCAGTGCCGATACCGTGGCACCTACCCGGATCATCTTCAGCGGTGGCCACTCCAGTTGGCGCAGTATCACCTGGGCCAGCATCAGTGCCACACCCACGGTGGTCAGGGCGATGCCAGCTGCCTGAGCGGCTTCGGCAGGGCCCAGATGCAAGCGGTCAAGGGCAAAGAAACCGACGATGATCTGCGACACGGTCACGCTGAGCATGGCGCTGAATGCCACCAGCAGCGGCCGGCGCAGGCGCGGGTCGTTCAGCCGCACCGGGCTTGGGGCGTGGCTGTGAGGCAGCGCCTGTGGTTTGAGGGTAAAAAACAGTACCAGGAAGGCAGTGGCCGGCAACAGCGACATGATATGGAACGGCAGGCTCAGGCTGTGCCGCGCCAGCAGTGCGGCCAGCGCCGGCCCGACCACCAGACCGACGGCGTTGGCCGCCCCCAGTGAGGCCATGGCCCGCGCCCGGCGTTGCGGCTCGACATGGTCGGCGATCAGCGCATTGCAGCCTACCGGGATGGCAGCATAAAAGGCGCCGATGCAACCACGCGCGATCATCAGGCCGATGAACGCCAAGGTCGCCCCCGGCAGCCAGCGCAGTGCGCCTTCGACGAACAGGCACAGCAGCCAGTAGGCCAGGGTGAAGCCGGCGCTGCCCAGCAGCAGGATGCGCCGGCGGCCCAGGCGGTCTGCCGCTCGACCCCAGGGCCGGGCCAGCAGCACCCAGACCACGCCCGCCACGGTCACGGCGGCGCCGGCTTGCCAGGTGGCCATGCCAAGCTGGCGGGCTATCGGGCCGATCAGGGCGACGAAGGCCATCATCGACATGGTGCAGGCCATGTTGGCCAGCAGCAGCGGGCGCAAGTTCAGGGTACTGGCAGGCAGAAGGGTTGCAGAATCCTTTGCGACGTTCATAGGCAGTCCAGGGCAGAGTGGCAAACAAAATCGATATTATTAGGAATCATTATCGATTGTCGAACCCCGTGCTGCTACCGTTCATTCGCTGCGGTGCAAGGGGCCAGGCCACATGCTACGCAACACACCGTCGCGACGCACCCACGCATGCATCAAGGCTGCCCCCACATGGACCAGCACCGTGGCGAATAGCAGGTAGCCCGCCCAGCCATGGGCCTGGCGCAACACGGCATATAGCTGCAGGTTGTGGGGGGCGATGGCGGGCAAGCCGAGCGGGCGCGGGTAATCGCCGGCCGACAGCATGGCCCAGCCCAGCAGCGGCATGGCCAGCATCAGGCCATAGAGCAGCAGATGCGAGGCTCCGGCGGCCCAGCGCTGCAGTTTTGGCAGGTCGTTTGGCAGGGGGGGATGGGGTAGGGTCAGGCGCACAGCGATGCGCAGTACCACCAGCACCAGCAGGGCCAGCCCGGTGGCCTTGTGCAGGCTGATCAGCAACGGGTGGCGTAGCGACAGGTCGGCGACCATGCTCACGCCGATGAACAGCATGGCCAGAATCAGCACGGCCATCAGCCAGTGCAACAAGCGGGCGAAAGGGTGGAAGGCTTGAGGTTTCATGGCTTGGCTCCGGTGCTGAGCGATTCGCGGCTACGGCGGTTGAACGATTCCGAATAGGCGGCCGAGCGGGCGGCGAGGATCGGGTCGGCCGACGCCTCTATACCGCGCGGCAGGATCAGCGGGTCGAAGTTGAGGTCGCGGCAGGCCCCTTGCTCGGGGGCGTCTACCTGTTCCAGCACCAGTGTGCCGGCGTCCACGCTGCGCCGTTCGGCGGGCCACGGCCGGGCAGGGTCGTCCACGGCATCGCCTGGTTCGGCCAGTACCAGGCGCAGCTTCCAACGCAACGGGCCTTGGGCGAGGCGTTGCTGCAAGTCGTGTTGCAGGAATTGTTTGTCATCCACCTGCGCGGGTAATGCCGCAAATGCAGTTTGTGGCTCGAGCTGCCAACGCACCGGGTGGGCCGCGCCAGCTGCGTCGATCAGGCGGAAGGCATTGATACTGTGGTATTGCGTGTTGGCGAAGCTGTCGCTGGGTTTGTAGCCCGCCGCCCATTGCCGAAACGCCGCGCTTTCCGGGTGGGCAGCGAAGAACGCCTGCAGCTTGCCAGGGTCCGGTTTGCCGGTCGCCGGGTCTGGTGCACTCGCCAGTACTTGCTGGTAGAACGCTTGCGGCGTGCTGACTGCCAGCACCGGCGGGTTGTTCATGCCCGTCCGCCAGACCTGGCCGTCGTCGGTGCTTAGCTCAATCGCCAGGCTGCGTACGGGTATACCCGTATCCGGGGCGAACGGGTTGGCACCGCCGATGGCAAAACGGCCAACCACCGGCACCCGTTGCTGGCTGAAGGCGCGCGCCGTGGACAGGTTGGCGGCCTGCCCGCTGGCCTGGAAGTAGCCGCTCACGCACAACCCCTTGGCGTGGTTCTTGCGATAGCCTGGGTAATGCCCGGCCTGGGCTTCGAAGGTGTCGATGATGCGTTGTGGCGTCAGTCGGGGGGCGCCGAGCCAGCCAGCGGCATAGGCAAAGCCGGCACCTGCGGCCAGCAGCACGCCGCCAATGGCGGCCAGGCGCAAGGCTTTGGCCGGGCCGTGCAAGGGTGTGTTCATGGTCATCGTCCGGTTCAGTGAAGGTGCCAGTACGACGTGTCAGAGAAAAAGTTATTCCCTCATCGGGAATAGAATTTGTTCACAGGCGTCTGCCCTTTACACTGACAACCCCAGAGGCCGGGACCTAGCCATGCATGATTTGGACGACCACCAGTGGCGCGAGCTGCTGGCCCGCCTGCGCCGCTTTGCCGTGTGGCTGACCCGCGAGCCGGGCAGCGCCGACGACCTGGTGCAGGCTACGGTCGAGCGGGCCCTGAGCCGTCGCGACCAGCAACGGGACGCTGATGCCCTGCGTGCCTGGCTGTTCACCATCCTGTATCGACAGTTCCTCGACGGTAAGCGCCGCGAGCGATTGCATGCGCGCTGGTTGTCCTGGTTCGGCCGTAACGAGCACGACGATGAGCCGGCCGGTGACAACCTCGAAACCATCGTCCTGGCACAGGCTGACCTGCAGGCGTTTGCCCGGCTGACAGCGGAGCAGCGTGCCTTGTTGTTGCTGGTCAGCATCGAAGGCTTGAGTTACAAGGAGGCCGCCCAGGCTTTGGGCATCCCCATCGGCACTGTGATGTCGCGCCTGTCGCGCGCGCGCAATGCCTTGCGCGAACTGACCGAGGGCAACCCCCAACCCCCGGCCTTGCGGAGACTGAAATGACGCGCCTGATCCCCAGCGATGACGAATTGCACGCTTACGTCGATGAGCGCCTGGAACCTGTGCGCCGGGCCGAAGTGCAGGCCTGGCTGGCGGCCAACCCGCAAGCTGCGGCACGGGTGGAAGGCTGGCGCGCCGATGCCCGAAGGCTGCGCACAGCGCTGGCCGGGTTGGGCGAGCTGCCCGGTGCGGCGCAGCTGGACCTTGGCCAGTTGCGTCGGCAATTGCGCCAGCGTCGGCAGCGGCGCTGGGCTGCGGCGGCGGTAGTGATGCTGGCGTTGGGCGTGGGGGGCTTGGGCGGCTGGCAAGTGCGCGATGCAACCCTGGCGCGGGTCGACCTGCCCATGGCTGATGCTGTACAGGCGCACCGTCTGTTCGCCGGCAGTGAAGCACTGGATATCCAGGCCAGTGATCCTGGGCAGTTGCGCGACTGGCTGGGCCGCCATTTCAGTCGGGTGGGCCAGTTACCGGACCTGGCGGGCTATGGCTTCAAACCAGTGGGCGCGCGCTTGCTCAGCAACGAGCAGGGGCCGGCTGCATTACTGGTGTTTGAAGATGGCAAGGGCCAGCGCATCAGCCTGTTCCTGCGCTCTCCGGGCGACCATTATCGGCGCATGCCGGACGGGCAGCGGGTCGATGGCCAGCTGGAGGCGCGGTACTGGTCGCATGGGGCTTATAACTTTGCCTTGGTCAGCGCGGCGGACGATGTGCGTGGGGCGGGAGTGGGGGAGGCGTTGAGGTTGGGGTTGTGAGTGTGGGCCCAAGGCGTGCACCTTGGGCCCCTCACCTAAATCAGCTCAACTCCAGCCAGATCGGCGCATGGTCCGACGGCTTTTCCATCCCGCGCAGCTCATAGTCCACGCCCGCTGCCTTGATGCGCGGCACCAGCTGCTGCGAGGCCATGATCAGGTCGATGCGCAGGCCGCGCTTGGGCTCGTCCTCGAAGCCGCGGCTTCGGTAGTCGAACCAGCTGAAACGGTCTGTCACCTCCGGATACAGGTGGCGGAAGCTGTCTACCAACCCCCAGCCTTTCAAACGTTCCATCCACTCACGCTCCTCCGGCAGGAAGCTGCACTTGCCGGTCTTCAGCCAGCGTTTGGCGTTGTCCGGGCCAATGCCGATATCACAGTCTTGCGGCGAGATGTTCATGTCGCCCATCACCAGCACTGGCTGGTCGTTGCGGAACTGGCTTTCCAGCAGTGCCTGCAGGTCGCTGTAGAAGCGCTGCTTGGCCGGGAACTTGGTGGGGTGGTCGCGGCTTTCGCCCTGGGGGAAATAGCCGTTCATGATGGTGATCGGGCTGCCGTCGGCATCGGCGAAGGTACCCCAGATGAAGCGGCGCTGGGCATCTTCTTCGTCGGTGGCAAAGCCCTTGTGCAGGCTCAGCGGCGCCTGGCGCGACAGCAGGGCCACGCCGTAGTGGCCTTTCTGGCCATGGTAGTGCACGTGGTAACCCAGTGCTTGCACGTCGGCCAGCGGGAATTGATCGTCGCTGACCTTGGTTTCCTGCAGGCCGATCACGTCCGGCTGGTGCTTTTCGATCAGCGCCGCCAGCTGATGCGGGCGGGCCCGCAGGCCGTTGATGTTGAAACAGACGATCTTCATGGAAAGACAATCCCGGTAAAAGGCGCGATGCTAGCCGACATCGACCTGCATCACCAGCATGGCGGCCAGGCGAGCCTGCTGCTAACGTGCTGTTGGGGGTGAACGAAGCGCGCTGGGGCACCTCCAAGGCACTGAACGCCCATTCCAGGAGGTCTGCCCGCAATGCCCGAAACTACAGCCGCCCCGGCCCGTGTCTGCCTGCTCGACGATGGTTACAGCCGCGAGGCACGTTCGCTGCTGTACAACGCCTACCGTCACGAGCCCACCTTCGCCTATATCTTCGAAGCCCAGCGCCCGGGATATGAGCGGCGCCTGCGGGTGATGGTGCGCGAATGGGTGCGCCAGCACTTCTACCTGCAACTGCCCGCCATCGGCCTGCTGGTCGATGACCGTCTGATTGCCCTGGCCCTGATCGTGCCGCCGCTGCGCAGGCTGGGCGTGGCCGACAGCTGGGCCTGGCGCCTGCGCATGATGCTGGGTACCGGCCTGCGCTGTACCCGTCGCTACATGGACTACCAGGCTGCGTTGGCCACCTGTCTGCCCACCGACCAGGTGCATGTGTTGCCTTTGCTGGGGGTGCATCCGCAATTTCAGGGCAAGCACTACGGCGAACAATTGTTACAAGCTGTGCACGATTGGTGCGCGGAAGACCCAGGCACCCAAGGGGTGGTGCTGGACACCGGTAACGAGCACTACCTGGCTTTTTACCAGCGTCAGGGTTATGAGGAAATTGGCGAAGTAGCTGTAGGACCAATCCGGGAGAGGGTGTTCTTTCATCCTAATCCAGTCTCTTCAAAACCCGCTTTTGCCTGAACAGGCCGCCGGGCGGCTCCCTTGAGCGCCTGGCTCTGGTAGCATGCGCCGCATGACGTATTCAGGAAGATTGACCTGGGGCCTGGTTTTCTGGGTTGCCAGTTTCGCAGCATGGGGCCAGAGCGAGTTGTTGGTGAAGGTGAAGCCGGCCAACAAGGCGCTCAAGGCCAATGTCGAAGGCTATATAGGCACATTGGGTGACCGCGACGAAGAAGCACTTTTGCGCTTCAGTCGCGGGGCAGAGGAGCAGGCGCGCAAAGCGGCGCAGGCACTCGGCTACTATCAGGCGCAGATCGATACCGAGGTCAAGCCCGCCAGCGACGCCGACCATCCCCCACAACTGATCATCAGCATCAACCCGGGCGAACCGATTCGCCTGCGCAACGTGACCGTGCGCATCGAGGGTCCAGCCAGCGAGATGAAGGCCTTCCGCGTGCCTGACAGCAAGGCGCTGCGGACGGGTGAACAACTCAATCACGGCCATTACGAGGATGCCAAGCGGCTGATCCAGAACCAGGCGTCGCGCTATGGCTTCTTCAGTGGGCGCTTCAGTAGCCAGCGCCTGGCCGTCGATCCGCAAGCCGGTGTGGCCGATATCGACCTGGTCTACCAGAGCGGCCCACGTTATCGCCTGGGCGCCGTCACTTTTGGTGGCGACACGCCGTTGGACGAGGACCTGCTGCAGCGCATGGTTTCGTTCAAGCCGGGTACCCCCTACGACTCGGAACTGATCGCAGAGCTGAACAATGACCTGCAATCGAGCGGCTATTTCGAAGGCGTGCGCGTGGATGCGGCGCCCACTGCTGCTGTGGGCGAAGAGGTCCCGGTGGATGTTCACCTGGAAACCCGTAAACCACGCACCATGGGCCTTGGCCTGGGCTTCTCGACCGACGTCGGGCCGCGCGGCAAGGCCAACTGGACCCGCCACTGGGTCAACCCGCAAGGCCACAGCTATGGCTGGGAAACCGAACTGTCGGCACCGCGCCAGAACGTCGGCCTGTGGTATGACATTCCCCTCGACCCGCCGCTGACCGACAAGCTGCGCTTTGCCGGTGGCTACCAGAACGAGGAGCTTGCCGGCACCGACACGCTCAGCAAGCTGTTGACGGTCGGCCCCGAGTGGCACAGCAAGCTGCCCAGTGGCTGGCAGCGGGTGATTTCGCTCAAGTACCAACGCGAAGAATATCGTCTGGGCGACGACTCCGGGTTGAGCAACCTGCTGATGCCGGGCGTCAGCTATTCCTTCCTGCGCAGCGACAACCGTATCGATCCGCACAACGGCTATCGCCTGCAGTTCGATGTTCAAGGGGCCAAGGAAGGGCTGGTTTCCGACACCAACCTGCTGCACGGCAACATATTGCTCAAAGGCCTGACCACACTCGGCCACAACCACCGCTTTCTCGGACGCGTGCAGTTTGGTGGCAGTGCAACCAATGGCTTCAAGAACAATATTCCGCCGTCGCTGCGTTTCTTCGCGGGTGGCGACCAGAGTGTGCGCGGTTACGACTACCAGACCCTGTCGCCGAAGAACAGCGACGGTGACCGTATCGGCGGGCGCTACCTGGTGGCAGGCAGTGTCGAGTACCAGTATTCGCTGACCGAAAAATGGCGGGTCGCGACGTTCGTCGACCAAGGCAATTCGTTCAACGACCTGGAGCTGCCCAGCCTCAAGACCGGTGTCGGCTTTGGTGTGCGCTGGGTATCGCCAGTCGGGCCGCTGCGCCTGGACCTGGCCAAGGCGCTGGATGACGAAGGGGGCATTCGCCTGCACTTTTCCATGGGGCCCGAGCTGTGAAACGCGTAGTCAAATTTACTTCACTGGGCCTGCTGGGGGGCGTCGCGAGCGTGGGCCTGGTGCTCGGCTTGCTGCTGGGTACCCAGGCCGGCAGCCGCTGGGTACTGGGCCAGGTGCCCGGGCTTGAAGTGGCCGACTTCCAGGGGCGCCTGGCGGGCAGTTGGCAGGCCAGCCGGCTGAGTTGGGCCGACGGCGGCAGCACGGTAGAGATGCAGGCGCCGTTGCTGGCCTGGTCGCCTGCCTGCTTGCTGCGCGCAACCTTGTGCATTGATCGGTTGCAGGCAGACCGCATTGACATGGCCTTTGCGCCAAGCGCCGAACCGGCCGAGAGCGCCCCGCTGCAATTGCCGACCCTGCGTTTGCCGCTGGCCATCGAACTGGGCGAGGTCAAGGTCGGGCAGCTGCGCCTGGATGGCAGCGATCTGCTTGGCGATTTGCAACTGGCTGCGCACTGGACCAACAGCGGGATACGCATCGACAGCCTGCGGCTGCTGCGCGACGACCTGCAATTGAGCCTACAGGGCGACCTGCAACCCGAAGGCGACTGGCCGGTAACACTACAGGCGCAATTACAGTTGCCTGCGGTAGACGAAAAACCCTGGCAACTGGCACTGACGGCCAATGGCCAATTGCAGAAGACGTTGGAACTCGCCGGCACCAGCAGTGGTTACCTCGATGCCACATTGAGCGGGCAGTTGCAGGCACTGGCCGAGCACCTGCCGGCGACCTTGCACATCCGCTCCGAGGCGTTCAAGCCGGCTGGAGCGTTGCCTGACACCTTGCAATTGAACGCGCTCGAGCTCGATGCCAAGGGTGATCTGCTCAATGGCTATCAACTGTCCGGCAGGGCCAGCCTGCCGGCCGAGCAGTCACCGATCGCCTTGCTCCTGTCCGGTCTGGTCGACACTAAGGGCGCCAGGCTCGATGCCCTGGACCTGACCGCCAGCGAAAGCCAACGGGTCAAGCTGCAAGCCACGGCTGACTGGCAGCAAGGCCTGAGCGCTGATGCGCAACTGGACTGGCAGGACTTCCCGTGGTTACGCCTGTACCCACTCGAGACCCCGCCCGAAGTCACCCTCAAGCGCTTCAATACCCAGGTGCATTATCGCGATGGCAATTACCAGGGGACTTTCACCGGGGACCTGGATGGCCCGGCGGGAGCGTTCAGCATCGCCAGTCCGTTCGAAGGTGACCTCACCCAGGTGAAACTGCCGCAGTTGGCGCTGACCGCCGGCCAAGGCAAGGCAGCCGGCAGTGTCGCCGTACGTTTTGCCGACACCCTGGCCTGGGATGTCGACCTGCAGCTCTCCGCGCTCGATCCGGCCTATTGGCTAGCCGAACTGCCGGGTACCCTGGCGGGGCCACTGCGCAGCAAAGGCGAACTGAAAGGCGATGCGCTTACCCTGGATGCCCAGCTTGACCTCAAGGGCCGCCTGCGTGGCCAGCCGGCCATGCTCAAGGCCGAGGCCCAGGGGGCAGGGCAAAACTGGACCCTGGGCACACTGGCCATCCAGCTGGGTGACAACCGCATCAACGGCAGTGGCAGCTTGCAACAGCGCCTGGCGGGGCAAATCGATCTTGACTTGCCGCGCCTGGGCCAGTTGTGGCCAAGGCTGCAAGGCGGGGTCAAGGGCCGGCTGGATGTCGCCGGTACCTTGCAGGCCCCGCAAGGTACGCTCACCCTGCAGGGCCAGCGCTTGGCCCAGGCCGAAAACCGCCTGCAGCAGTTGGACCTGGATGCCCGCCTGGACAACGCCCAACGCGGTGTAGTCGGGCTCAAGGCAACCGGTATCCACCTGGGTGATACCGCCTTGGGCACGTTGCAGGTCAACGGCAAAGGCGACATTCGCCAACAGGCCTTGACCCTGGCGCTGGATGGCCCGCAGCTCAAGCTAGACCTTGGCCTGGATGGCCAGTTGAACAAAGGTGACTGGCGCGGCCGCCTGGCCACTGGCCGAATCCAGGCCGGTGGCCAGGACTGGCAGTTGCAGGCGCCGGCACGACTGCAGCGGCTGGCCAGCGGCCAGCTTGACTTCGGGGCCCACTGCTGGCGCTCCGGCCAGGCAAGCCTGTGTGGCGACGACCAGCGGCTGGCCCCCGAACCGCGCCTGCGCTACCACCTCAAGCAGTTCCCGCTGGGCAGCCTGGCCCAGTGGCTGCCGAAGGACTTTGCCTGGCAAGGCCTGCTCAATGCCGACATCAACCTGGACATCCCGGCCAGCGGCCCCAAGGGCACTATCGTTGTCGATGCCAGTGGCGGCACCCTGCGCGTGCGCGACAAAGGCCGCTGGATCGATTTCCCTTATCAGGCCCTGCGCCTGGACAGCACGTTGGCACCGCGGCGCATCGATACGCGCCTGGCGTTTCGCGGTGAGCGCCTGGGTGAGCTGAACGTCAACGCCCGGCTCGATCCGCTCGGCAAGAACAAACCGTTGTCGGGTGATTTCCGCCTGGCCGGGCTGGACCTGTCGGTGGCCCGCCCGTTCGTGCCCATGGTCGAACGCCTGGCCGGGCAGCTCAATGGCAGTGGTCGGCTTTCAGGCACCTTGCTGGCACCTCAGGTCAACGGCAACCTGATGCTCAGCGGTGGCGAAGTCAGTGGCGCCGAGCTACCGGCCAGCCTTCAGGACCTGTCATTGCAGGCGCTGATTGCCGGCGAGCAAGTGCAGCTCAACGGTAACTGGCGCAGTGGCGAGGCGGGACGTGGCCAGTTGAGCGGCAGCCTCACCTGGGGGCAGGCACTGGGCATGGACGTGCGTCTGCAAGGCCAGCAACTGCCGGTCGCGGTCGAGCCCTACGCCACACTGGAAGTTGCCCCGGACCTGACCTTGCGCCTGATCGATGACAAGCTGGCGGTGACCGGCAAGGTGCAGGTGCCCAAGGGCAAGATCACTGTACGTGAGCTGCCGCCGTCCACGGTCAAGGTGTCGGATGACACGGTAATCGTCGGTCACCAGACCGAGGAAGGCAAACCACCCATGGCAATGGCCATGGACATCGATGTCGAAGTCGGCCGCGACAAGCTGTCGTTCAGCGGCTTCGGGCTGACTGCCAATCTGCTGGGTCATGTGCACATCGGCGATAACCTCGATACCCGTGGCGAACTGAGCCTGGCAGACGGCCGCTACCGCGCCTACGGCCAGCGCCTCACCATACGCCGGGCGCGTCTGCTGTTCGCCGGCCCGATCGACCAGCCATACCTGGACATCGAGGCGATCCGCAAGGTTGACGATGTAATAGCCGGCATCCGCCTGAGCGGCAGCGCCGAGCAGCCGACGACCAAAGTGTTCTCGGAGCCGGCCATGAGCCAGGAGCAGGCGCTTTCGTACCTGGTCTTGGGCCGGCCATTGGGCAATACCGGCGAAGATAACAACATGCTCGCCGAGGCGGCGCTGGGCCTGGGCCTTGCCGGGAGCGCCGGCATTACCGGCAGCCTGGCGTCGAGCCTGGGGATCGACGACTTTCAGCTGGATACCGAAGGTTCTGGCAACAGCACCAGCGTGGTCGCCAGCGGTAACCTTACCGAGAAGCTCAGCCTTCGTTACGGGGTGGGCGTGTTCGAACCGGCCAACACGATCGCGTTGCGTTACAAGCTGAGCAAGAAGGTTTACCTCGAGGCCGCCAGTGGGCTGGCAAGCTCTCTGGACATCTTCTACAAGCGCGACTTCTAGGCCCGACAGCGTGGCGGCCATCAACGGACGGTGGCCGCCTCAATGAACTCGTTGGTGTCGGGTGAGGGCGGTGGGGGGGTGGCGCGTACCGGGACGATCAGGTTGGTGTATTCCTCGATCAACCGGTTCAGGGCCTCTGGCGGTTCGCTTGCCTGGAACTGCATGCGGATCTGCACTTCATCCGGGTCTCGGTTTTCGCCCTGACGGCCTTGGCCGCCAATGGTGACCTTGAAGCTCGCGGCCTTGCTCTCGCTTGCGGTCAGCAGTGCCTGCTGCGCCTCGGTGCCTTTGACCCTTACCGACAGGTCGACCTGCATGCGCTCAAGGGCCAGGCCTTTCGGTGACACTAGCGCAAACAGGGGGACGCGCATGATGTGTTGCCCATCCATGGCCACCTCGACCATCTTGGCTTTCATGGGGGCGCCTAGCGCCTCGGTGTCGCACTCGAAAAACTGGTCGAACAGGTTGATGTACTGCTGGGCAATCAGGCTGTTGGTGGCACTGGCGGCTTCTTGCAGGCCACGGGTAATTTCACGTAGGTCAATGGAGGTCATGGGGGCGGGGGGCTTTTGCAATGATTCGACTCCTCAGGCCAGGGTGTGCCCCTCCCGCTACTGGCAGGAGGGGCAATGGGTCAAGCGCTAGCGTTTTGCGGGGTCGGCAGGTTTGCAGGCTCGGGCTGTTTCAAGGTGTCCGCCTGGGATATTTCGTCCGGGCTTTCCAGTGCGGCGGTTCGGACAACGGTTGGCTTGGTTGCGGCGTCAGTGAGGAACTCGATTACCCTCATCATCGCTTCGGGCGGTTCCTGACGCTTCAGGGTCGTGTTGAAGGCATAGCGGGCACGGGTATCTGATTTGCGGGTTTGCGTGGATTTGTGGCTCACGCTGCCTTTCACGTTCAGCCTGAACGGCCCCCATCCCAGTGAGCCGGTAACTTCTGCATTCATGTCCTTGTTGGAAATATCTTCCGACATCTGGTTGATAACCAGCTCGAACTCTACATTGCCCTCTTCGATGGAAATGTTCGGATGGGTAATGGCCGCCATCAGCGGCACTTTCATGGTCTTGCTGACTACGCCTTTGTATTCGCCCTGTTCGTCGACGATGGTTTCGTCGTAGTCGAACTGGATGGCTACTGCCTTGCCATCCTGGACGCATACCTGCATCAGGAAGTCGGCGTACGATTTGCTGGCGGTTACCTGCGCCTGGACCATGGCCTGCAAGGGGCCGGCGATCATACGGTCCATCGGCAGGGCATTGATCACGGAGCCTATAAGGCTGTTATCTATCGACATATCGGGAAGCTCGCTCTATTTAGTGGGGGTAAGGCCGCCGCGAATAGCAGCCAAGTTGTCCGGGCGTCAGCGCGTGCATAGCTCCTGGCGCCGGATGTTGCCGATCTGCCGCAGGCTCAGGCCGTACTTGTTGGCCAGCAGGCTGCGGGACAAACCGTTGGCGCTCTCCTTCTGGATCTGCTGGTTGCGCAGCTGACGCAGAAAGTGGTCAGCCTTGGGGATCTCCAGGGCGACCCCGGCAAAGCGCTTGATCAGTGCGTCGAGCGCTTCGGCCGGCAGCACGTCAGCGAGCTTGGTGCGCTCGCGGTGCTTGGGGATGTACTTGGGCCTGCCGCCGTAGGCGCAGGTCAGTTGGTAGGCGTTTTCGATGCCGATACAGTCGATCAGGGCCTGCAGCGAGTGGGGCAGTTGGCTGATATCAATCTGGCTCAAATCTGGCATTTGCATATGGCGCTCCTTCGGGGTAGATGGGATGTGCGACCCGATCACCCGCGGCGTTATGTCGAAGGTGTGAGCAAATTCTGTGCGACAGCCGAGGCACGTCGCTAGGCGGCATATGGGTTGGGGGTTGTAGCTTCGGTGAACAGGATTTGCAGGCAGCGATATCTGGCGCTGTAGGAAATGGCGTCGACATCTGGCTGTGCCTCCTGGTTTCCTGTCGGGTCGCTCGCGATGATGCGGAGCGGGTGCGGCACCCCTCAATCGCACGGGTAGCTGCTCAGCAAGCTGGCGCTACCCAGATAGGCTTGAGGAGTGGCGCGCATGCCCTGCGGCAACGTGCGCCAATCGACCAGCAGGCACAGCGCGTGCAACGGCCGGCCGTTGCGCTGGCCGATGACCTGGTCGGCAAAGTGGCGGCGGTACAGTACCTGGGTCTGACGCATTGGCTGTGCCTGGTCGGCCTGCGCCAGCGTTTGTCGGGCCAGGTCGGGCAAGCGGGCTGTGGGCACGCTGAAATGTACCGGTGCAGTTTCGGTCTGCAGGTAGCCGGCCTGGCGTACGCGTTGCCACAGTTGTTGCCATTGGCTGGCACCGGCATGGGTGGCCAGCTCGCGGCCCAGTTCGAGCAGGTGTTCTGCCGGCGTCTGCTGGGTGTCCAGTGCATGAAGGGAGAGCGGGGTCAGCAACAGCGATGCGAACAGCAGGGGTTTGTACATGGTGCCTCCGGCGTGGGTGCTAGGAAGCCCCATGCTTTCAGGCTGACGTCACCCCACCCAGCAGGAAATCCAGCGCCGGGGGCGGTGACCGTTGTATCATTGCCGCGGCTCGTTGCGAGCCATTTGCCCCTGATGTTGCAAGGAACATTCGATGACACACGTGCAGCGCCTCAAATATTCACTTCTGATCATCCTGGTGGTACTGGGCCTGATGCTGGGCCTGTCCCACCTGCAGAAGCAGGGCACGATCAGTGAGCAGACCTTCCAGATGCTGGCCATCGCCATTGCCGTGGTGGTCGTGGTGATCAACGGCATTCTGCGGCGCAAGGTCAAGCCCTGATCTACGCGGGCCGGCCAGGTATGGCCGGCCATGCGCTCAACGCGAGGGTGTTTGCTCCAGTACGGCGCGCGCCTGGGGGTTGAGCCTGTAGCACTTGTCGCTACCCAGTTGTATGACGCCTTCGGTGCACAGGCGCTTGAGCACTTCACGCACACTTAGGAACGACAGCGGGATATCCAGTTGTTCCAGTTGTGCGTGCACCCCGCGCACGCCAATACTGCGGCCATTGCGGTCGGCGGCGTGCAAGGCGTCGATAACCTTGAGGCGGATCAGGCTGGTGCGCAGGCCGAAGGTGCGCAACAGCTCGCGGATCTGTTCGTTGCCGATTCGTTCTTCAGCAAACACGTCCTGTTCCTTGGACGTTTTGCCTGGGACGCGCCCTGCCTGGATCGAGGTTTGCGGGTTGTACATGCGAATGCTCCTTTTCGTGGACGAACCCGAAATGTGGGTGGCTCACTTACTAGGACGAATGAGCACGCAAAAACTGCAACCCATTCGTGAAAAAAAGCCCTGTTTCTCATCAAGACGTTTCATCGCCTTGTAATACGTAAAATATTCATCTGGCCATTCGTCTGATCGGGATGACCCCCGAACCCGAGGAGTGCCCGTGTTTCCATTTTGCCGCCCCATGACCTGCGCCGGCCTGGCCGCTGCCCTGGTGGCCTTCAGTGTCGGTGTGCAGGCGCACCCCGCGCCAGCCGACGCCAGTGCCCAGATCCGCTATACCCGTTACGGCGTACCGCATATCGTGGCCAAGGATGAGCGTGGCCTGGGCTATGGCGTCGGCTATGCCTACGCCCAGGACAACCTATGCCTGCTCGCCAATGAAGTGCTGACCGTGAGCGGTGAGCGCTCGCGCTATTTCGGCGCCAAGGGCAAGACCCTGGAGCAGCGTGACAACCTGGCCAGCGACCTGTTCTTCACCTGGCTCAATAGCCCAGCGGCGGTCGATGCCTTCCTGCAGGCGCAACCCGCGCCGGTGCAGGCTTTGCTGGCGGGTTATGCCAGCGGCTACAACCGGGCGTTGGTCGAACGCCGTCGTCAAGGGCTGCCCGCCGAGTGTGGCGATGGTGAGTGGGTGCGGCCCATCAGCAGCCAGGATCTGGTCAAACTGACCCGCCGTTTACTGGCCGAGGGCGGTGTCGGGCAGTTCGTCGAGGCGTTGGCAGGGGCGCAACCGCCAACGCTGACCCGTCAGCAATCGTCAGCGGGCTTTGCCACCGCGTTGGCCCGGCAGGAGCGGTTCGCCGCGGAGCGCGGCAGCAATGCGGTGGCAGTAGGCGCGCAGCGCTCAGCCAATGGCCGCGGCCTGTTGCTGGCCAACCCGCACTTCCCGTGGATGGGTGGCATGCGCTTCTACCAGATGCAACTGACCATTCCCGGTCAGCTCGATGTGATGGGCGCGGCGTTACCAGGCCTGCCGGTGGTCAACATTGGTTTCAACCAGCACCTGGCGTGGACGCACACCGTCGACACCTCCAAGCACTTCACGCTCTACCGCCTGCAACTCGACCCCAAAGACCCGACCCGCTATGTGCTCGATGGCAAGTCGCTGCCGATGGCCCGGCAAACCATCCGTGTTGCGGTCAAGGGCACGGATGGCAGCCTGAGCCAGATTGAGCGGCCGGTCTACAGTTCGCAGTTTGGCCCGGTGGTGCAATGGCCAGGCCGCCTGGACTGGGATGCGCAGGCGGCCTACAGCGTGCGAGACGCCAACCTCGAGAACTCACGGGTTTTGCAGCAGTGGTACCAGATCAACCGAGCCGACAGCCTGGCGGCATTGAAGGGATCGGTCGAGCAGTTGCAAGGTATCCCTTGGGTCAACACGCTGGCCGTGGATCAGGGAGGGCGGGCCTTGTACCTTAACCAGTCGGTAGTGCCCTATGTTGACCAGCAACTGTTGGATACCTGCAGCAACCCGCAGGCGCAAGGGCGCCTGGTGGTGCTGGATGGCTCGCGTAGCACATGCCAGTGGAAGGTTGACGCGCAGGCGGCACAACCGGGTATCTTTCCGGCGCGGCTGTTGCCAAGCCTGGAGCGTGAAGACTTCGTTCAGAACTCCAACGACCCGGCCTGGATGGCCAACCCGGCGCAGCCGCTGACCGGCTACTCTCCACTGGTCAGCCGCAATGACCAGCCACTGGGCATGCGTGGTCGCTTCGCCTTGCAACGCCTGCAGGGCAAAGCCCGGTTAGGTGCAGATGAACTGCAGCGCATGGTCACCGATGACGAGGTGTACCTGGCCAGCCTGGTGTTGCCAGACCTGCTGCAATGGTGCAAGGGCGCCAGCGCAGATGTGCAGGCCGTGTGCAGCAGCCTGGCCGCCTGGAACGGCAAGGCCGACCTCGACAGTGGTATGGGCCTGGTGCACTTCCAGAACCTGTTCAATGCGCTGGCCGAGCACCCGGAAAGCTGGCGAGTGGCATTCAACCCGGCCGACCCGCAGCACACCCCGCGCGGCCTGGCTGTCGAGCAGGCGGCGGTGAGCAGGCTGGTACATCAGGCAGCACTGGCGTCGCTCAAGCAGGTCAGTGAAAGTGGCGTTGCCGGGCAAGCGCGCTGGGGGCAGGTGCAACAGGCCCTTGATGGTACGCCGGTACCAGGCGGCCCGCAGGCGCTAGGGGTGTACAACGCGATCTACAGCGTGCCGCACGGGCAGGGCAAACGGCTGGTGGTGAGTGGCACCAGCTACCTGCAACTGGTCAGCTTTACCGACAAGGGCCCAGAAGCCCGTGGCCTGCTTGCGTTTTCCCAGTCGAGTGAGAAGGCTTCGGCGCATGCCAGTGACCAGACCAAGGCATTTGCGGCCAAGCAATTGGCGGTGATTCCGTTTACCGAGGCCCAGATCAAGGCAGACCCGGAGTATCGGGAAGTGGTGATCAGTGAGCGGGACAAGGGGGCGGTAGTCAGCCAGCCCTGAGGCGTCAGCCTGCGCCGGCCCATTCGCGGGTAAACCCGCTCCTACAGGGGTCTGCGGGCTTGCCCGCGAGACCCTGTAATGTCAGGAAAACTCGAACGGCGCCAACTGAAAGCCCTGTTCGTCAACCTGCAAGGCCCAACCGCGGCGGTCCCAGTCGCCCAGCACGATACGCCGTGCCGGCTGGCCACCGACCATCAGCTTGTGAATCGCTGGCCGATGGGTATGGCCATGCACCAAGGTGCGCACGCCATGCGCCGCCATCACCTTGGGGACTTCTTCCGGCGTGACGTCGACGATTTCGGTGGACTTCATCCGCACTTGCGTGCGGCTTTCGCTGCGCAGCTTGCGTGCCAGCTTGTAGCGGGCCGACAGCGGCAGGTGGCGCAGGATCCACAAGCTCAGCGGATTGCGCAGCAGGCGGCGCATCTTCATGTAGCCCAGGTCTCGGGTGCACAGGGTGTCGCCGTGCATCAGCAGCACCTGTTCACCGCCCAGCTCGATCACGCTGGGGTCGCTCAACAAGGTGCAGCCAGCGGCATCGCAGAAGGCCTGGCCAATCAGGAAGTCACGGTTGCCATGCATCAGGTAGATGGCCGTGCCACTGTCGCTCAGCCGGCGCATGGCCTGGCAGATCGACTGCTGGAAGGGCGTCATGGCATCGTCGCCAATCCACGCTTCGAAGAAGTCACCAAGGATGTACAGGGCCTTGGCGTGGCGGGCGCGGCCATCGAGCAGATCAAGAAACGCCCGGGATATATCCGGGCGTTCTTCTTGCAGGTGCAGATCAGAGATCAGCAGAATCACTCAATGATCTCGGCTTTCTCGATGATCACGTCGTCCTTCGGTACGTCCTGGTGGCCAGCTTTGGAACCGGTAGCCACTTTTTCGATGGCGTCGACCACTTCACGGCCTTCGATCACTTCACCGAATACGGCATAACCCCAGCCTTGCACGTTCTTGCCGCTGTGGTTGAGGAAGTCGTTGTCGGAGGCGTTGATGAAGAACTGCGCCGAGGCGGAGTGCGGCTCCATGGTACGGGCCATGGCAATGCTGTACTTCTTGTTCTTCAGGCCGTTGTCGGCTTCGTTCTGGATGCTTGCGCGGGTTTTCTTCTGGCTCATGCCGGCCTCGAAGCCGCCGCCCTGGATCATGAAGCCTTTGATCACACGGTGGAACACGGTGCCATTGTAGTGGCCGTCCTTGACGTACTGAACGAAGTTTTCGGTAGTCAGTGGCGCTTTCTCGGCGTCCAGTTGCAGGACGATGTCGCCGTGGTTGGTGCTCAGTTTGACTTTGGACATGCTGAAACTCGCTCTTTCAAGGCAATCAGAAATTAGGGTGCGCAGGGCGCGGGTTATCACCAGACGCAGGATCAGGCGATCGCGACACATGGCGCGCACTGGCCATTTTGCCAGGCTGCGGCAAAAAGCCGTGATAAATCACATCAGTTTGTCCGGGCGCGGCTGTCAGCAGCTTGACTGCTTCGGCTATGATAGGCCCTTTGATTCAATCGGCCTACCCAGGCTGGACACACGCATTCAAGGATCCTATGAGCAAGCCCACTGCCGACAACGCGCCCAACGCCGCTGCCAAAGGCGCCCCCGCTGTCCCTGCGAACTTCCTGCGGCCGATCATCCAGGCCGACCTGGACTCGGGCAAGCACAGCAGCATCGTCACCCGTTTCCCGCCGGAGCCCAATGGTTATCTGCACATCGGCCACGCCAAGTCGATCTGCGTCAACTTCGGCCTGGCCAAGGAATTCGGCGGCGTCTGCCACCTGCGTTTCGACGATACCAACCCGGCCAAGGAAGACCAGGAGTACATCGACGCCATCCAGAGCGATGTGAAGTGGCTGGGCTTCGACTGGGCCGGCGACGTGCGCTATGCCTCCGACTATTTCGACCAGTTGCACGATTGGGCGGTCGAGCTGATCAAGCGCGGCAAGGCCTACGTCTGCGACCTCACCCCTGAGCAAGCCAAGGAATACCGCGGCAACCTCAAGGAGCCGGGCAAGAACAGCCCGTTCCGCGAGCGTAGCGTGGAAGAAAACCTCGACCTGTTCGCCCGCATGAAGGCTGGCGAATTCCAGGACGGCGAGCGTGTGCTGCGGGCCAAGATCGACATGGCCTCGCCAAACATGAACCTGCGCGACCCTATCCTGTACCGCATTCGCCATGCCCACCACCACCAGACCGGCGACAAGTGGTGCATCTACCCCAACTACGACTTCACCCACGGCCAGTCGGACGCCATCGAGGGCATTACCCACTCGATCTGCACCCTGGAGTTCGAAGGGCATCGTCCGCTGTACGACTGGTTCCTCGACAACCTGCCGGTGCCGGCACACCCGCGCCAGTACGAGTTCAGCCGCCTGAACCTGAACTACACCATTACCTCCAAGCGCAAGCTCAAGCAGCTTGTGGACGAGAAGCACGTCGACGCCTGGGACGACCCACGCATGTCGACCCTGTCCGGCTTCCGTCGCCGTGGCTACACGCCGGCTTCGATCCGCAACTTCTGCGAAATGATCGGCACCAACCGTTCCGACGGTGTGGTCGACATGTCGATGCTCGAGTTCAGCATCCGTGACGACCTGGACCGCACCGCGCCACGCGCGATGTGCGTGCTGCGCCCGCTGAAAGTGGTCATCACCAACTACCCTGAAGGCCAGGTCGAGCAGCTTGAGCTGCCACGTCACCCGAAGGAAGACATGGGCGTGCGTGTGCTGCCGTTCTCCCGCGAGCTGTACATCGACCGCGACGACTTCATGGAAGAGCCGCCGAAGGGCTACAAGCGCCTGGAACCGGCCGGTGAAGTGCGCCTGCGCGGCAGCTACGTGATTCGTGCTGACGAAGCGATCAAGGACGCCGATGGCAATATCGTCGAACTGCGTTGCTCGTACGACCCGGACACCCTGGGCAAGAACCCTGAAGGCCGCAAGGTCAAGGGCGTGATCCACTGGGTGCCGGCCGAGGGCAGCGTCGAGTGCGAAGTGCGCCTGTACGACCGCCTGTTCCGCTCGCCGAACCCGGAAAAGACCGAGGAGGGCGGCAGCTTCCTGGACAACATCAACCCTGCTTCGCTGCAAGTGCTCAGCGGTTGCCGTGCCGAGCCGTCGCTGGCCCAGGCGCAGCCCGAAGACCGCTTCCAGTTCGAGCGCGAAGGCTACTTCTGCGCTGACCTGAAAGACAGCCAGCCGGGCCGCCCGGTGTTCAACCGCACTGTCACCCTGCGTGACTCCTGGGGCAGCTGAGGAACCGCCGTGCTTACCATCTACAACACGCTGAGCAAAACCAAGGAAGTCTTCAAGCCGCTGGATGGCAACAAGGTGCGCATGTACGTGTGCGGCATGACCGTGTACGACTACTGCCACCTGGGCCATGGCCGCAGCATGGTGGCCTTCGACCTGGTCACCCGCTGGCTGCGCAAGAGCGGCTATGAGCTGACCTACGTGCGCAACATCACCGACATCGATGACAAGATCATCAACCGGGCCAACGAGAACGGCGAAAGTTTCGACGCCCTGACCGCCCGCATGATCGACGCGATGCACGAAGACGAGCGCCGCCTGAACATTCTGCCGCCGGACCAGGAGCCGCGTGCCACCGACCATATCGCTGGCATGCACGCGATGATCCAGACCCTGATCGACAAAGGGTACGCCTACGCGCCAGGCAATGGCGACGTGTACTACCGGGTCGGCAAGTTCGTCGGCTACGGCAAGCTGTCGCGCAAGAAGATTGAAGACCTGCGTATCGGTGCACGCATCGAGGTCGACGAAGCCAAGCAGGACCCGCTCGACTTCGTACTGTGGAAGGGCGTCAAGCCGGGCGAGCCGAGCTGGGAATCGCCATGGGGCCCGGGTCGCCCGGGCTGGCACATCGAGTGCTCGGTGATGTCCACCTGCTGCCTGGGCGAGAGCTTCGACATTCACGGTGGCGGCAGCGACCTGGAGTTCCCGCACCACGAGAACGAGATTGCCCAGAGCGAGGCGGCCACTGGCAAGCAGTACGCCAACGCCTGGATGCATTGCGGCATGATCCGTATCAACGGCGAGAAGATGTCCAAGTCGTTGAACAACTTCTTCACCATCCGCGACGTGCTCGAGAAGTACCACCCGGAGGTGGTGCGCTACCTGCTGGTGGCCAGCCACTACCGCAGCGCGATCAACTACTCGGAAGACAGCCTGCGTGACGCCAAGGGCGCGCTGGAGCGCTTCTACCACGCGCTGCGCGGCCTGCCACGGGTGGCGGCCAAGGGTGGCGAAGCGTTTGTCGAGCGCTTCAGCGTGGCGATGAACGACGACTTCGGCACCCCCGAAGCCTGTGCCGTTCTGTTCGATCTGGTGCGCGAGATCAACCGCCTGCGCGACAGCGACGTGGAGGCTGCTGCTGGCCTGGCCGGTCGACTGCGCGAGCTGGGTGATGTGCTGGGAGTGCTGCAACTGGAGGCCGATGACTTCCTGCGTGCCGGTGCCGAAGGCAAGGTCGATGCGGCTGAAGTCGAGGGCTTGATCCAGGCACGCCTGCAGGCGCGTGCGGACAAGAACTGGGCCGAGTCCGACCGCATTCGCGACCAGCTGACTGCCATGGGGGTGGTGCTGGAAGACAGCAAGGGCACGACTACCTGGCGTCTGGCTGACTGAAGTAACTGGGGCTGCGGTGCAGCCCTTCGCGGGCACGCCCGCTCCCACAGGGATGGACTGCCCCCCAAAAGTTGGACAGTTTTAAGCTGCAGCCTGAGCCCTGTATTCCACAGGGCTCAGGCCATTGAGT